>CAZHHW010000148.1:2066-6470 GCA_964532385.1 uncultured Gammaproteobacteria bacterium | reverse complement strand
ATGACGGCTTTGGTGCTGCATTTGGTGCACAGTTGCGCGCTTTCCGGGAAGTCGCCGGGCGCGACTTTTTCGGCGGTTTTGACATAGGCGTTGTATTGGTTGCGTTTGTCGTCGATGAGTTTTTTCTGGTGCTCATCGAGTTCGCCGCCTTTGAGCAGGCCGATCAGGCGCAAGTGGCTTTCGATGGCGTCGCCGATTTCGGCGACCAGCGACGGCATGTATTTGCCGCCTTTTTTGAAGTAGCCGCCGCGCGGGTCGAATACCGAACGCAGCTCGTCCACCAAAAATGTCACGTCGCCGCCCTTGCGGAACACGGCGGAGATAATGCGGGTGAGGGCGACGATCCACTGGAAGTGATCCATGTTTTTCGAGTTGATGAAAATCTCGAACGGGCGGCGCAGCTCGTGTTCGGTGCCTGGATTCAGGATGATGTCGTTGATGGTCAAGTAGAGCGAGTGCTCGGTGAGCGGGGTTTTGACTTTATACGTCGTGCCCAGCAGCATCTCGGGTCGTTCGAGTTTTTCGTGCATCTGTACGACGTTGCTGCCCGGTTCGGTCTTTACTTCGACGGGTGCGGCGGCTTTGGCTTTTTCCGCGTCGGTTTTGGGTTGGGCGACGTCGTAGCTGACGATTTTTTTGTCGATTTTGATAGTCATGATTTGGCTCCTGAAGGGTGCGGGCAGGCTTGCTGAGTTCCAGTATGGGGTGTGTTGAACTGTGCGGGATTCGATGAGCACCCCCATCCCAGCCTTCCCCCTTGCAGGGGGAAGGGGATTATTACTTTGCAATTTTTAAGTTTCATGGATGGTGAGGCGTTCCATTAAAATTTGCCGTAATAGCCTTCTTTCAAGGCGTCGTAGAGATTGGCGGCGCTGTGTTTCTCGCCGTCGTACTCGATCTCTTCGTTGCCTTTGACTTCGACCACCGAGCCGTCGTCGAGCGTGAAGCGGTACGTGGTATTGGCCAAGTCCTGCTCCTTGACCAACACGCCCTGGAAGGCTTCCGGGTTGAAGCGGAACGTGGTGCAGCCCTTCAGGCCCTGTTCGTAGGCATACAAATAAATGCTCTTGAAGTCGTCGTACGGGTACTGCGTCGGCACGTTCGCGGTTTTGGAAATCGACGAATCGATCCATTTCTGCGCGGCGGCTTGCACGTCCACGTGTTCCTTCGGATGGATGTCGTCGGCCGAGATGAAATAGTCCGGCAAGGTCTCGCCGTCTTGTTCCGAACCCGGGATCGCATCGGGATTCACAAGCGTGCGGTACGCCAGCAGTTCGAACGAAAACACGTCGATTTTTTCTTTGCTCTTTTTGCCTTCGCGGATCACGTTGCGGTAGTAGTGATGCGCGAAGCTGGGCTCGATGCCGTTGCTGGCATTGTTGGCCAGCGACAGCGAGATGGTGCCGGTCGGCGCAATCGAGGTGTGGTGCGTGAACCGCGCGCCGACCTTGGCGAGTTCCGCGACTAACTCCGGCTCGACTTGCGCGATGCGCTGCATGTAACGGCTGTATTTGGCGTGCAACACCTTGCCCTTGATGGTGTCGCCTTCCTTGTAACCGTCGCCGGCCATTTCGGGACGCTTGGCGAGCATCTCGGCGGTCACGGTGAAGTCCTGCTCCAGCGTGGGCGCCGGGCCTTTTTCCAGTGCCAGATCCAGCGCGACTTTCCAGCCTTCCACCGCCATTTCGCGCGTCACGCGCTCGGTGAATTCCAGCGAGTCTTTCGCGCCGTATTTCATGCACAACATGGTTAATGTCGAGCCCAGGCCCAAATAGCCCATGCCGTGGCGGCGTTTGCCGGTGATTTCGTCGCGTTGCTGTTGCAGCGGCAGGCCGTTGATCTCCACCACGTTGTCCAGCATGCGCGTGAAAATCGCCACGGTTTTGCGATACTCGTCCCAGTCGAAACGCGCGTGCTCGGTGAACGGATGCTGCACGAACTTGGTGAGATTGACCGAGCCCAGCAGGCACGAGCCGTATTCCGGCAATGGTTGTTCGCCACAGTTGTGGGCATGCAGACCGTTGGCGTCGAAACTGTTTATTCCAGGCACTTGTACGTCATACACCGCCTCCACACCATCCGGCGTGATACTGGTTACGCGTGCCGTGAAGCGTTCACGGTTCAGCTCGCGCCGGTAGTCGGCGAGTGCCCGCGCAAGGCGCGCCGCCTTGTCGCTGTCGCCGAAGCCTATCAGCTCCTGAAAACGGCGCAGATTCTCGCCGCTGATGACAAGTTCGTGCTGGGGAATAGTCGCGTACTCACTGCGCCCGCCCTTACCATCTGGCAACAGCTGGAAGCCTGCCGCTCGTCGTTGTTTGTAGATCATGGAGGCGACGCCCAGACGCAGCAGCATGCGCTGTGCGGCGTGTAGGCGTGGTAGGTCAGATTGAGCGAGGCGTACGCTCACGCCCTTGGTCTGATTGCCTTGAACTGAGCCATCGGCATCGAAGAAGCCGCGCAGGAAGCCGCGATAGAATTCGCTCGACCCAGCCTCGACCACCGGCGTGATCGCCTTGTCGCCGGGACGCATGCCGACTCGCTCGGCAAGCGACTTGAGGGCACCGAGTACCAGACGGTGTTCGCCGCGTCCGGCGACTGCATGCCAGCCGGTGAAATCGGTGCGATGTGGCAGGGATTGCGCGGCACGCAACGCCTCGGCCATCACCGCTTGAATGCCGGTGGGTATGTCGCCATCGCTACCGTTGACCGTGGCCGCAGACTGCCAGACGGACAACACCGCCTTGTCGGTTTTGAGTGTGCCATCGCCCACCAACAGGCCGAGCAGATAACCTTCGTCGCGGCTGAACGCGCCCGCCCATGCGGGGTTGCTGCGGTGATCGTTGAGCAGCACCCGATCACCCGGCTGGAGCTCGCTGGCCGCGCACCACTCGGTTTGCGTGCTGTAGCGGGTGAAGTCGGTTACGCGGCGCACGCGATGGTCAGCGGTCAGACGCAGGGCATATCCTTCGGCGGTTTCGAGACGCACTACCGGTTTGGTGGCGGTCAGGAAAAACCCTTCGGCGCTGGTCGGGTGGTCACTGCCATCCACACGTGCCAGGAACGGACGGCTGATGAGGTTACGCACTTGCTGCGGGCCTGTGGCGGTATGCACCCAGGTGTCCGCCGTCACACACGGATTGGTCGCGCGAATATTTTCGCAGAACCAGTTGTTGTTCATTTCGTTGACCTTGTCGATCAGGATGAAACCCGGCTCGGCATAGTCGTAGGTGGACGACATGATCACGTCCCACACGCGGCGGGCTTTGATGGTACGGTACACGCGGCACGCGACCAGGCCCTGCTTGTTGACGATGTAACCTTTTTTGCTGGCCCATTCGCGCCAGATCACTTTGTCCGGATTGTGCAGGTCGAGCTGGTCGGCCTCGGCTTCTTTTTGCGACACGGGGAAGGCGAGTTGCCATGGCGCGTCGTGCTTCACCGCTTCCATGAAGTCGTGCGTGATCAGCAATGACAAGTTGAATTGACGCAGGCGTCCCGACTCGCGCTTGGCGCGCACGAAGTCCAGCACGTCGGGATGGCCGACATCGAAGGTCGCCATTTGCGCGCCGCGCCGGCCGCCGGCGGACGACACGGTGAAACACATCTTGTCGTAGATATCCATGAACGACAGCGGGCCGGAGGTGTACGCCCCGGCGCCCGCGACGAACGCGCCGCGCGGCCGCAAGGTGGAAAATTCATAGCCGATGCCGCAGCCCGCTTTCAAGGTCAGTCCGGCCTCATGCACTTTTTGCAGAATATCGTCCATCGAATCGCGCACCGTGCCGGACACCGTGCAATTGATCGTGGAGGTCGCGGGTTTATATTCCAGCGCGCCCGCGTTGCTGGTGATGCGCCCGGCCGGGATCGCGCCGCGGCGCAATGCCCACAGAAAGTTTTCGTACCACTCGTTGCGTTTTTCGGCGGTGCTCTCAACATCGGCCAACGCGCGCGCGACGCGTTGATAGGTTTCGTCCATCGACTGATCGACCGCGCGGCCATCCTTGGTTTTTAAGCGGTACTTTTTGTCCCAGATGTCGAGCGAGGCGGGTTGGTAGGGAATTTCAGTCTTGTTCACGGGTCCGGTCTTCAGGTGTGCGATTTTCATTATATGGCTTTCCCCATAATTCAATTTAGATAGGAGTAACAGCCCAATACTCCGGCGATGTTGAAAACGGGCCCGTGACCGATGCGAAGGCGGCGCCGTTTTGTCTTAGAGCGTTAATTTTTACAGTACGTCAAAGCGTTTAAGGGCCCGTCTCGGGGAGGTTGCGGCAAGGGCGCGACCACCGCCGGGATCCTTGGCGAAATTCAGTCTAGTGAAGAGTGCAGTTACAGCGAACAACACAACATCTTGTGTTGAGGCAGGAAGATAATGGCTACATGTAGTGTTGTCAACCGTTAACT
>CAZHHW010000148.1:0-1966 GCA_964532385.1 uncultured Gammaproteobacteria bacterium | reverse complement strand
GCCGAGAATGACGCCGCCGGCGGCAACACCGCCGATTGGGCGCCCGATGTCGACATTCGCGAAGAAGCGGACCGGTATGTGATTCTGGCCGATGTGCCGGGTGTTGAAAGCAAAGACATCGAGATCCAGACCGAGAAAGGCATGCTCAGTATCAAGGGCGTGCGCACGCCGCTGGCCGCAGAGGAACGCGAGCGCTATAAATGTGTCGAACGCAAGAGCGGCACGTTTGTGCGGCGCTTCACCTTGCCCGAGGCGGCAGACACCGAGCACATTACCGCGCGCAGTCACAGCGGCGTGCTGGAGGTCGTCATCCCCAAAGCAGAAGTGGTGCAGCCGCGTAAAATTGTTGTCACAGGGTAACTCTCCAGGGCGCGCGCTCAGCGCGCCCTTTTATTAACAGAAGGAAACTGAAATGAACTATAAGCAGGCATTGGGTGTGTTAGGAGTGCTTGGCATCACCGCGTTGTCCACTCCCGTGAATGCGGTTTTACCCGCCCTTGATGGCGAAGGACACCAGGTTCCAAGCTTGGCGCCGATGCTGGAAAAAGTAACTCCCGCGGTCGTCAACATCTCCACGCGCGGCAGCATCCGCGCACAGCAAAACCCCCTGATGCAGGATCCTTTTTTTCGTTACTTCTTCGATGTGCCCAATCAACCGCCGCAGCGCCGCGAAACGCAGAGCTTGGGCTCGGGCGTGGTCCTGGATGCGCAGCAGGGCTATATCGTTACCAATAATCATGTCATCGAACACGCCGAGGAAATTACCGTCACGTTGCGCGATGGCCGCAGCCTGACGGCCAAGCTGGTCGGCACCGATCCCGACGCGGATATCGCCGTGATCAAAGTGCCCAGCGATAAATTGCTTGCGCTGCCGTTGGCCGACTCCGATCAAATCCGCGTCGGCGATTTCGTCGTCGCCATTGGTAACCCCTTTGGTTTAGGACAAACCGTGACGTCCGGCATCGTCAGCGCGCTGGGCCGTTCCGGATTGGGCATCGAAGGCTACGAAGATTTCATCCAGACCGATGCGTCGATCAACCCCGGTAATTCCGGCGGCGCGCTGGTGAATTTGCGCGGCCAGATCATCGGCATCAACACCGCGATCATCGCACCGGGCGGCGGCAACGTCGGCATCGGCTTCGCGATTCCCATCAATATGGTGCGCGACATCATGGATCAGTTGGTGAAGCACGGCGAAGTGCGGCGTGGACGTCTGGGGGTGTTAATTCAAGACATGACACCCGATCTGTCCAGCGCCTTCGGCATCGACAACAACACCGGAGCCGTGATCGCACAAGTAGTACCGGGTTCCACCGCCGACAAAAGCGGCATAAAAGTAGGCGACGTGGTGTTGGCCGTGAATGGCCGCGAAGTGCACGGCTCGGGCGACTTGCGCAACCGCATCGGCATGTTGCATATCGGAGAAAAAGTCACGCTCAAGCTCCTGCGGGACGGCAAGCCGCGTGAAGTCACCGCAACAGTGGCGGAAGCGCCGCAAACCAAGCTGCCGGGCAAGCAAATATTTTCCAAGCTGGAAGGCGCGGTGCTGGGTAATGTTGAAGAGTTGCCGTCCAGCGCGCGCGGCCAACCCGCCGGCGTGGTGGTACTGGAACTCAGCCACAATAGTCCCGCCGCGCGTGCCGGGTTGCGCAAAGGCGATATTATTTCCAACGCCAATCGTATGCCGGTGAATGACCTGGAAGATTTAAAACGCGCCGCCAAACGTTCGGATCAAGGCATCTTGTTGAACCTGGTGCGCGGAGATACCGCCTTGTTTTTACTGGTGCGTTAATAACTTTGTTCGTAGTGCGCAAACCGCATGGGCGGAGGGAAAGCGAAGATTAATGGGTTAGTTGTATTGAACCCGCTTTCCACCGCCCGCGCGCATTCGCGTTTTTTAAAATGAATACAGCCTGATTTTCTCCGAAATAAGAAATATGGGAGCGCGGGCATCTTGCCCGCAAAA
>CAZHHW010000147.1:0-6579 GCA_964532385.1 uncultured Gammaproteobacteria bacterium | reverse complement strand
GCAGCCACAGACGCGCTTCCGCCGGGGTGAGCCGGGCGCGCAGTTCGCGGCGGCGGGAGGTGAGTGAGGGGCGGTTGTGGAGATGGTCTTTAGTCATTTGCGTAACCAGGGAAAACAACTGCAACAGCGACCACCCCACCCCTTCGGGGCACCCCTCCTCGAAAATGAGGAGGGGAGGAAAAGCGCTCTTCTCCCTTCCTCATTTTCGAGGAGGGGTGGACGCGCAGCGGACGGCGACCGCCATGGATGGCGGAAGGTAGAGCAACGCAGGAGCAGTTGCCGGGGTGGTTGTTGATGTCGACATAACGCATCGGTAGGGTGGGCACCGCCCACCGCAGTTCATAATCAGGCCCAAATATTAACGATGGTTTTACAATGCTGAATTTTCAAAACATCACGTTGCGGCGCGGCGGACGAGTATTGTTCGCCGACGCCACCTTCAGCGTATTTCCCGGCCAAAAAGTCGGTATCACCGGCGCGAATGGTGTCGGCAAGTCGAGCCTGTTTGCGTTGCTGCGCGGCGAACTGCATGCCGATGCGGGCGAAGTGGATCTGCCCGCACCATGGGTCATCGCGCACGTCGCGCAGGAATCACCGGCGACCGGACAGTCCGCCATCGACTATGTGCTCGATGGCGATGAAGAATTACGCGCGCTTGAACAAGCGCTGCGTGACGCGGAACAGGCGGATGACGGCGTGCGCATCGCCGCCTTGCATGGCCGCTACGAAACCCACGGCGGCTACACCGCGAACAGCCGCGCCGCGCAGCTGTTGTTCGGTCTGGGGTTTGCGACGCCGCAGCATGCGACGCCGGTGCAGGAGTTTTCCGGCGGCTGGCGCATGCGTCTAAACCTGGCACGCGCGTTGATGCGGCGTTCTGATGTGCTGCTGCTCGACGAGCCCACCAACCATCTCGATCTGGATGCGGTGTTGTGGCTGGAAGACTGGCTGCGCGGTTACGCCGGGGCGCTGTTGTTGATTTCGCACGACCGCGAATTTCTCGATCGCGTGGTGAATGTCATCGCGCACATCGAACACGAAAAACTCACGGTCTACACCGGCAATTATTCGGCATTCGAAGTGCGCCGCGCCGCGCAACTCGCCGGACAACAAGCGGCGTATGCGCAACAGCAGCGCGAGGTCGCGCACATCCGCAGTTATGTAGATCGCTTTAAAGCGCAGGCGACCAAGGCACGTCAGGCACAAAGCCGCATGAAGGCGCTGGAACGCATGGAGTTGATCGCGCCCGCGCATGTCGATACGCCGTTTCATTTTGCGTTTCGCGCGCCGCTCAAGGTGCCGAATCCGCTGCTCTCGCTGGAACATGTGAGCGCCGGTTACGCGGAGCGCCGGGTGGTGGAGGGCGCGGAGGTTTCCTTGGTGCCGGGCGATCGCGTCGGTTTGCTCGGCCCGAACGGCGCCGGTAAATCGACGTTAATTAAAGTGCTCGCGGGTGTGCAGCCGGTCATGGCGGGCGAGCGCATTGCCGCGCAAGATTTGCGCATCGGCTATTTCGCGCAGCATCAACTCGAACAATTACACGACGCGTCAAGCCCGCTGCAACATGTGTTACGTCTTGACCCCAAGGCGAGCGAGCAGGAGATTCGCAATTTTCTCGGCGGCTTCGGTTTTGTCGGCGATGCCGCAATGGCCCCGGTGGCGCCGTTTTCCGGCGGAGAAAAAGCCCGGCTGGTGCTGGCTTTGCTGGTCTACCAGCGGCCCAACCTGTTGTTGCTGGACGAACCGACCAATCATCTCGATCTGGAAATGCGCCACGCCTTGACCATGGCCTTGCAGGATTTCGCAGGCGCGATGGTGATCGTGTCGCATGATCGCTATTTGCTGCGCAGCGTCACCGACCGCTGGCTGCTGGTCGCCGACGGCCGCGTCGAAGATTTCGACGGCGATCTGGACGAATACCGCGCCTGGTTGAGCGAACGCCGCCGCGCGCAAGGCGCGCTGGCGCCGGAGGCCGAAAAAGCCATCAGCGCGCCCGCCCGCAAAGACCGCAAACGCAGCGAAGCCGAAAAACGTCAACGTCTGCAACCATTGCGCAAGCAGGTGCAGGAGCTCGAACAACGCCTGACGCGTCTCACGGCGCAACGCACGCGCATCGATACCGAGCTGGCGCAAAGCGGTATTTATACCGACGCTAACAAACCAAAACTGAAAACATTGCTGTTGGAGCAGGCGCAGATGCAGCAGGAGCTGAGTTCCGTCGAAGAAGCCTGGCTGGACGCCAGCGCCGCACTGGAAGTGGCGGAGAATGACTGATTCACTTACGGGGATAGTCCTGCTTCTGATCCTCGCGGGTCTCGCCTGGTTCTGGTTCGACAGCCTGCGTGCGCGCGAACTGGCGTTGCGCAGCGGCGCGCGCGCCTGTGCCGGCATCGACGTGCAGTTTCTCGACCAGTCGGTGAGCGTGGAGAGCCTGCGTTTGGCGCGCGATGCCGCCGGTCAACTGACGTTTCGCCGGGTGTTTTCATTTGATTTCAGCGGCAGCGGCGCGGACCGGCGGCGCGGCAAAATTGTGATTCTGGGCCGCTACGTGCAAACCATCACACTGGAAAACGCAGACGGGACCTCACTTATCACCGGCGGCTCCGGCGTTTAATACGTAGTTTCACCAGTTCCCAATCGCTCATGCATGCTTAGCATGATTCATCGTATTTCCTTTCCTAAAGTCTTGGAGGCAGGTTCGATGAATGTGCAGCGCGATCCGGAAATTGATGGGTGGTACCGCGATAACGGCGGCAAAACATTCCAAGTGATTGCTGTCGACGACGAAAGTGTCGAGTTACAGCATTTTGGCGGCGAGCTTGAAGAGGTCACCTTGAGCGTGTGGTACGCCTTACCCCTCGAGTCGGTGGATCCACCGGAAGATTGGACCGGAACCTTCGACAATGTCGCGCGCGACGATCTGGGGGATACGGGGCACGCCATTCATCCGGAAGAATGGAGCGGGCCCTGGGAAGAGCTGGATAGCGATAAATATTAAGCCGGCTTACGCGTTCAGATCGGGAATCAACAGACTGCGCAGCCGTTCCACGGCTTCTTTGATCGCCAGCCCGCGTTTTTGCATGCGCCGCAATTCTATTTGATCGGCATTACCGCTGTGCGTCAGCTCCCCGATATGCCGGTCCAATGTGCGGTGTTCTTCCTCCAATTCCGCAATGCTCTTGCGCAGTGTTTCCATTTCTTGATCGAACATGGCTCGACTCATTGGCGCAACCCGTGACGGAATAATCATTGTAGTTTGTCAATCGGGGTTGAGCTAATGGACGCCGTCTGTTAATTTCAAATGAGAATTGTTATCAATTACAAAATTAACTGGGGTTTTAATTATGGAAGTTATTCGCATGCACCACTGGCTTGCGGCGGCGCTGCTGCTGTTGGCAGGTGGGTTTGTGCACGCCGATGAGCGCAGCACCGCCGAGAATCTTGTGCACACCCTGGATTATCTGGCCGTCGATTATCCCGGCGCGGTGGCGAATGGTCAGGTGATCAATGCGCGCGAGTATGCCGAGCAGTGGGAATTTACCCAGCAGACGGCGCAACAAATCGAGCAGCTCGCCCCGCGTGCGGACCAGAAGGCTTTACGCGAGCAGGCGCAGCGTCTGGTCAGCGCCGTGCAAGCCCATGATCCCGGCGATGCGGTTGCGAAACTCAGTAATGAGCTGGCCGTGAATTTGATCCAGGAATTCGCACTGGCGGTCGCGCCGCGGGTTCCGCCGGAGCTTGCCGGCGCGCCCGCCTTATATGCCGAGAACTGCTCCCAGTGCCATGGAGCGAATGGCGCGGGCGATGGTGAGCGGGCGGCGAGTTTGTCCCCGCCGCCCGCCGACTTGCGCGATGTGGCTCGTCAGCAACAGCGCAGTATCTATTCCTTGTACAGCACCATCACGCACGGAGTAGAAGGCACCGGCATGGTTGGGTTCACGTCATTGACCGAGCCGCAACGTTGGGCTTTGGCGTTTTATGTCAGTGGGTTTTCCGCTACACCTGAACAATTGCAGCGTGGTGAACAGGTGCTGGAGTCAGGCGCGCTGAAGACGGTAATTCCTGACCTGGCCGGAATCACCTCCGTCACTCCCGCCATGCTAGGCGCGGCGCAAAGTGACGACGGCGTTGCATTGCTGGCCTATCTGCGTGCGCATCCCGAAGCGCTGACGCGTAATACCTCATCCGCCCTCGAAGTGAGTTTGACGAAACTGCGCGCCAGTGTCGCCGAGGCGCGCGCCGGCCGTAAAACCCAGGCCGCGCAAGCCGCGGCCGCCGCCTACCTGCAAGGCTATGAACTGTTCGAAACGCAACTGCGCGCGGCGCAGCCCGCCTTGGCCGGAGAAATCGAAGACAAAATGGCCGGATATCGTGAATATCTGGGCGGCGAACGGCCGGTATTCGATCAGATCGCCGCGCGCGCCCAGGAACTGGAAACGCTGTTGGAGCGGGCAGCCACACATCTGGAGAACAATGCCGCGAGCCCGCTGACGGGCGCGTTCAGCGCTTTCATTTTGTTGCTGCGCGAAGGTGTGGAAGCGATTTTAGTGTTGTCGGCGATCATCGCCTTTTTAGTCAAGACCGAGCGCCGCGCAGCATTGCGTTACGTGCATGCGGGATGGATATCGGCGCTGGTGTTAGGTGCTGCGACATGGGTTGCGGCGACCCGCTTATTCACCGTGAGCGGCACCAATCGCGAATTCACCGAAGGCATTACCGCGCTGCTGGCCGCGCTCATTCTGGTTTACATGGGCTACTGGTTGCACCGCAATGCGAACGTGCAGCGCTGGAAGGAATTCATTCACAGCCATTTGCAGGGAAAATCGCTGTGGACGCTGGTTTTCATGTCGTTCCTGGCGGTGTATCGCGAAGTGTTTGAAACGATCTTATTTTTCGAGACCCTGTGGTTGCAGATGCCCGCGCAGCACCGCGAACTGCTTTACGGTATCGCGGCCGCGGCGCTGCTGCTGGCCGCGATTGCCTGGGGCATGTTCAAGTTCAGTGTGCGCTTGCCGTTGCGGCAGTTCTTTAATGTCAACGCCGTCTTGCTGTTTGTGCTGGCGGTGATCTTCACCGGCAAAGGTATCGGCGCATTGCAGGAAGCGGGAACCTTGCACCTGCACCCGATCAGCTTCCCGCGCATCGATATGCTCGGTGTTTTCCCCAACCTCGAAGTTGTGGGTGCGCAGGCGCTCTTGCTGTTGCTGGCGGGGTTGTGGCTCACCAATAAGCATCTGCGGGCGAGCGCGCGCAAGCCCTAAGGAGCCAGTCGGCTGGATGGGTTTGGATGTGTATAATGAGCGCTGATTTTTAATGCCATGCACGCTATGAAAAACCGCACCGACGATTTACGCATCCTCGATATCCGCGAAGTGACCTCGCCGGAACAACTGCATCTGGATTTGCCGTTGACCGAGCGCGCCTCGCAAACCGTGCTCGACACGCGTACCGCCATCCACAAGATATTGCACGGCAAGGATGACCGCCTGTTGGTGGTGATCGGCCCGTGCTCAGTGCATGACCCCGATGCGGCGCGCGAATATGCCGCGCGCCTGCAAAAACAATGCGTGCGCCTGAACGACGCCTTGCTCATCGTTATGCGTGTGTATTTCGAAAAACCGCGCACCACCGTGGGCTGGAAAGGGCTGATCAACGATCCCGATCTGGATGGCAGTTTCCAAATCAACAAGGGTTTGCGCACGGCGCGCCAGTTGCTGCTGGACATCAACAATCTGGGCGTACCGGCCGCAACCGAGTTTCTGGATATTGTCACGCCCCAATACGTTGCTGATCTGGTGAGCTGGGGCGCCATCGGCGCGCGCACCACCGAAAGCCAGGTGCATCGCGAACTGGCGTCGGGGCTGTCGTGCCCGGTAGGTTTCAAGAACGGTACCGACGGGACTTTGCGCATCGCGGTGGATGCGATCCGCGCGGCCAGCCAGCCGCATTGTTTCCTGTCGCTGACCAAGGCTGGACATTCGGCGATTTTCTACACCGCCGGTAACGGCGACTGTCATATTATTTTACGCGGCGGCAAAGAACCCAACTTCGACGCCGCCGGTGTGGCACGCGCCGCGGCCGAACTGGAAAAAGCCGGCGTTCCCGCGCACTTGATGATCGACTTCAGCCATGCCAACAGCCAGAAGCAATATCAGCGGCAAATCAACGTAAGTCACGACGTGGCACAACAGATCGCGCACGGCGACACGCGCATCATCGGCGCGATGCTCGAAAGCCATCTCAAAGCGGGCCGCCAAGACGTGATTCCGGGTCAACCCTTGACTTATGGCCAGAGCATCACCGACGGCTGCATCGGCTGGGACGACAGCGTGCCGGTGCTGGACGCGCTGGCCGATGCGGTGCGCAAGCGCCGGAAGTTATTCGCGCACTGAGCATAACCATTTTCGCCGTATCAGAAACATCCCCTCGCACATCAACAAAGTGCCACGAACGGCGTTGACAAAGATTGCCAATTAATGCCAATCTTTTTTAACGGAGGTACCGCTATGGCAACCATGAATGTTTCCCTACCAGACCCCATGAAAGACTGGGTGGAAGACCAAGTGAAGACTGGGCATT
>CAZHHW010000146.1:1592-6701 GCA_964532385.1 uncultured Gammaproteobacteria bacterium | reverse complement strand
TGGTCCACAACCCTTCGGCGAATATGTCAACACGCCACATGTCCGGCTGCGAAGCGGTTGCGCAAGGAGCCTGGGAAGCCGGAGTGCATGTGGTGGCGTCGTATCCCGGTTCACCGGTCACTTCAATTGTTGATGCATTCGCCAAGCTCGAGGGTGTGCAGGTCACCTGGGCAACAAACGAGAAAGTCGCGCTGGAAATCAGCGCGGGCGTTGCTTACTCGGGTGCCCGCGCATTGGCGGTGATGAAGCACGTGGGACTCAATGTCGCCGCCGATGCGCTGTTCAATTTGGCCTATACCGGCGTGCGCGGTGCGCTCGTCGTGGTAGTGGGCGACGATCCGGGAGCCAGTTGTTCGCAGAACGAGCAGGACTCGCGCATGCTCGCCTATGCCGCACACCTGCCGGTGCTGGAACCCTCGGATTGCCAGGATGCGCTGGTTTTTACCCGCATGGCCTTCGACCTCAGCGAGCGCTACGACCTTCCCGTGATCGTGCGCATGACCACGCAGCTTTGTTACGGCGCGCAAAAAGTGGTGGTGTCACAGCGCAATGCACGCACCGTGGCGGGCGGCTTCGCAGGCCCAGTCGAAAAGTTCCTGTTGTTGCCAGTTTTTGTACCCAACCGGCATCGTGCCTTGATTAGCGCCAATGAGCGCATGGCGGCAGGCAGCGAGATCGCCAGTCTGTATGAAGAACATTGGCCCGAGCAGCGCGCGGACCTCTATCCGCTGGGCCTGATTTGCGCAGGCGCGACCTTCGCCGCGGTGCGCGAACATTTCGAAGGGCAGGTGCCCATCCTGCGTGTGGGCTGTTCCAATCCGCTCGCGGCGGACCGCATCGTGGCGTTTGCGCAGCGCTGCAAAGAAGTGGTCGTCACCGAGGAATGCTCGCATTTTCTGGCGGATCGGGTCGCGGCGTTAGGTGTCAAGGTGCGGCCCTATGGTGATATGACCCAGGTCGGTGTGTTCAGCGTGGCCGCGCTGGCCAAGGTGGGTCTGACCCTGTCGGAACCGCAGCGTGCCGCCCTCGCGCGCCGGCCTTTCCCGGTCGCCTTAGTGACGGAATCGCAAGCCATGCCGGCCTTGACGGCATTCGAGACAGGAGGACTGACGCCGCCTAACCGTCCGCCGGGCTTCTGCGCCGGTTGTTCACACGTGGGTATTTTCGATGTGTTGCGCGCTCGCAAACTGTATGTGGCCGGCGACATCGGTTGTTACACGTTGGGCGGAGCGAAACCGTTCGGTGCCTTGCACGCCAACCTGTGCATGGGAGCGAGCATCGGTGTGTTGCAGGGTTATCTGCTGGCGCAACCGGAGCGCGAAGCGGACGTGGTGGCGGTGATTGGCGACTCGACCTTCTTTCACTCCGGCATCCCCTCGCTCATCACGGCGGTCACGCAGGGGCATCGCGGCACGCTGCTGATTCTCGATAATGCCGGTACCGCGATGACGGGTTTTCAGCAGACCGCGCTCGCTCTGAGCCCGCAGCGCTGGCGCGAACTGTTGAAGGGCTTGGGCGTCACGCATTTCGAAGTCATCGCGGCGTTGGACCTCGAGCTCATCAACAAGACGCTGGATGACCTGCAGCGCCGCGACGGTTTCAAGGTCATCGTGCTCAAAGGCGAGTGTGTGCAGGCGCGTCCCCGTAAAGGTCCGACCCGTTATCGCTACACCATCATCGAAGCCGCGTGCACCGCGTGCGGGCTGTGCGCACAACGCACCAACTGCCCAAGCTTTTCGCTGGGCGCAGCGCGGGACGGTGCGGCGAAAATGCGCATCGGCAACGAGTGCATCGGCTGCGGCCTGTGTTCGCAGATCTGTCCCGAAAACGCCATCGTGCCGCTCACCGTGAAGACCGGCTGGAATGTGCTGGACAAGCTGCTGGGCCATGTCCGCTGGCACCGCATCATCGAGTTTATTCATCGCCGCCCTGCGCTGCGGCGATGGTCATTGCGATTCGAGAACGAACGGTTATGAGTAGCGCGCATTTCTAAATTTCACTTCGCTATTTTTTTAATCAACAGGAGGCACGTCATGGAACTCGATCAAATCAAGCAAGAAATCAAGAAAATCTTCGCCGAGCGTCTCAACATCAACGTTGCGAAATTCAACGTTGACGACGATGCCGGCCTGTTTGCCGACGACGGCTGGGGCATCGACTCGGTCGATGTGATCGACCTGGTGCTGGGCATCGAAAAAACGTTTGGGATCCGCCTCGCACAGGACGCCGAAGTGCAGAAGCATTTCAAGAGCCTGAATACGCTCGCGGCGTATCTGCAATCGCGTCAACTCGAGCCTGTCGCAGGCTGAAGAGGAAGCTCATGAAATCACGCATCGTTATCACCGGGTTGGGTGTGGTCAGCCCGGCCGGACAGGGCATCATGTCCTTCGAGACCGCCTTGCGCTCGGGTATCTCCGGCATTCGTCAGAATCGCTGGCACCATACCGCCGAGGCGCGTTCGCAGCTCGTCGGTCAGATCGATCCCTTCGCAGCGCCGGCCGAGATGAGCCGGGAAGAGTTGAAGCATCTGTCGCGCGCCGATCACTATGCCTTGGCGGCCACGCTGGAGGCTTTGACGCACGCACGTTTCGATCCCGCTTCGGTGCGCGGCGAGCGCATCGGCGTGGTGCTGGGCAGCGGCGGCGGGGTGGCCAACTCCGAAGCCTATGTCGAGCGCGCCTATCACGATGCGGTGCGGCGACCTTCGACATTGCTGTCGGTCAGCCCCGACAATGCCGGTGCGGCGATTGCGCGGCATTTTTCCCTGCATGGTCCGCGCAGCAGCATCATGACGGCGTGTTCGTCGGGCGCAACCGCGATCGGTTATGCGGCGGATTTCATTCAGTGCGGCTTTGCCGACGTGATGCTGGCGGGCGGTACCGAGTCGCTTTCGCACGTCACCTTCAGCGGCTTCAATGCGCTGCAGGCGCTGGCGACCGGCCGCAATCGTCCGTTCGATGCGCGGCGCGACGGGATCGTGCTGGGCGAGGGCGCGGCGATGTTGATCCTGGAATCTTACGCGCATGCCAGCGCGCGCGGCGCGCACATTCTGGCTGAGCTCGCCGGATATGGAATCACGTCGGATGCCAATCACATCACCGCGCCTCATCCCGAGGGCGACGGCATGGCGCGGGCCATGGGTATCGCGTTGTCGCAAGCGGGCGTGGCGGCGCAGGAGATCGGCTACATCAATGCGCATGGTACCGGAACTTTACTTAACGACAAGTCGGAGACCCTGGCGATCCATCGCGCCTTCGGCGCGCACGCGCAGGCCGTGGCGGTCAGCAGCATCAAGCCGATGATCGGCCACACGCTGTCGGCTGCCGGCGCCATCGAAGCGGTGGCCACCATCCTCAGCCTGCGCGGGCAATTTTTTCCGCCCACGCTCAATTATCAAGACCCGGACCCGGACTGCGATCTGGACTATGTGCCGAACATGGCGCGCAACGGCAGCTTTAATTACGCCATGAAAAACTCGCTGGCCTTCGGCGGTAACAACACCTCACTGATATTCAAACGCCATGACTAACTCAAACACTGCTGTGGAAAAATCATCTCCGGTCGCGCTCGTCACCGGTGCAGCGCGCGGCATCGGCCGGGCGATTGCGCTGGCGTTGGGAAAAAGCGGCTACCGCGTGATCGTCAATTATCGCAATAACGCCGAGCAAGCCGATGCGCTGTGCGGCGAAATCGCGGCGGCCGGCGGCAGCGCCATGGCATTGCAAGGCGATGTGGCCAAGCCGCAGGACGTCGAAGCGATGTCCGCTTATTTGCAGCGCGAGGATATTTACCTGGATGTGCTGGTCAACAACGCCGGCGTGTTGCGCGATGCGTTGTTCGCGATGATGAGCGACGCGCAGTGGGACGAGGTGATCGATACCAATCTGAAAGGCGTGTTTCTGATGAGCCGCGCGGTGGTGCGCGGCATGATCGAAAAACGCCGCGGAAAAATTATCAACATCGTGTCCATCAGCGGCTTGATTGGCACACCGGCGCAAGCCAACTATGCGGCCTCCAAGGGCGGCGTGATTGCGATGACACGCTCGATGGCGAAAGAGCTGGCGCGCTACGGGATTACAGTTAATGCGGTGGCGCCGGGTTTTGTCGAGACCGACATGCTGGCCGAAATGAACGAACGCCAGCGCACCGAGATGCTCAAGCTGGTGCCGATGAAGCGCGCGGCCCAACCCGGGGAAGTGGCAAACCTGGTGCAATTCATCGCCTCCGACGCCTGCTCCTACATGACCGGCCAGACTTTGGTGCTCGATGGAGGTCTGAGTGTCTAACAAGGTGGGCATTCATGCGCTGGGCTTCGGCACGCGGCTTACGCTGCGGGTCGGCTGCGTGCTGCTTGAAGATGCGGGCCATCGCATCTTGGTCGACCCCGGGCACTTCGATTCGAAACCGGAATTGCTGCGCGCCTTACAGCAACACGCGGGCATCGGCTTGGCCGACATCGATACGGTGTTTTTCACGCATTTGCATTTCGATCACTACAACGACCTGGATTTTTCGGCAGCCGGTGAAGTGCTGGTGAGCGCCGAAGAGATGCTCTTCATCGAAGCCTCGGCGCGGGCGGGCGCAGGCGGCGACGCAAGTTACCGCGACTTTATCGAAACCCATTACGAATTTGTCGCGCCCGTGTTCATGCGCCAGTTCATGCGCTTGTACAAAGACGCCCGCTACGATTTCGAGCATGTCAGCTTCGCCGCCAAAATGCGCCGCGTGCAGGCGGGCGAAAACGTCACCCCTAACGTGCGCATTGTCGCGTTGCCGGGGCATTCCCCGGGCTTGCTGGGTTTGGTGTGCGAAACGCATTGGGGTAGCACGCTGATTGCCGGTGACGCCGTGTTGTCGCTCGCCGATGCGTGCAGTGCAGCGGGCGAGGAACATCTGATCTGGCACCGTAAAGAAGCCTTGCTGCAAACGCGCAATGCCTGCATGAGTTTCGATGCCATCGTGCCCGGCCATGGGCCCTGGTTTTGTCCCGCCACGGCCCGCGTGCTGGGCGAAGAAATTGCAAATGAACGGGAGGTGCAGCGTGGATGACACGGTGGTGGTAACCGGCTTCGGCATGGTCTCGTCGCTGGGTAGCGATGTGGCGCAGAG
>CAZHHW010000146.1:0-1492 GCA_964532385.1 uncultured Gammaproteobacteria bacterium | reverse complement strand
GGTACCGGATTCTCGGGCTTTGCAAGCGTGGTCGAACATCAGGGCGCCTATCTGCGCGATGGCATGCGCATGCTGACGCCGTTTCATTTTCCTAACACAGTATTCAACGCGACCGCGGGCATGGTGGCCATCGAACTGGGTCTCAACGGACCCAACTCCACCGTGGTCGGCTACGATGTGAGCGGCGAATACGCGTTGACGTATGCGTGGATGCTGCTGCGCCAGGGCATGGCTGAACGCATTGTGGTGGTGGGCGCAGACGACCTGTGCCCGGCCTTGCTCGAAGGTCTGCACGATATGGGTTTGCCGCGCCGCGCCGCCGCGTCCGGCATGCCGCCGTTCTCGCGGAGCGCCGAAGGTTTGTTGCCTTCCGAAGGGGCCGGTGCGTTGCTTTTGGAACGGGCCGGGAGCGCGGCGCGGCGCGGTGCGCGCGTGTTGGGAAGCATCGATTCCATCGGCATCTGGTCGGCTGCGGATAGCGTGTTCGGCTATGGCTCCGCCGCGCGCGCCATCGGCGCGGCCAGCAGCCAAGCCTTGCAACGCGCCGAGGCCGGACTGGAGAGCGTGGCGTGGGTCTCCTCGGCCGCGAATGGTCAGCGCGATCTCGACGCCGCCGAAGCGCAGGCCTGGAGCGGGCGGCTGAGCGGTGCGCAGCGCCTGGTGTCGTTTAAACGTTTTTTCGGCGATTACGCCGCCAGCGGCATCACCCGCATCGGTCTGGCGCTGCACTGCGCATTACGCGGCAAGGTGCCTGGTTTTGAAGTCGAGGATGCATTGCCCGGGATCGCCGCATGGCTGCCGCGCGCAACTGAAGCAGTGAGCGGACGCCGGGTGTTGCATCAAGGCGCCGGTATCGGCGGAAATGCCGTTTCCGTGGTGTTGTCGGTTTAACCTAAGCAGGAGAAATATATGTTGATGGGAATTGACGAGATCCGCGCGCGCCTGCCGCATCGTGACCCGATCCTGCTGCCGCACGAAGTGCGCATCGAGGACGCGGGCCGTGCCGGCTGCGCGCGGTTTAGCCTGGATGCCGGCGTGCGCCTGATGGGCGCAGAATCGCAGCGCGATTTGTCGCGCGAACTCATGCTGGAGTGTGCCGCGCAGACCTTCGGCGTGGTGCTGGGCAGCGTCGACAGCGGCGTGCCGCCCGCCGATGAACGCCATCTGCTGTTGGGTTTCAATAATGTGCGCTTCGACATGCTCGAGGCCGACCTCGATGCGCCGTTCAAAGTCGGCGTGCGCATGCTGGAATCTTCCGGCAACACCCACGTTGCCGCGTTCCGCGTCAATCAGGCGGAACACTGCGTGGCCGAAGGCACGCTGATGGTCATGAAAGGTTAAACCTAGAAACGGCAGTTGACCGTTACAAGGCATAAGCAAGTGCGCACAGGTTTTGATATTTTTGGTTTTGCGGATAGGTCAGAGGAGAAGCCACACATGCAGCTCAACAAGGAATTCTTCATCAATGCGGACGAACCGGTGTTCGCCGGTC
>CAZHHW010000145.1:0-6734 GCA_964532385.1 uncultured Gammaproteobacteria bacterium | reverse complement strand
CCAAGTTCCATCAACTGCGCTTTACCCAAACTGAAATACGCTTGCCAGAAATCCTTCAGCGGTTGCAGCATTTTAGGATGGGCGTAAATTTTTTCGTCGCGTAAATAACCCAGTCCGAACATATAGACCTTGGCGCCATGCCAGTTGGGAATCAGGTTGAATTTGCTGATCGCGTCGAGCGTTTTATGCACGTCAATCGGCTTGATGACGGTTTTGCGTTCATAAAACGAGGCGTACATGCTGTTTTCCAGACCATCGGAAACCAGCAGCACAGTTTGATCGTAGCGGGTTTCCGGCATTAAAACTTTGCTGGTGAGTTCTTTGAGCGCATGCAGCAAATCGGTTTTTGGCAGCTTATCGTTGGTTACCGTGAGTGTTTGACTCACAGCTTGTTGCAGTAGTTTATGGAACTTTGCATCGCGCGCCTTGATGCACTCCAGCAATTTAGGTTTATCCTCCGGACGCAGATGAAACAGATATTCCTGCGTCGGCGGCGGATCGGAAAATTCATCGAACATCAGCTCGGTGTACTGTCCTGCGACGTTGGCCGAAAAGCGCACGATCTTGACACGTTCGCCGTCACTGCCCCAATTCCCGGTCAAATCAGCGACATTGGTTTTTAACGCGGCGGTCAGCGGCGTGGTTTGGTCGACGAACAAATAATAGGCATGTGTAGTGGTACGCTCCGGCTCGCCCAGGTAGAGCCCGGCGTAACAACTGGGCAGCGGCACTCCGGCCCAGGCCGGCGTGGCGAGTAATAGGCACAAAGCTAAGGCGAAAGGTCGGAGCATGGCGGTATCACGTTGAAGAAGACTGTCTTCTATAGCGGTAACAACAGTGAATCATTGAGTGCTTGAATCCAGAGGTGTTCTTAAAGCCCAGCCGCTCCGGCGCCGATACACCTGCACCACACATCCACTCCAACGTTGGTGTCGTATGTTGAAATTTATGTATCCGTGCCTCTCGCCGTTTCGGATCGTCGCCGTCATGTTATTCGCAACACTCGCGCCTGCTGCCGGAGCGGCTCAAGGCGATATGGAATCCGGTGAGGCGGTGATGCCGAAAGCAGCGGATTGCCGGCCCGATGACACGGGGACCAGCTTTGATCATCCACAAGAACAGAAAAAATCGGAATTACTGCATGTCGGTGCCACCGGTTATGGCGCTCCACCGCCGAAATATTACCCCGAAAATCAGCGCCGTTTGATGGCGATGCGCGCATCAAAAATGGATGCCTATCGTGCCTTGGCGGAAACCATCAATGGGTTGCATATCTGGGGTGGAACGACCCTCGGCGACATGGTGGTGCAGAAAGATCGTTATCGCGTATTCATGGACGCCTACGTGCGCGGCGCGCGTATTTTGAGCGTGAACGCGACGGACGACGGCAACTACGAAACAGTGGTCGAATTGATGGTCGACGAAAATTTCCTGGCCAAGGCTTTGGCCGCACCCACGACGCCACCGTGCGGCAGTGACGGCGCGCATGTTTCCTTTGCCCCACCCGAATCACCTGCGAATTTTTACTACAGCGAGTAACCATGCTCCCGTCCACACAAAAGAGATTGGGCGCCGGGTGTTTTAAATTTATCGCCATTTTCGTATTGGGCCTGACGAGCCAGACGGGGATGGCACTGAGTATCGAAGCCGAAGGCACCGCGCCCATTATCGACGGCGCTCCTGGCAAGGCGCGTATCCTGGCGATTCAAAACGCAATACGCCAGGCGGCAATGCAGAATTCCGTGGAGATATCGACCTCAACCACCCTGTCGAACCACACTGTGACCGGCGACAGTGCGCGCCTGCGCAGCAACGGGCGCGTGACCAATGTGTCGGTTGCCGATGAGTGGAGCGAGGAGGGAATTTTGCATGTGTTGATCCGTGCCGAAGTCGGCCGTGGCGAAGATGCTGCCAAAAATGAATACCGCAAAAAAATCGCTTTCATGCAGTTGCTGGTGCGCAATCGCAGCGCGTCGGCGGATCTGGCTTACATCGAAATGGAATTGCCGCGCTTGCTGCGCAAGGAAATGGAAGGCCGCCACGGCATCATCGGTGTCGATGGTGCGCAGTACGTGCTGGCCGAGCGTGCCGCTTCCGCCGTTGAACAAAATAGTATTCCCAGCCGCGAGATGGTTGCACGCGTTGCAAAAGAATTGGGCGTTCAGTTTCTGATTGCAGGAACCATCCTCGACACCGGCATGAACGAAGAATTGCTTGGCAACACCAGGCGCTTTGAAATGGAATTGATATTGTTCGACGGAGTCAGCGGCACGCTGCTGGCACGCTCGCGTTACAACGAAAATATCGTGGGCGCCGAACGGGTGAAACCGGGTGTTTCCATCGCAAGCGCGGAATTTTTGGCCACCCCGTATGGGCTGGCTGTCCAACAGATCCTGCGGCGCGCTGCGAGCGCCTTGTTCGCCGAGTTGAACCGGCTGCCTTTCACCGCGCATGTGATTCGCAGCGATGCAAAAAAAATATACTTCGACGCGGGCAGCACGTCGTCGGTGCGGGTGGGAGATATGTTGTTAACTTACAAAACCGGCGATGAGCCGCTCGCCGACCCGATGAATGGGAGTTTTTTGGGTTTTACCGAACAGCCGGTGGCGACCCTGGTGGTTAAAAGTGTTCAACCGCAATTCGCGGTCGGCGAATTAGAGACCGATCAAGTGCGCATCAAGCCGGGCGATATCGTGCGTTTTGGCTGGTAGCGCGCCCGCTTTCCGATTCAGATCGATTCGTAAGAACATTTGCTGCCCGCAGTGCCCTATTTAATTTCCTTAATGCGTGCCGCAATTTCATAGTCATTCACGCCGCCCGCGTTTGATACCCGGATAACTTCCACCACCGCGTTAAATGGCTCAACCACGGCTTTTTGCGGGGTGATATTAATATCGATCAGCGCGCCGATCAGGATCGGCTTCAATGTATTGAATAACACGCCTTGCGCGCTGAGATTTTTGCAGCGTCCTTCCGCCGTGCCGCGTTCGCCCACGGTGGCATAGGACAGTGCGCAATCCATGCGCATGCGGGGGAAATTACGTTTTTCTTCGTAAGCACGGAAGGGCATGTAGTGTGTCATGCAGTGATCCTCAGCGTCGATCCACGCAAGTGTAAGCGGCGCGCAGATGGGGTCAAGCAAAGATTTCAGTGAAAACAAGTGGCGCTCCCTAGGGGTTTCGAACCCCTGTTCCCGCCGTGAGAGGGCAGTGTCCTAGGCCGCTAGACGAAGGGAGCAAATGCAGGCAAGGCAATGATTTCAAGTCATTTTAAAGAAGGTGCTATTATACGGAGCCTTGCTGATTGCACAAGGTTATTGGCCCATTCACGCCGCGACACGGAGATACATTTATTACTTCACCGACCATCATCCCGCGCAGCGATCACAACATCTCGCGCGCGTTCATCAATAATAACGCGTTAAAGGTTTTGTATCGTTTGAAGGAGGCCGGCTACGCCGCGTATTTGGTGGGCGGCTGTGTGCGCGACATGTTGCTGGGGCGTGAGCCCAAAGACTTTGATGTGGCCACCAGCGCGCATCCCGAGCAAGTCAAAGAATTATTTCGCAATTGCCGTCTGATCGGACGGCGCTTTCGTCTGGCGCATGTGCATTTTGGTTCGGACATTATCGAAGTTGCGACGTTTCGTGCGCAACACGATGACTCGGACGCCAGCGACGGTGTCATGCGCGATGGCATGATCATCCGCGACAATGTTTACGGCACCATCGAGCAGGACGCTTGGCGCCGCGACTTCACCGTGAATGCGCTGTATTACAACATCCAGGATTTCAGCGTTGTGGATTACACCGAAGGCATGGCGGATTTGCGCCGGGGAGTGTTCCGCACCATCGGCGAGCCCATGCTGCGGTTTCGTGAAGACCCGGTACGTATGCTGCGCGCGGTGCGCTTCGCCGCCAAGTTGGGTTTCCGCGTCGACCCGGCCGCCGAAGCCGCCATTGCCCAGTTGCGCACCTTGCTTGAACAAGTGCCGCCTGCGCGCTTGTTCGAAGAAATACTGAAAATGTTCATGTCCGGTTTCGCCGTGGCGACCTACGAACAGTTGCGCCATTACCGTCTGTTCGAATGTCTGTTTCCGCAGGTCGAAGCGAGCTTGAGCCAGCAGCTTGACAATTATCCGCTCACCTTGCTGTTGCGCGGCCTGGCGAACACCGACAAGCGTGTCAACGAAGGCAAATCGACTACACCTGCTTTTCTGTTCGCGGTCATCTTGTGGGAAGCCACCCGCTTGCGCTCGGATGCCTATCAGGCGCAGGGGCGTGGCGACATTGAAGCGTTACAACTCGCCGCCGCCGAAATTATTGCAGAGCAGGCGGAGCGTGTGGCGATTCCCAGGCGGTTCACCATGCTCGCGCGAGAAATCTGGCAAATGCAGCCGCGTCTGAAAAGTGTCGCAGGACGCCGTCCGTTACGCATGCTCGCGCATCCGCGCTTTCGCGCGGCCTACGATTTTCTGCTCTTGCGTGCCGAAAGCGGCGAAGAAAGTCCTGAGCTTGCGCAGTGGTGGACCGACTTCCAGTACAAGGACGATGCCGGGCGCGAAGCGATGATGAGCGCCACGCAAAAACCGGCGCGCACGTTGCGCCGCGGCCGCCGCCGCAAACCCAAATCCGCAGGCGCTGCCGTTTCCGAGTGATCCATACCCATGTTGGTGCGCGCCTATATTGGATTAGGCAGTAACCTTGCCGACCCGGTGCAACAAGTGCGCCGCGCACTTGACGAGCTGGAATGCCTGCCGCAATCAAGGCTGGTTCTACGTTCGCATTTATATCGCAGCGCCCCATTGGGTCCGCCCGATCAGCCGGATTACATCAATGCGGTTGCCGCCATCGACACGCGCTTGAAAGCAAAACAGTTGCTGCATTATTTGCAGGCGATTGAACAGCGTAATGGGCGAATACGTAACGGCGTGCGCTGGGGCCCGCGTATTCTCGATCTTGATCTGCTGCTCTACGGCAGTGAAATTTCCAGCGATGACGAACTCACGTTGCCACATCCCGGCGCGCATGAGCGCGTCTTTGTGCTGGCTCCGTTGTGCGAGATTGCGCCCGGCGTGGAAATTCCGGGAAAAGGCCGGGCCGCCGACCTGCTGAAGGCCTGTGCATCCTCCGCCATCGAGGTGGTCGACAGTGGCGTATTGGCGCAGTAATAATAACCTTCGGGCTAAAAGCCAACAGGACAGCGGTCAATAAAAATGAGGAGGGAATCTGTGGATAGTAATCGTCATCTTGCGCATATTGTCGTCGAGGGGCCCATTGGCGCGGGTAAAACCAGTCTGGCACGGCGCTTGGTCACGACATTTAAAGGCGAGCTGTTGCTGGAAGATGCGGACGACAATCCATTTCTGGAGAGATTTTATCAAGACCCGCGCCGTGCCGCGTTGCCGGCGCAAATGTATTTTCTTATGCAACGCGCGCGGCAGATCCAGGCATTGCGTCAGACCGACTTGTTCCGATCAACCTTCGTATCGGATTTTTTGCTGGAAAAAGACCCTTTATTCGCGCGCTTGAATCTGGATGACGATGAACTTCGGCTTTATGAAATGATGTACGCCAGTCTCGCACTCAATGCACCGGTACCCGATCTCGTCATTTATTTGCAGGCCCCCGTCGAGGTATTGCTGACGCGCGTGCGCAAGCGCGGCGCCGCCTATGAGCGGCCGATGGAAGTCAGCTACCTCAAACGCATCAGCGATGCCTATGCGGATTTCTTTTATCGCTATGATGCGGCGCCGTTGCTGATCGTTAATGCGGCGGACATCGACCTGGTCGCCAACGACCGCGATTACCGGCAACTGGTCGAACACATCCGGACCCTGCGCGCCGGGCGCCATTATTTTAACCCGCTGCCGATCGCGTTATGACCGCACTCGCCGCACCCGTCACCTTAACGACGCTGCGCAACCTGAAGCGCAGCGGACAGAAGTTTGCCTGCCTTACCGCATACGACGCGAGCTTCGCGCGCCTGTGCGAAGACGCGGGCGTGGAGGTGGTGCTGGTCGGCGATTCACTGGGCATGGTCATCCAGGGTCATGACTCGACATTACCCGTGACGCTCAACGACATGATTTATCACACCGCCAACGTGCGCCGCGCCACGCGCAACGCCTTGGTAATGGCCGACATGCCGTTTATGACTTACGTACGCGCCGAGCAGGCGGTGTTCAGCGCCGGCCGGTTAATGAAAGAAGGCGGCGCGCACATGGTGAAGCTGGAAGGCGGCGCGGCCTTTGTCGAGACCGTGCGCGCGATGGCGATCAACGGCATTCCGGTGTGCGCGCATCTGGGCTTGCTGCCGCAATCAGTGAACAAACTCGGCGGCTATCGCGTACAAGGCAAAGATGAAGCTTCCGCCGCGGCGATGCTGAACGACGCGCGCGCGATGCAAGACGCCGGCGCCGATATCGTGTTGCTCGAATGCGTGCCGGCCACTTTGGCGGCGCAAATCACCCAAGCACTGGAAATTCCGGTGATAGGCATCGGCGCGGGTGTTGACTGCGATGCGCAAGTGCTGGTGATTTACGACATGCTGGGCATCACACCGGGGAAACGCCCCAAATTCTCACACGATTTCTTGCAAGGAAAGGCGAGCGTAGCCGATGCCATCGGCGCGTATGTGAGCGCGGTGAAGAGCGGTACGTTTCCCGGCGTAGAACATAGCTTTTAGCGGAGTGAGTTGCGTTATACGAAACATATTTCCGGACCAATAAAAGGC
>CAZHHW010000144.1:0-6939 GCA_964532385.1 uncultured Gammaproteobacteria bacterium | reverse complement strand
AGCGGTAAAAATTAACCACTACGAGAAATGTTTCACTCCTTCCCCCTTCAAGGGGGAAGGTTGGGATGGGGGTGTGCAAGCACACCCCCTTGTATCACTCACCCCCATCCTGCCCTCCCCCTTGCAGGGGGAAGGAATCGATATTTGGACCGGAGCTTAAGTCACCGCGCTGCTAGCCGGCACCTCCACCATCTCGCGCCGTAACATTTCACCCGCCAGCGCGAGATAAGCTTCCGCGCCGCGCGAAGCTTTGTCGAACAGCAATACCGGCAAACCATGACTTGGCGCCTCGGCCAGGCGAATATTGCGCGGGATCACGGTGCGGTAGAGTTTTTCGCCGAAGTGCTGCGTCAGTTGCGCGGTCACGTCGTTGGCTAGATTGTTGCGCGGATCGAACATGGTGCGCAGCAACCCTTCGATTTGCAGACCGGGATTCAATGAACTGCGAATGCTTTCAATGGTGCCAAGCAAGGCGCTCAATCCTTCCAACGCATAATATTCGCATTGCATCGGGATCATCACTGAGGTCGCCGCGACCAGCGCATTGACCGTCAGCATGTTCAACGACGGTGGGCAGTCGATCAGAATGTAATCGTAATTGTCGACCACCGGCGCCAAGGCACGGCGCAGGCTGTGTTGACCCTCGCCCATTTTCAGCAATTCGACTTCGGCCGCAGTCAGATCGGCATTACCGGGGATGATGCTGTAGCCGGCGGGCTCCAGCTTGAGCACGACCTCATCGACGCGCGCCAGTTCCAGCAGCACATCGTAGGCGGTCGCTTCCAGCGCATGCTTGTCGACACCGCTGCCCATGGTTGCATTGCCTTGCGGATCGATATCGACCAGCAACACCCGGCGGCGTGTGGCCGCCAGCGAGGCGGCGAGATTCACACTGGTGGTGGTTTTGCCCACCCCGCCTTTTTGATTCGCGATTGCGATGATTTTACCCATGTCGCCACCTTGCTACGTCGTAGGGTGGGTGCCACCCACCTTGGTCAGACAAACCGCATGCCGCTGTGCATCAAGCCCCGGCACCTGCAATGACTCGACCCGCTCCACCTTGAACTGCGGCGGCACCGCGGCCAGCTCGTCCTGCGGATAATTCCCTTTCATCGCGACGAACACCCCATCCGGCGCGCCTAAATGCTGCGTCATATCGAGCATTTCCGCAAGCGATGCAAAGGCCCGCGAGATCACCGTGTCAAATAACCGTGCCGGGCGGTAAGCTTCCGCGCGCGCGCGTTCCACCACGACATTGCTCAAACCCAGCTCATGAATGGCCTGGGTGATGAAACGGGTTTTTTTGGCATTGCTGTCGAGCAGTACGAATTCCACTTCCGGGCGGGCCAAGGCCAGCGGTATGCCGGGAATTCCCGCGCCGCTGCCCACGTCGACAATGCGCCGCCCGTGCAAATACGACATAACCGCAAGCGAGTCGAGCACATGGTGCGTGACCATTTTCTCCGGCTCGCGCACCGCGGTGAGGTTATAGGCGGCATTCCATTTTTCCAGCAAATGGAGGAATGCGAGCAGCGGAGCGCGTAGGGCAGCGGGCTGACCAAGTTTAGCAAGCCCGGCGGTCAGCAAAGCTTCAGCGCTGTGCCAGGTCATGGTTTCATTAGAGCTGGGAGCGCGGGCGTCTCGCCCGCCAGCACGGGGGAAGGCGGGCGGGACGCCCGCGCTCCATTGATACCCACTGCTTGGTGGAACATTGCAGTCAAATGTTAAGCCGTCAGCCGTTCGGCGGTGGATGATTTTTTCAAATGTATCAGCAGCAACGAAATGGCCGCCGGCGTCACGCCCGGGATGCGTGCGGCCTGGCCCAAGGTTTCGGGGCGCTGCTTGGAAAATTTTTGCAGAACTTCGGCGGACAAGCCGCGCACCGTGGAATAGTCAAGCTCGGCAGGCAGACGCAAATCTTCATAGCGGCGCTGACGTTCGATCTCGGACTGCTGGCGGTCGATGTAGCCGGCGTATTTAGCCTGGATCTCGACTTGCTCGGCGACGGCCGGGTCAGTCACTGCGGCGCCCACGCCGGGCAAACTCATTAACGTTGCGTAATCCACATCCGGACGGCGGAGTAAATCCATCAACGTGTATTCGCGCGCGAGCGGTTGACCGAGCACGCGCAAAACATCGTGCTCCGGCACAACCGCGGGGCGCACCCAGGTGTCACGCAGCCGCTGCGTTTCACGCTCGACGGATGCGCGCTTGATTTCGAACGCCTGCCATTGCGCGTCGCCAACCAATCCCAGCTCGCGGCCCTTGGCGGTTAAACGCAGATCGGCGTTGTCTTCACGCAGCAGCAAACGGTGTTCGGCACGGCTCGTGAACATGCGGTAGGGCTCGCTGGTGCCGCGTGTAATCAAATCATCGATCAACACGCCCATGTAAGCTTCATCGCGGCGCGGGCACCATGCGTCTTGCTCACGCACGTAACGCGCGGCATTCAGGCCCGCGATCAACCCCTGTGCCGCGGCCTCTTCGTAGCCGGTGGTGCCGTTGATCTGGCCGGCGAAAAACAGGCCGGGGATGTATTTGGTTTCCAGCGACGCCTTCAAGTCGCGCGGGTCGAAGTAGTCGTATTCGATTGCGTAGCCGGGGCGCGTGATGTGCGCGTTCTCGAACCCCTTGATGGAGCGTACCAGCGCGAACTGCACGTCGAACGGCAGGCTGGTGGAAATGCCGTTGGGATAAATTTCGGTGGTGCTCAAGCCCTCGGGCTCGACAAAAATCTGGTGCGATTGTTTGTCGGCGAAACGCATCACTTTGTCTTCGACCGACGGACAATAGCGCGGCCCGACCCCTTCGATCACGCCGGTGTACATCGGCGAGCGGTCCAAACCCGCGCGGATGATGTCGTGCGTGCCTGCGTTGGTATGCGTGATGAAGCACGACACCTGGCGCGGATGATCCGCGCCGCCGCCCATAAATGAAAACACCGGCACCGGCGTGTCGCCGGGTTGCTCCTGCATCACGGAAAAATCCAGCGTTTTGCCGTCGATGCGCGGCGGCGTGCCGGTTTTTAAGCGGCCCACATTCAGCGGCAATTCGCGCAGACGGCGCGCCAGTGCATTCGAAGGCGGGTCACCCGCGCGTCCGCCTTCGTGGCTCTGCAAGCCGATGTGGATTTTGCCGCCGAGAAAAGTACCGACCGTCAACACCACAGTACGCGCGCGAAACTTCAAGCCCATCTGCGTGACCGCACCGCTGACGTGACCGTTCTCGACGATTAAATCGTCGACGGCTTGCTGAAAAATAGTGAGGTTGGGTTGATGTTCAAGCGCAGAGCGTACGGCGGACTTGTACAAGGCCCGATCCGCCTGCGCGCGGGTAGCGCGCACCGCCGGGCCTTTGCTGGCGTTGAGGGTGCGGAACTGAATCCCGGCGCGATCCGTTGCGCGCGCCATCAAGCCGCCCAGCGCGTCGATCTCGCGCACCAGATGACCCTTACCGATGCCCCCGATGGCCGGGTTGCACGACATTTGTCCGAGCGTTTCGACGTTGTGCGTGAGCAACAGCGTGCGCGCACCCATGCGTGCGGACGCCAGTGCCGCTTCGGTGCCGGCATGGCCGCCGCCGATCACAATCACTTCAAATGTATCTTGGTAAAACATAAGGCACCGCTCGGCGTAAATCAGAGCGGGTATTGTACGCAGTTGGCTAAATATTGGCCAATGGGCCGTTGCAGATCACTCACTTATCTTTCAGGTCTTCGAGCGCTTTCTTTTGTTTTTCCAGCACCTCGGCGGCAGCGTCTTTCACTTCCTTGGCTTGCTCCAGCACTTTCTGCTGCTCCGTCAAAAAGTGCTCTTTCGCTTTGGCGACGTCATCCGCGGCTTTATCGCCGCACGCGGTGATTGAAACCATTGCCAATGCCGCAAGAATGACCGACTTGTTCGTCATAAACGTTCTCCTGTTGAAAGGAACGGGCTGTTAAAGATAGGTAATATGCGACACGTCCGCCATGAAGTGACGGTAATCGCAGGTGAGCTCTTCGCCGGGTTTGATATCGCGCGTGGCCCAGCCGACGCCGACGTCGCTGAAATCCACATTCGGTTCGCGCGAGTGGTTCATGTAACGGCCCATGGTGGATTCGTAATACAGCACGCCGCCCTGCTCGGGTTGATACAGATGGTGCTCGATCTCGGCTTTTACCGACGGCGGCAGCCGCTCGAATTCGGCGTCGGTAAAACGCACGTCGAAAATCGGATTGAATTCCCACACCTTGCTGCCTTTCTTGATCGGCTCTTTGGCAAACACGCCGAAGCCGTGCACGGGACTTTTTTCGAGATAGGTTGGAACGATAATCATGAGCGGCACCTGATGCGCAAGAAGTTGTCGATGGCGGTCTTTATAGGGAGCGGGCGCGTAAAAGTAAAGAGCCGCAATATGTTTTGGAGAACGCCGACAAGCCCGGAGCGCGGGCATCTTGCCCGCACCCAGCGAGCGAGACGCTCGCGGTCCCAGCAAAAAATGGTAAATCGGTCTTCCCTTAGCGAACGGCGGGCAAAAATACTTCCAGCACGTCGTTTAGATAACGCTGCCCTTGCTCGGTGGCGCGGATGTGGGTGCTGCCGACGTCGATCCAGCCTTTGCTCTGAGCCAGAAGCAACGGCGCTTCGACCACGCTCATGGGTAGACCGGTGCGTTCGGCGAACAAGCGTATTTCAAAGCCGTCGTTCAGGCGCAGCGCGTTCATCATGAATTCGAAACCGACATCGGCTGGGCTCAGTGTGGACTCGCCACCAACGTAGGCGGAGGCCGGCGCGGCGGCAAGATAGTGCCGCGGGTTTTTCACTTTCCACAGGCGTTGAATACGCTGCGTCTGCGCATCGCTGATTTTGGCATGCGCCCCGGCGCCGATGCCGAGGTAATCGCCGAAGGTCCAGTAATTCAAGTTGTGCGCGCACTGTTTGTCCACGCGCGCATAGGCCGAGACTTCGTATTGCGTGTAGCCGTGATCTGCCAGCGCATGTTGCCCACGCTCTTGAAGCGCGGCGATGGCATCGTCTTCCGGCAAGGTCGGCGGGCGGGCGGCGAACTGCGTATTCGGTTCGAGCGTGAGCTGGTAATAGGAAATGTGCGTGGGCTCCAGCGTAATCGCGGTCGCGACATCGTTGGCCGCCGTCTGCGCTGTTTGTCCCGGCAGGCCAAACATCAGGTCGAGATTAAAATTGTCAAATCCCGCCGCATGCGCTTGTTCGGCGGCGCGGATCGCTTCTTTGGCGCCGTGAATACGGCCTAAGCGTTCGAGCGCATCGGCATCGAAACTCTGCACACCGATCGATAAACGGTTCACACCCGCCGCGCGCAATTCGGCAAACTTGCCCTGCTCGACCGTGCCGGGATTGGCTTCCAGCGTGATTTCGATATCCGGCGAGACAAACGGCAACCGCGCGCGCAGCGCCGACAACAAGCGATCCATCGAATCGGGTGAAAACAAACTCGGCGTACCGCCACCGATGAAAATACTTTTGAGCTTGCGCCCCCATACGCGCGGCAAATCGAATTCCAGATCGGCGATCAACGCATCGATATATTCGCGCTCCGGGATCGCGCCTTTCGCCTCATGCGAATTGAAATCGCAGTACGGGCATTTACGCACGCACCATGGGATATGTACGTACAACGACAAGGGCGGTAAAGCGGTGAAGCGAAAATTTGCCGCCTCGCTGTCGCCCTTCGCGGCGGGCGCAACACGAACGGAGACCGGAAACGGGCGAGGTGGTTTTTGCATGGAATAGCTGTCTTTTGTGAATACGCATTCTAGCGTACAGTTCCGGCTCACATATCAGTTGCATGCAATACGTCGAATACAAAAAAGGGTATGCGCAAATATTTGCGCATACCCTTCAAAGATTAATCAACACTTAGAAATGATATGCGGCGAAAACGTTGAAGTGGGTACCGCCTGCTTCAGCATCGGTATCAACAATCGTTACACTGGCATTGGATATTCGTACTAGTGCGCCAACACTTACTGCATCTGCCACAGTTACATCTATTCCGGCACCGAACCAAAATCCCATTGCCGAACCCGACTCACTTCCAGAGGAAGAAGAATCCGAGGCGGTAATTTTTGCAGATATTGATCCGATTCCTCCTTCAATAAAAAACTTGGCACTGTCCTCGGTAACGTTCTTCCGCACTCCAAAATCTACTTCTGTTGTTTCTGCTTTAAATTTAACGGGAGTAGTGAATGACACATTGTCAGTAAATGAATCCTCAGAACTCATATAGCTACCTACTATCGCTAAAGGCCAACCAGCTTGTTGATAGGCGACGCCAAAGCCAATTTCAGTTTGTGAATCCAATGGTTCCCAATCATTTTTATCCATCGATTTTTTACCATACATCACACTCAAACTACCGCTCGCTTGTGCACCGACTGACGAAATTACTAACAATACCGCCAGCACATACTTTGTTAACGTCAACTTTGTGTTACGCATTACCTATACCCCCTCAGCAGTTATGATTTGAAGAATCGTCACCATTATCCCAATTACCGGCTCATTTATGACTGCGCCGGCAAGTATACAGATCGTGACAATAATGCACACGTCCATCCTTAGTGAACCATATGCATGGGTATAACGTAGCAATGCATTGATCTCGATTATTTACTTCACATCGCGAACGGCATCATGTACCTACCATCCCGAGATCTCATTACCATAGCGCTAGACATTGCTGATAACGTACAGTGCAGTCCCTTTGCCAAATAAACTACCGTGATGAAACCACCCCGCAAATCCTCACCTGCCGCTCCGCCCACACTCCGCAAACCCAAGTCGGCACCGGCATCCGTAGAACGCGCCGAAGTTAAATACCACGGCGCAGGCGCCTGCCTCGGGCTTTGGAATCAGCGGCCCAAAGACATTCTGCGCGTGTATGTGGAGCGCGCGCGCCTGCCGGATTTTTCATCGCTGCTGA
>CAZHHW010000143.1:0-6959 GCA_964532385.1 uncultured Gammaproteobacteria bacterium | reverse complement strand
GGATATCACTTGGCGGTACGCCGGTAAAACGGGTAAATTCTGGCCCTATGAAAACCATCGCGATTTACCCCGGCACGTTTGATCCGATCACCAACGGCCATATTGATCTGGTTCAGCGCGCCTCCAAGCTGTTCGGCAAGGTGATCGTGGCGGTGGCGGCGAATCAAAATAAAAATCCGTTTCTGACCTTGCGGCAGCGGGTGGAGCTTGCCAAAGATATTCTTAACCCGTACAAAAACGTGCGGGTGACCGGCTTCGATATTTTACTGGCGGAATTCGCACAGCAGCAGAAAGCCAACATCATTTTGCGCGGCTTGCGCGCGGTATCGGATTTTGAATTCGAGTTTCAATTGGCCAACATGAACCGGCGCCTGGCACCCCAATTAGAAACCATGTTTCTGACCCCCGCCGAACAATATTCCTACATTTCCTCGAGCCTGGTGCGCGAAATTGCCATGCTGGGCGGTAATGTCACACCTTTTGTCCATGCAAAAGTTGCAGCTGCGCTGCACAAGCGTATCGGTTAAAATTTACCCACTCTGTTCAAAAAAGTGTGTTGTCCAGGTAACCCATGGCTTTATTAATCACCGACGAATGCATTAACTGCGATGTGTGCGAACCCGAATGCCCCAACGGCGCCATTACGCAAGGCGCGGAAATTTATATTATCGACCCCGGCAAATGCACCGAGTGCGTGGGCCACTTCGACACCCCGCAGTGCATTGATGTGTGCCCGGTGGACTGCATTCTCACCAATCCCGCACACGTTGAAGACAAAGACCAGTTGCACCGGAAATATTTGCAGTTGATCGGCAAAATCGCCTGAAGTGCCGTCATTCCCGCGCATGCGGGAATCCAGTAAGTTCAGTATCTGGATACTCCGCTTGCGCGGGTATGACACAACGCCTTGATGCAATAACGGACACACCCATTTATTCATTCCTGGGAGCGCGAGCGTCCCGCTCGCTGTTTTGTGGGCAAGATGCCCGCGCTCCCAGGGCTTGACGCATGCTGGTTCTTCAGAACAAAGAAGAAATAGTGACCTTTCATGAATTAATCGGCGTTTCCCTAAAGGCTCCATTTACGGAGCCTTTTATTTTTGTGCGCGCATCTATACTGAAGCTCATGCGCCGCCTGTTTATCCCGCTTGTTTTCTTGTTGCTGGTTTTTCCCGCCTACGCAGTCCCGCCGCCTGCGGCGGCGATTGCCAGCGCTCACCCGCTCGCCACCGATGCCGGCATGGAAATCCTCAACACCGGCGGCAATGCCTTCGATGCCGCCGTCGCGGTCACCGCGGCACTGGCCGTGGTGGCGCCGATGAGTTGTGGACTGGGCGGCGGCGGATTCTGGTTGCTGCATCGCGCCCGCGATGGTTTTGAAACCTTCATCGACGGCCGCGAAACCGCACCGCGCGTGGCCACGCGCGATATGTATCTGGATGCCCAAGGCAACGTGGTGGCGAATTTGTCACTGGATGGCCCCTTGTCCGCGGCGATTCCGGGCACACCGGCGGCACTGGAACATCTCGCCAAAAAATATGGCCGTTTGCCGCTGCATCGCACGCTGGCGCCTGCGATCCGCCTGGCGCGTGAAGGATTTGCAACCAGCGAATTTTATCAGCGCATTGCGGAGTTGCGCGTGGCGGCATTGATACAGGCGCCCGGCCTGCTGGATCAAGGCAAACCGCCGCCGCCGGGATTTATCCTGAAACAACCCGAATTGGCCGACGTGTTAACGTCACTTGCCAAACGCGGCGCAGCGGGTTTTTATCGCGGCGAAATCGCCAAAAAACTGGTCGACGGTGTACGCAACGCGGGCGGCCTCTGGACGCTCGAAGATTTAGCCACGTACAAAATCATCGAACGCGCGCCCATACGCGGTGAATACCACGGCATGCGCATCACCTCGGCGCCCCCACCTTCCTCGGGCGGCGTGGCCTTGGTGACAATGCTCAACATTTTGCGCGGTTACCCCTTCGCCTCCCTGGAACCCTCCGTGCAAAAACATTTGCTGGTTGAAACCATGCGCCGTGCCTACCGCGATCGTGCCGAATACTTGGGCGATCCCGGCTTCGTTACGATACCCGTCAAACAATTGCTGCATCCTTTTTACGCCGCCGGCTTGCGCGCCGCGATGCGCCTCGACCGCGCCACGCCCAGCAGCGCATTGCCCACGGAAGTCCCCGTGCAGCAAGGTCCCGACACCACGCATTTTTCAATTCTGGATCGTGACGGGAATCGCGTCGCCGCCACGCTCACGGTGAATTACGCCTTCGGTTCCGGGTTCATCCCGCCGGGCACCGGGGTGCTGCTGAACGACGAAATGGACGACTTCGCCGCCAAACCCGGCGCACCCAATGCGTATGGTTTGGTGGGTGGCGATGCCAACGCCATTGCACCCGGCAAACGGCCGCTGTCGAGCATGACACCCACCTTTCTAGAAAACGAACGCGGAGTCGCCGTGCTGGGTACACCGGGCGGCAGCCGCATCATCAGCATGGTGTTGCTGGCGGCACTGGAATTCGCGCGTGGCGGCAGCGCCGCGGACATGGTGACACTGCCGCGCTTGCATCATCAATTTGTACCCGATCAGATCTTCTATGAAGCCGATGCCTTGAGCGCGGAACAACACAGCGAGCTGGAAAAACTCGGCCACCGCCTGGAACGCGTGACGGAACGTTACGGCGATATGCAGGCGGTGTTATGGGACCGAAAAACGGGAGTGTCCGCCGCCAGCGACCCGCGCGGACAAGGGAAAGCGTGGACACAAACACCACCGTAACGACGTCGGAATTTTTTAAGTAAGTGAGGTGGTGCCAAGGCCAGACATACGTCGAACCGAAAGCATCATCAACGTAGAAATGCTACGCGACTTCAGGAAAGAGTCCCGGCATCCACAGGTGCGCTAAGTTGGCAGGCAATGCAAGTCGCAGTGGAGCGCGCGCATCGTCGGCGACCAAGATGCCGCGTTCCAACAGTGGTGATACCACGCGACGCGCATGCCGTGGACTGTTCCCTAGCACGTTAGCGACATCGCCGCGCGGTAGCTCACCACGAAAGAGAATTGCTTCGAGTAGGTTCGTCGTTTGCGCGGGCAAGGTGCCTGCTTGGATTTCTGCCGAAGCCCACCGCATGATGCGCGCGCGCAGCTTATCCGGTTGCACCAATTGCTCCATGAAGGCCACTTGATCCAGACACGTTTCCAAAAAGTAGCGCGTAAACTCCGCCAGCGCTTCTTCGCTCAAGTGCCCGCGTCCATCAAGATCATTGCGCCGGGGCAAGTCGCATGCCGCCAAGTGACTTTTGTAGTCTCGAACGCTACGCGCCAATCCGCGCGCAATCGACCATAAGCCTCCGGTGTCTAATGTTTCGCGCAACATCGCATAAGACATCAAGCGCGCCACGCGTCCATTGCCATCCAAAAATGGATGTATCCACAACAGGCGGTGATGCGCCGCCGCCGCTGCGAGTATCGTTTCAGCCTTGCCCAACATGTTATAGGCGGCCTCAAATCGCGCTAAAAAACGTGGCACCGCACCCGGACTGATCGCAATGTGTTGCCCGACCTTGACATCACGGTGACGCAACTCTCCGGGGATCATCCGCGTACGCTCGCCGGACTCGGGATCTTCAACAATCCGCATGTCTTCGGGCAGCAGTTCACCAAAACGGCGGTGGATTTCTTTCACGGCATCTGATGCAGTCGCGCGTGCCTGAAGTGTCCCGTGATCAATCCATTTTTGCACCTCGATATGCGCCATGGCTTCGAGCTGCAAATTGCTTTTTTTGATGTCAGCACTGTAGTCATTTTTTAGTGCGCGTTCGATCTCGATAGGATGGGTGTCGTGACCTTCAATCAGATTGCTGTAATAACAATTCATGGCGCGCACTAAATCCGAGAGGGCAACCTGCACTCCGCTGGGCAAACTGCGCCGAAAGCCGCTGGAGCGACTCGCAAGCTCGACCGCCATGTCTAGTAATTTGTGCCTATGGCGAGAGGTTTCTGATAACAGAAGAGGTTCCATCATGCTGACGGCTTCGCCACGATCAATTATTGTCATTTTGTCCGCCATCGTGTCCGCATGATTTATGAACTTTATACAAAATAAATCAGAAGGATACAAATAATTACAGCATCATCTTGTCCACTTTTCCGTCCACACATAGAGATGCGTTTCTCGACACCGATCTGCAACGCGTTTAATCGCGGACGAGCGTTGCGGCGGGATCGCTGCGAGGTGGTGGTGTGGTGTTTGTCGGATATCAGGATACAAGTGACCTTCCGCAAGAAGGTCTACACCACGATTGGTGCCCAAGGCCGGAATTGAACCGGCACGCCCGTTTCCAGGCAACGGATTTTAAGTCCGTAGCGTCTACCTATTCCGCCACTCGGGCTGCATGCGAAGGGCCCGTATTGTAACTGGAGGCGTCGAGCGATGAAAGCAGGAAAAGATACCCGTCATCTGACTTAAGCTTCAATTTTCGGAATCGAAATGAGACACACGAGCACAGATGTCAATAAGCGGCACCATGTAAAAACAACCGTCCGGGATACACGAGCAAGGGTTGCTGCAGATGACCCCCGCTCGATTCCCTTCATGCGCCTATATTTATTATCGCCCTCAGAACCTGAGCGGAGCTTCTATCAATCCTTCCCGTAGTTCGGTGATCGCGGGCCATTCAGGATCCCATTCGGTTGCCTTGCCAGCAGCAACCTCTGACTGGTGACACCCGCAACTCTGTAACTTGCATCCATTATGTTATTGGCAATTTGATTAACAATCGCGGCAATCAACAACCCGGCCAAGCCACCATTGGAATTACCCTGGCTTTCTTCACTTGAAGCCGTCGCCGCGCCTTGCCACAGTAGGTTACCGTTTTTCAGATCCACCAACTTGGCACTGGCGGTGACTACCGCTGCGCTATTTATGATGGTGTAAGTCGAACCGTATTGCGTGATCACCACATACAGCGCCGCATCTGCGCCGAAGATCTGCTGTAGTTTGGCGGGAGCGAGCGCATGAATATCGGCAGGCACGGTAAGCCCGTTTTGCTTGAATGTTTCATCGACAAGCGCAACCGGGAAAATATAGTAACCGGATTCGGCCAACGGATAAGCGAGCTGCGAAAACACACTGTAAGTCGCATTCACATCCGGTGAATTATTCACCGGAGGCAAGATGAGAATCGAGCGGGGATGGCTTTGCCTGTAGGTTGTATAATCGTAGGGTTGGACAGTGGCACAACCCGTGGCAAGTATTGACACCAACAAGGAGATAAATAATCCGGATCGTCTTATGCGCATTTTAAAATTCTCATTTCTTGAGTTTTTTTAACAAAAAATCCATATAGGCCGAAGATTCCGGATAAAGCTCTTTTTCTGCCAGAAGCTCTGCTACCAACCGGTCATCTTTGCCGATTTGCGAATACAGCATCCCAAGGTGGGCATGATATCCAGGCGGCGGCATATTTCCCTTGGCGCGGATTTTCTGTAGATCTTCCTCCAGCACGCTGATCTGCGCTTCAGGCCCTTTGCCTTGCCCATTGAAATATTCGTAAACCTGCGGTTGATATCTTTCCCACTGATACAACGTTTTGGGCGTCGCACAACCGGCGAAAAGTAAGGCAGCGCCTATAACAGAAAAGGCCCGGATGGCTAGTTGGTGTTTCTTAGTGTTCATGCTGCCTCGAAAATTCTTGATTATTTGTTAGGCTGCCATGAGCCATCATCGATCGCCGCGGCAAAATGATTTACAGCTTCACGAATCGCTAAATCAAGCACTTTGCCATTGAGCGTCGAATCATAACTGGCCGTGCCACCAAAACCGATGACTTCACGGTTTGATAGCGCGTACTCCCCCGCGCCTTGGCTTGAGAAAACCACTTCTGAAGTGGCAGTGTTGACAATATTCAAACTGACCTTCGCATAGGCAACTTGTGATTTGCCTCGTCCCAGAATGCCGAATAACTGTTGGTCACCCACTTCCTTACGACCGAACTCGGTCACATCTCCGGTCACGACATAATCGGCGCCTTTCAGCTTTTGAGCCTTGTTGCCAAGCGTGGCTTCCTGGCTGATTTCCTTCATATTGTCCCGATCAAGCACGTTAAAGCGGTTGGTTTGTTGCAGATGCGTGATCAGGATGGTCTTGGCTTGGCTACCCAAACGGTCGTCACCGTCCGAGAAAATGCCGCGCATGTAGCTGGAACGATTGTCGAACTTGCCAATAGAAATCGGCGTGCGCGTTCCGGTGTAAGGTTTGCTGGCCGTTTCGACCTGCTGGATCGCCAGCGATTTCGAGCTCTCGGTAGCGCAACCCACTAACGTACAACACAATGCTGCAGATGCCAGAAGCGAAATAAAATTGCTTCGTCTCATAAATAACCCCTCGATTTTAAAAATTAAAAATACAGGTCCTGAGTGCGTGAGATACTTTTCCAAGTCAAATCTTATCATGCGGTCCGCGGCAAATTCAGGCATAACCGCTGACAAATGGACACGACCTGATACATCAAAATTATCTGAGTTTTACTTTCAGCCGCGCGTATTTTCTCAGCTCCTGAATAAATTTCTCTGCACCATCGCACGGTAAATTTTTCCAGAGTGTTTACACGCTTCTGGTTGCGTTGTCTCGTCTCCCTCCAGCCAAGCTGAGCATTGGCTCTGGGGATATGTGCAAATGTTACAGTCACAGATACCAGAGGTACGTGCGGGGATCAAAGAATTGACAATTCTATTGGAGGCTGAGGCCGGAATCGAACCGACGTCAACGGCTTTGCAGGCCGCTGCATGACCACTCTGCCACTCAGACGGCGACTATATAAAGCGATTGGGCGGTCTCGTCTGCCGCCGTGGGGCGCGAGGCTATCGCCTATGTAGGAATTGGAGCGGGAAACGAGACTCGAACTCGCGACCCCGACCTTGGCAAGGTCGTGCTCTACCAACTGAGCTATTCCCGC
>CAZHHW010000142.1:0-7192 GCA_964532385.1 uncultured Gammaproteobacteria bacterium | reverse complement strand
CCGCGCATGACCTACGCCGAAGCGATGCGCCGCTATGCCAGCGACAAGCCCGATCTGCGCATCGAGCTGGAATTGGTCGACGTGGCCGACGTGATGAAAAGCGTGGATTTCAAGGTGTTCGCCGAACCCGCCAACAATCCGAACGGGCGCGTGGTCGCGTTGCGCCTGCCCAAGGGCGGCGAGCTCAGCCGCAAGGAAATCGACGATTACACCGCCTATGTCGCGCAGTTCGGCGCGAAGGGCTTGGCCTATATCAAGGTCAACGACATCGCCAAAGGCCGCGACGGGTTGCAATCGCCGATCCTGAAATTTTTGCCGGATGCGGCGATCAGCGCGATTCTGGAGCGCACCGGCGCGCAGGACAACGATCTGATTTTCTTCGGCGCCAGCAGCGCCAAAATCGTTAACGATTCGATGGGGGCGCTGCGTGTCAAGCTGGGGCACGACCGTGGTTTGGTGGAACACGGCTGGCGTCCGCTGTGGGTCATCGAGTTCCCGATGTTCGAGTGGGACGGCGACGGCAAACGCTGGGTCGCGCTGCATCATCCGTTCACCGCGCCGCTGGTCGACGATATCGGGCTGCTTGCAACCGATCCCGGCGCATGCCGCTCGCGCGCCTACGATTTGGTACTCAACGGCACCGAAGTCGGCGGCGGCTCGATCCGTATTCATCGCCAGGAAGTACAGCAAAATGTGTTCACGCTGCTGGGCATCGATGCACAGCAACAGCAGGACAAATTCGGCTTTCTGCTCGATGCGCTGAAATTCGGCGCGCCGCCGCATGGCGGCATCGCGTTCGGTCTTGACCGTTTAGTGATGTTGATGACCGGCTCGGCATCAATCCGCGAAGTCATCGCCTTCCCCAAAACCCAGACCGCGCATTGCCCGCTGACCAACGCGCCGGCGCCGGTGGCGGAGAAGCAGTTGCGCGAGTTGCATATCAAGGTACGGGAAGAGAAGAAAGCATAGCTCATGGTTCGTGCGCGGGGTTTCGCGGCGGACGCCCAGCGGATAATCTCAATGACCGGCCCCTCCTCCGAGCTCAATGATGGCTGCGAATATCGCGAACGCATCGCGCCGGAGGCGCACGGCCAGACCGTGCTGACTTATCTTGGTGAGCGCTATCCGCATTCCACTCCTGCGCAATGGGCGGAAAATATCGCAAGCGGCCGGGTGCAGCTCGACGCGCGACCCGCGCACGCCGATAGCATTGTGCGGCGCGGCTGCGAACTGCGCTGGCAGCGCCCGCCCTGGATCGAACCCGCCGCGCCCCGTTCATTTTCCGTGCTGTACGAAGACGCTGACTTGCTTGCGGTGGCGAAGCCCGCGGGTTTGCCGACCCTGCCCGGGGCCAACTTTCTGCAAGCGACGCTGCTGTATCAGGTCCAACGCTACGCGCCCGATGCGGCGCCGCTGCATCGTTTGGGGCGTTGGACGTCCGGCCTGGTGTTGTGTGCCCGCAACCATCGCGCACGGGTTAATTTAATGCGGCAATGGTCCGGCAAAACGATGGGTAAGCGTTATCGCGCGCTGGCGGCCGGGTTACCGGCGTGGTATGAAATGACAATCTCCGCGCCCATTGGGCCAGTGCCGCACGCGTTGCTGGGTTCGCTGCATGCGGCCACGCCGGACGGCAAGCCTTCCGTGTCGCACGTGCGGGTGCTGGAGCGCCGTCCCGATTCCGTTTTATGCGACGTGCATATTGAGACTGGCCGGCCGCATCAGATCCGCATTCATCTGGCGGCGGCCGGGCATCCGCTGCTGGGCGATCCACTGTATCAAGCGGGCGGGTTGCCCGCGCCAGATTCACACGCGTTGCCGGGTGATCCGGGTTATCAGTTGCATTCCGCCGCACTGAGCTTTCTCCACCCTGGCAGCGGGCGTGCATTGACTATCGAGTGTGAACCACCCGAGCGGTTGCGTACTGTTCAAACGATGTGATTAATTTATGCTGGGCGAAAACAGGCGCGAAACTAAAGCATGTGCGGCATCTGCGGTGAACTGAATTTCGACGGCGGCGCGCCTGATTTGCAAGCGGTGACCCGCATGATGGGCAAACTCGCGCGGCGCGGTCCCGATCACGGCGGCAGTTTTTCCGACGGCGCGCTGGCATTCGGCCACCGGCGCCTGGCGGTGATCGATCTTTCGGTGCGTGCCAATCAACCCATGGTCGATGCCGAGCTGGGACTGGCGCTGGTGTTCAACGGCACCATCTATAACTATCCTGAGCTGCGTAAAGACTTACAGGCGCAGGGCTATCATTTTTTCTCCGACGGCGACACCGAGGTGCTGCTCAAGGCCTATCATGCGTGGGGAGCGGGATGTGTGGAGAAATTGCGCGGCATGTTCGCCTTTGCGATTTGGGACATGAATCAGCGCAGCCTGTTTCTGGCGCGCGACCGTTTCGGCATCAAACCGTTGTACTACAATGTTGCGCGACAGCGCCTGCGCTTTGCATCCAATATGCAAGCCTTGCTCGCCGCCGGCGATGTCGACACGCGCATCGATTCCGTGGCGCTGCATCATCAGTTCACGCTGCATGCGGTGGTACCCGCGCCGCATACCATTCTCAACGGCGTACGCAAGCTGGCGCCCGCGACGACCTTGACATTTGATCGCCATGGTCACGCCACCGAGCGGGTCTATTGGCAATTGCAGGCGCAACGCCCCGCGCAGGATAAATCCGCGCGCGACTGGATCGAAGCGCTGCACGCCAAACTCAAGGAGACCGTCGACCGCCACCGCATGATTGCCGACGTGCCGGTGGGCGTGTTGTTGTCGGGAGGACTGGATTCCAGTCTGCTGGTCGGTTTGCTGGCCGATCACGATGTGACCAACCTGCATACCTTTTCCATCGGCTTCGAAGATGTGCCGGAAGAAAAAGGCAGCGAATTCGAATACTCGGATCAAGTCGCCGCGCATTTCAAAACCCGGCACCATAAATTTATCATCCCCAACAGCGATGTGCTGAAACGGCTGCCGGAAGCGGTGGCACAGATGGCCGAACCGATGGTTTCGCAAGACGCGGTGGCGTTTTATCTGCTGGCGGAACGCGTGGCGCAGGAAGCCAAGGTGGTGCAAAGCGGGCAGGGGGCCGACGAAGTGTTCGGCGGCTATTTCTGGTATCCGCGCATGGAGGCTGAAACCGGCAGCGATCTCGACAAATTTCGTAAACACTACTTCGACCGCACTCACGCCGAGTTTCTGCACACCGTCGCACCGGACTATCACGGCCCCGATCATAGCGCCGGGCTCATCGAACACTTGCTGGCGGCGCCCGGTGCGGCGAGCTTCATTGATCGCGTGTTGCGCATGGATGCCACCACCTTGCTGGTGGATGACCCGGTCAAGCGCGTGGACAACATGACCATGGCGTTTGGCCTGGAAGCGCGCGTTCCGTTTCTGGATCACGAATTGGTGGAGCTTGCCGCACAAATGCCGCCGGAATTAAAACTCGCATCGGGCGGTAAACATGTGCTTAAGGTCATTGCGCGCGGGATGATCCCCGACAGCGTGATCGACCGCCCGAAAGGTTATTTTCCGATGCCGGCGCTCAAATATGTGCGCGGTGAGTTCTTGAGTTTCATGCGCGGCATACTCAATTCACCGGCCTGCCGCGGACGCGGTATCTTCAATCGTGCCTATGTTGACCAATTACTGGCCGCACCCGAGCAGTACATGACCCCGCTGCAAGGCAGCAAATTGTGGCATCTGGCTTTGCTGGAATTTTGGTTGCAGGTGAATGTGGATGCGGCGTGGTGATCTGGCAAATTGACAAGTCCTGCTGCCACAATTGTTAACGGAACCCCGTCTTTCATTTCTGTTCTATAATTCTGCAACATATGCAGTGTAGTTTTATTGGTGTTAACCGACTAAACTATCTACTCAGCGCATCGCATTGAAGATGTGCAAAGTAATTCATTTAAACGAGGTGTGATTGCGATGGAAGTGACCGAGCGAATCCGCAAACTTTTGAACGACAGCCCCGTCATTCTTTTTATGAAGGGCACCCCCCAGTTTCCGATGTGCGGTTTTTCCAGCCGTGCATCACAGGCGCTTAAAGCCTGCGGCGTTCCGTACGCCTACGTGAATGTGCTCGAAGATCCGGAAATTTATGAAGCCCTGCCCAAGTTCGCCGACTGGCCGACGTTCCCGCAGGTGTATATCAACGGCGAACTCATCGGGGGTTGTGACATCACCCTGGAGCTGTACCAGAAGGGTGAGTTGCAGAAGCTGACGCAAGGTGCGGCCGCAAAGAAAACGCAAAGCGCCTAAATTAATTCCCTTCAGGGGGAGGACTACGCCTGGGTGGCTTGACCATCCGGGCGTTTTTTTATCCCTCGAAACGGCGAAACTACTCGAAATCCAGGGGTTGCGGCATGCCGATTTTATTCACGATGGTGCAGAACAGTTGCGCGGTGCGCTCGGCGTCGTACAACGCGGAGTGCGCCTGCGCCTCGTCCCATTCCAGGCCCGCAGCACGCACGGCGCGCGATAACACCGTCTGCCCGTAAATCAATCCACCCAGCGTGGCGGTGTCGAAAGTTGAAAAAGAATGAAACGGATTTTCCGTGATGCGGGTGCGTTCCACCGCCGCCTTCAGAAAACCCAGATCGAAAAACGGATTGTGCCCAACCAGAATCGCGCGCGAGCAATTGGTTTCACGTACCGCCTTGCGCACCGGGTCGAACACTTTCTGCAGCGCTTCGGATTCATGCACCGCCATGCGAAACGGATGATAAGGATCGATTTTGTTGAACGCCAGCGCCGCTTCGTCAAGATTTGCGCCTTCGAATGGGCGCACATGACAGGAGATTTTTTCCGCGATATGCAGTGTGCCGCGATCACCCATGCGCAAAGTAATGGCGGCGATTTCCAGCAAGGCATCGGTTTGCGCATTGAAACCCGCCGTTTCCACGTCGATGACCACCGGCAGAAAACCGCGAAAGCGTTTCGAAATTACAGGCTTCTCGTGTACGTACGACATAGTAGATGACGGCTGCCGCTTGTAGAGGAGTAGGCTGCTAGGATAATCCAATGATATTCAATTAGCGACGCAGCGTTTCAGTCTTTGAGGCCTGTTGCGCAGTATAACTTTGAAGGAGTCTCGCCATGGCGCATCGCCGCCGTCATTTTCTGCTAATGGTTTTTGGATTGTGGTTTGGCGTAGTGACGTGCGCGTCGGGTGCCGAGCAAAAAGGTTTGTTGTGGAAAATCGAGCGCGACGGTGCGAAACCCAGTTTTCTGCTGGGCACCATGCATTCAGAAGATCCCCGCGTTTTGAAAGTCGCACCGGAAGTGCAGCGCGCGTTCGATGCCAGCACCAGCTTCACGATGGAAGTCCTGCTCGATACGCAGGCGATTCTTGAAACCGCGCAGGCCATGGTATTCAGCGACGGCCGCAATTTGAAGACCGTGCTGGGCAATGCGCTTTACAACAAGATCGTGCCGCTGATGGCGCAACATGATGTTCCGGAAAGCATGCTGCCGATGTATAAACCCTGGGCTATTTTTCTGACTTTAAGCATGCCGCCGGCCAAGACCGGTGTGTTTCTCGACTCGGCATTGTACGACGCGGCGGTGGCGCAGAAAAAAAGCGTGCATGGTTTGGAAAGCGTACAGGAGCAATTGAGTATTTTTGATCGCATGACGCTGGAGGAGCAAACCCAACTGATTGCCGATGCGGTCAAACATTCCGGCGAACTCAAACACATATTCGAAGAAATGATCGGCATGTATCTCAAACGCGATCTGCCTGGATTGCAGGCACTCAATGGTAAATACACCTCATCCGAAGATTCCAAACTGGAAAAAAAATTGATGGCTGAACTGATCGACGCGCGCAATCTGCGCATGGTCGAACGCATGACGCCGCGTTTGAAAGAAGGCAATGCGTTTGTCGCCGTGGGCGCGCTGCATTTGCCCGGAGATCAGGGATTGTTACGTTTGCTGGAAAAACAGGGATACCGCGTGACGGCGGTGTATTGAACAGCATGCAAAGATCTAAATGCGAGAGATGGCGCCAAGGCTTGGCAACTGTAGGGTGGGCACCGCCCACCGCTTCGCCGTAAATTAAAAAAACGGTGGGCGATGCCCACCCTACTGAATTTCAACCGGGCGCATAAGTGTCAAGTATTGGCATTAAAAAGGATGTTTTACTGCTGGAGCTTCCAGCTCATTTTTTCCCCGGCGCGCAACGGTATCAAAACACCGTTACCGAGCGGCAATTCCTGTGGCACGGTCCAGATAGATTTTTCCAACGTTATTTTCGCGCTGTTGCGCGGCAGGCCGTAAAAATCCGCGCCGTAAAAACTGGCGAAGGCTTCCAGCCTGTCAAGCTTGTGCGCGTGTTCGAATGCTTCGGCGTATAACTCCAGCGCCGTGTGGGCGGTGTACATGCCGGCGCAGCCGCAGGCGGATTCCTTGGCGGATTTGGCGTGCGGCGCGCTGTCGGTGCCGAGGAAGAATTTCGGATTACCGCCGGTGGCGGCTTCGATTAACGCTTCACGATGTGTTTCGCGTTTCAGCACCGGCAGGCAGTAATAGTGCGGCCGCATGCCGCCGGTGAACATCGCGTTGCGGTTGTACAGCAGATGGTGCGCGGTGACGGTCGCGGCGATGTTCGGCCCGCCGTGCAGCACAAATTTCACCGCGTCGGACGTGGTGATGTGCTCCAGCACCACGCGCAAATCCGGAAAGCGCTCCATCAACGGCGCGAGCTGGGTCTCGATGAATACACGCTCGCGGTCGAACACATCCACCTGCGGATCGGTGACTTCGCCGTGCACCAGCAGCGGCATCCGCAAGCGTTGCATGCTTTCAAACACGGCATGACAGCGGCTCAGTTGTGTCACACCCGCATCCGAGTGCGTGGTCGCACCGGCCGGGTAGAGTTTCACGCCATGCACGAATCCGCTGGCTTTGGCCTGTTCGATTTCCTGCGCGCGGGTGTTTTCCGTCAGATACAACGTCATTAATGGATCGAAGCTTGACTTTTCCGGCCGGGCGGCAAGAATGCGTGCGCGATACGCGCGTGCCTGTTCGGTCGTGGTCACCGGCGGTTTCAGGTTCGGCATCACGATGGCGCGCGCGAACTGGCGCGCCGTGTCGGGCAATACCGCCGCGAGTGCCGCGCCGTCGCGCAGGTGCAGATGCCAGTCGTCGGGTTGAGTGAGCGTCAAGGTTTGCATGG
>CAZHHW010000141.1:6040-7220 GCA_964532385.1 uncultured Gammaproteobacteria bacterium | reverse complement strand
TCGACGAAAACGAGCAGATCGCCCAACGCCGCGCCAAGCTCGCCGAGTTGCGCGAGCAAGGCATTGCCTATCCGAACGATTTTCGGCGTAACGTGGTCGCCGGCGAATTACATGCCGAATACAGCGAAAAATCTGCGGAGGAGTTGGAAGCGCAACCGGTGCGCGTCAGTATCGCCGGCCGCATGATGACGCGCCGCGTGATGGGCAAGGCGACCTTCTGCCACGTGCGCGACATGTCCGGGCAGATTCAGTTGTATGTTACCCGCGACCTGTTGCCGGAAAATTTTTACAACAACGAATTTAAACGCTGGGACATCGGCGACATTGTCGGCGCCGAAGGCGTGTTATTCAAAACCAAGACCGGCGAGTTGTCGGTAAAGGTGGACAATATCAGGCTCCTCACCAAGTCACTGCGGCCGTTGCCGGATAAATTTCACGGCCTCACCGACACTGAGGCACGTTATCGTCAACGTTATCTCGACTTAATCATGAACGATGTCACGCGCAAAACTTTCGTGGTGCGTTCGCACGTGGTGCAGTTTATTCGTGAGTTTCTGGTGCAGCGCGGTTTTCTGGAAGTCGAAACCCCGATGATGCACGCGATTGCGGGCGGTGCCACCGCTAAGCCCTTTAAAACTTTTCACAACGCGCTCGACATGGAGTTGTTCCTGCGCGTCGCGCCGGAGCTGTATTTAAAGCGTTTGGTGGTGGGTGGCTTCGAGCGCGTGTTTGAAATCAACCGCAATTTCCGCAACGAAGGGTTGTCGACGCGCCACAATCCGGAATTCACCATGCTGGAGTTTTACCAGGCCTATGCGGATTATCGCGACCTGATGAATCTCACCGAAGAAATGCTGCGCGCGTTGCTGCAAAAAGTATTGGGCAACACGACCATTAATTATCAAGGCGAGGTGTACGACTTCGGCCAGCCGTTCGCGCGCATGACGATCAAAGAAGCCATCTTGCATTTCAATCCCGACCTGAAAGCGGCACAGCTCGATACTTTAGAGTCGTGCCGCGCGGTGGCCGGCGCATTGCACATTCCGCTGCAACCCAGCTGGGGCATGGGCAAGGTGCAGATCGAAATTTTTGAGAAGACCGCCGAAAGCCGCCTGAAAAATCCGACCTTTATCACGGCCTATCCCACCGAAGTGTCGCCGCTGGCGCGCCGCAGCGACAG
>CAZHHW010000141.1:0-5940 GCA_964532385.1 uncultured Gammaproteobacteria bacterium | reverse complement strand
GCGTCGATTCGCGATGTGCTGCTGTTTCCGCACATGCGCGCAAAATAACGCCCGGAGAATAAATCTCGACAATTTCACTTTAGTTTACATTCCCAAAGCCGAATACATAGTCAGGCACTTGAGTGTATTAGGTCACGGCTATGTCGAAAGAAGCGGAAGGCTTGCAGATTAAAATTCATCTCGCGTTGGGCGTGCACGTGGGGGTCGCCATTCTGCTTGTGAATTTGGTTATATATCGCGTCATGGCACTACAGGGCTATACGGCGCTGGCCGCAAGCGTGGTCCTGGGCGGGCTGGCCGCCGCGATTGCAAGTTGGTTTTCCGCACGCCGTATGGTGCGTCCCATTCATGCGCTGGCTGCGGAAGTGCATTCGATGGTGCAACAGCGGGACTTCGCTCGCCAGTTACAGCCGGGGGCCGCAGGTGAGCTGAGCGCCTTGGTTTCGGCAATCAATCATTTGCTTGCAACGAATCACGCGGCTTTGCTTGAAGCCGGTCAGTTGTCCACGCGGCTTGCGCAAGAAGTGCATAATTTTTCACAGCAGAATTCGCAGGCCGCGCCGCCATCGCAAACGGCATTGGAATTTCTCACCGGTCAGATCGATGGGCTGATCGCGGCGACGAAAGCGGCGGCCGGTTCAATTCAGGAATCCTCACAGATTACCGTCAAGGCTAAAGACATGGCACGCGAAGGCGCGCTCATCACCGTGAACGCGATGTGTTCCATCGACAAGCTCGTTTCGGAAATCGATGCATCGGCGCAAAGCGTGGAAAACATGGAAGACGACAGTAAGAAAATCGGCGTGGTGCTCGATGTCATCAAGAGCATTGCCGATCAAACTAATTTGCTGGCGCTCAATGCGGCCATCGAGGCGGCCCGCGCCGGCGAACATGGCCGTGGTTTCAGCGTCGTTGCCGATGAGGTGCGTACTTTAGCTAGCCGCACGGCGCAGTCGACTCAGGAAATCCAGAAAATCATCAGCCATCTGCAAGAGGGTGTCAGGAGCGCGGTGCAGAAAATTCGCGAGACCCAGGCGGGCGGCCAGGCCGGGGCGGTGGAAGCGGAGAAAGCCGCCGAAGCCTTGTCGGAAGTTTCGGGAGCGATCAGCGGCATACACGACATGTACGAGCGCATCGCCGCCACCCTTGCGAATCAGGGGAATGTGTCGCAACAAATTCAAGAAGGTATTGCGGGGCTGGTGAAGGAGATTAATTCCGAACGACAAGGCCACGCAAACCTTAGCCAGCTCGATACGCGTTTATCGCAGGTTGCGGCGGAGCTTGCGCACCTGACGCAGCGAGAAAAAATGCATAGCTGAGGTGCGGGTTGCGGCGATGGCTGCTTCTATCCGTTAAGACAATAACTTCTGAATTTCCTTGATGTCTTCACGTGCTTCCTGCAGCGCCTTGATGCTATCGTCCGGGGAGAGCCCTAGTTTTTGCAATGCCGGAATATCCGCCCAGCTGCGGTTCGCCAGCGGATGTTGGGTGCCGATGTAACTATGCAGATTGGCGATTATTACAATATCGGTGTAATCGACCGGCGCAGTCGAGTTGCGCTTAAAATTTTCATGTTCGCCCGCGATGCTCACCAGCGTAGGCGAGAATTTCCAGGTTTCCAGCATGGCCTTGCCAAGTACTGGCCCCAGTTTGGTCGCGATTTCGTCGAGCGTGGCTTCATTGGCGGCGATGGCTGGAAATTTTTCAGCATAAGTCAGGATCGGCAATTCGCCGATGTCGTGCACCAAACCGCCGAGCATGGCTTCGTCCGGTTTGAGCTTGGTGTATTTTTTTGCCAGCACAAAACTGATAGCCGCAACATGCGCGCTGTGGATCCACAGACGCTCCAGGCGTTTTTTCAAACCCGGGAATTTGGTGTGAAACAACTGGCGGATGATCAGGCTGGAAGCCAGGTTACGCACCTGCTTCATGCCCAAACGCGTAATCGCGGTTTGCACATCTTCGACGGGCGTATTGGTGCGGTACATCGCGCTGTTGGCGACCTGGATCAAGCGCGCGGACAAGGCCGCATCGGTGGCGACAATGCGCATGACGTCTTTCGCGGTGGATTTGGGATTATCGATGGCGTCGCTGATTTTGAGTGCGACTTGCGGCAAGGTCGGCAGTTTGAGCCGGTTGTTTTTTAAATCGTTCAGCAATTTGCTGATGAATTCGTCAACATCAGGTCCCATCTTGATCTCACCTTCATTTCATTCTAACGGATACGGCAACGGCTGAAATTTCAATACCGGTCCGCCGATGCTGCCCAAGTGTATTGCCGCGCGCTCTTGGGCTGCAATCACCACCACGCCCAGAACATAGCATCCACCGTCCGGCGCTGTTTGTGCGTTCACAATGGCGCCAATGCTTTGCGTTCCATCGCCGCCCGCTTCGAACAGCGGAGTGCGCGCGGCGGGCGGACTGTCCACGGCGGCATGGGCCAAATACATGCGCCGCTTCAACGTGCCCAGGTATTGCATGCGGGCGACGATTTCCTGGCCCGGATAACAACCCTTTTTAAAATTCACACCGCCCAAAGCCGTCAGGTTCACCATCTGCGGAACAAATTCATCCGTGCTGGCTGTGAAAACTTCCGGCACCCCGGCCAGAATATCCAGCAAGCTCCACACGGACGCGCCCGCCGGGACGGCCTGCGCCGCAAGCTGTTGCCACAGCGCTTGTATGGACGGTAATTCGCCGCTGATTTCAAAGCGCGGGTTCACGCCGGGCACGCGCATCACGGTCATGCCGTTGACACCGACTACTTCATTAACGGCCTGCGGTAAACGTCCTGTAGCCGCGCTTAATTGTTGTTCGGCCTGCGTTCCGGCCAGACCAATGCGCACCAGGCCGCCGCTTGCGTCCTCGAGCGTGACTTTGGCGCGCATCACAAACATGCGCAGGCGTTTGAGCGTGGCTTCCAGCAACTCCTGTGGAAGCTGTAGATACACAACTTCGTCGCGCTGAAAAATGCGAAACAACGCCAGTAAGCGCCCTTTGGGGCTGCAATAACCGCTGAGCTGGCTGTGTGTCGCATTGACGTCGCGCGCATCGTTGGTGAGCTGGCTTTGCAAAAAGGTTTGCGTGTCGGCGCCCTGCGCAGCGATTAATCCCAAATGGGAAAGGTCACAGAGAATGCTGCCATGAGCGGCCGCATTGCGTTCGTACTGCGCATTGCCGAAATTCAAGACCAGCGTGCCGGTGTCATTGAATATCGCGCCATTGGCGTCAAGAAAGTTTTTCCAGTCGGGTTTCATAATGATTAAAGTGCGCTCTTGGTGATATCGAAACGATTACGACTATAGTGCATTCTCGCTCAACAAAAAAACGAACTTCTGGACGGTTGCCGCAAGTCAACTAGACTTGAGCGCTACGGTATTGCGTTATTCTGTTTTTGGAACTTAACTCTTTGATGACAGAAGCTGACATCGCACGGATTTTTTCTCCCCTCCTTATTTCAAGGAGGGGTGGCACCGCAGGTGACGGGGTGGTCGCGGTTGAAGATTCCTTTGTGCCCACCCCTTCGCTGCACAGGAAGGTAGAGCAACGCAGGAGCAGTTGCCGGGATGCGCGAGAGCGACCTTGAAAATAAGGAGGGGAGTAAATGCTTGAGAGGTAGGCATTGTCCTGGAGAAGGTGGTCTTTACAATTTCTCATTTCGTTGAGTGCAGCGCTTCTACACCAGATTGATCAATAATGACCCCAACTAAAAAGCGCCCGGTATTTCTCGATCTCACGCGCATCCACATGCCCATCGCGGCGCTGATGTCGATCCTGCATCGCGCCAGCGGTGTGTTGTTGTTTCTCGCAATTCCGTTGGTGATTTACCTTTTCGAACAATCGCTGCATAGCGCGCAGGATTTCTCCGCGGTGATCTCGCTGCTGAATTCCATGCCCGGCAAGCTGGCGGCGGTGGTCATGTTATGGGCGTTGCTGCATCACTTGTTTGCCGGGATCCGTTACCTGCTGCTGGATGTGCGCCTCGGCATGAGCCGCGACGGCGCGCGCCGTGGCGCATGGGTGGTGTTCGGCGCTGAAGCCCTCGCGCTGTTATTGATCGTGGGATGGCTGCGATGAGCGGACAAGTCTCCGGCGGTTTACGTGCCTGGGTGTTGCAACGCGTCAGCGCGGTGTATCTGGCCTTATTTATTATGGCTGCGTTAATGGTGTTGCTCACGCACCAGCCCGTGACCTATAACGCGTGGCATGCATGGATCGCTCACCCAGTGATTAACATCGCCTGCATGCTGTTTTTTATCGCGCTCGTTCTCCACGCCTGGGTCGGGGTGCGCGATGTTGTCATTGATTATGTGCGTGCGGCCGGCACGCGTTTTGTGGCGCTGGCCGGCATCGCCGCGAGCCTGCTTGCAATGCTGGTGTGGGCGTTCCGAATTTTATTACGAGTGACCTCATGACGATCGCGCGCAGAAAGTTCGACACCTTGGTGATCGGTGCGGGCGGCGGCGGCTTGCGCGCCGCGCTGCAATTGGCCAAAGCGGATTTGCATGTCGCCGTGGTATCCAAAGTTTTCCCGACGCGTTCGCACACTGTCGCGGCGCAAGGCGGCATCAATGCCGCGCTCGCCAATGTCACGCCCGATAACTGGCACTGGCACATGTATGACACCGTGAAGGGCAGCGACTATCTGGGCGACCAGGACGCGATTGAATACATGTGCCGCGCGGCGTCAAGTATTGTCATTGAGCTTGAACATGCGGGGCTGCCGTTTTCGCGCTTGCCCGACGGCAAGATTTATCAACGCCCGTTCGGCGGCCAGTCGCAAAACTTCGGCGGCGATCAGGCCACCCGCACCTGCGCGGCGGCGGACCGCACCGGCCACGCGTTATTGCACACGCTGTATCAACAAAACATTCAGGCGCGCACGCATTTCTTCGACGAATATTTCGCGATTGATTTAATCCGCGACGACGACGGTTACATCCTCGGCGCATTGACGCTGGACATCGAAACCGGCGAACCGCTGCTGATCGAAGCCAAGACCACGCTGATTGCGACCGGCGGCGCGGGGCGGATTTTCCGCACCAACACCAACGCGCGCATCAACACCGGCGACGGCATGGCGATGGCGTTGCGCGCCGGCATTCCGCTGCAAGACATGGAGTTCTTTCAATTCCACCCGACCGGCATCGCGGGCAAGGGCATGTTGATTTCGGAAGGCACGCGCGGCGAAGGCGGCTATTTAATCAACAGCGCGGGCGAACGCTTCATGGAAAAATACGCGCCCAAAGCCAAAGACCTGGCCAGCCGCGACGTGGTCAGCCGCGCGATCGCGGTGGAAGTGCGCGAAGGGCGCGGCTGCGGGCCGAACAAAGATCACATCCTGCTGAAGATGGATCACCTCGGCGCCGACTTGATTAAAAAACGTCTGCCCGGCATCCGGGATCTGTGCTTGACTTTTTCACATCTCGATCCGATCACAAGCCCGATCCCGGTGTTTCCGACCGCGCACTACACCATGGGTGGCATCCCGACCAACCGCAACGGCGAAGTGGTGGTGCCGGTCGCGCACGGGCCGGAAGAAGCGATTCCGGGTCTTTACGCCGTCGGCGAATGCGCCTGCGTGTCGGTGCACGGCGCCAATCGATTGGGCGGAAACTCCTTGCTTGACATTATCGTGTTCGGCCGCGCCGCCGCGAATCACATGATCGAGTTTCTGCGCGAAAACAAATACCACCGCCTCATGAAACCCGGCAGCGTCGACCGCGCGATGAGCCGCCTGACGCGCTGGGAGCAAAGCGGCGACGGGGAGTCGGTGGACGGCTTGCGCAACGAATTGACCAAAGCGATGGAAGATCACTGCGGTGTATTCCGCGTGAAAGAGGTATTGCAGCAAGGTGTCGACAAAGTCGCTGCCATCGAACGCCGCCTGCAAGACGTGCGCTTGCAAGACCACAGCAAAATCTTCAACACCGCGCGCAT
>CAZHHW010000140.1:5593-7340 GCA_964532385.1 uncultured Gammaproteobacteria bacterium | reverse complement strand
AGAGCGGCCTCGAAAATGAGGAGGGGAGAAAAAACACTACACTAAACTCCCCTCCTCATTTTCGAGGAGGGGTGCCCCGCAGGGGTGGGGTGGTGGTTGTGGTTGCATTTTCGCACTCCGCTACAATGCACACCCATGACCCTGCGCATCGCCGTTTTTTGCACGCACGCACACCTCCATGCACACGCTGGCGAACTCGCCGCGCGTCTGGATTTGCCGGTTACGGCTGACGCTGCACCCTGGGATATGCTGCTGGTCCTCGAAGCTATCGACAGCGCACCTGCCTACCGTTTGATGTTGCAGCAAACCGGCGCGGATGCGCCCGGCCCGGTGTATGTGGATTTCGTCGGCGGCAAGAGCGGTCATCGGCGCCGTCTGGCCGAAGGCCGTAAACAACCGCTGGCGCGCGCCATGGGTTTGAAACACGGTGCCAATCCACGGGTGCTGGATACGACCGGGGGTTTGGGCCGCGATGCTTTTGTGCTCGCGACGCTCGGTTGTAGCGTGCAGGTGCTGGAACGTTCGCCGATTGTCGCCGCGCTGCTGGATAACGGACTGGCGCGAGCGTGCGCCGATGCGGCCACGGCACAGATTGCCGCGCGCATGACGCTCACCCCGGTCGATGCCTGCGCCTACCTGCAGGTGCTTGCCGAGGTTCACCGGCCCGAGGTTATTTATCTCGACCCCATGTACCCGCCACGCGACAAAAGTGCGTTGGTGAAAAAGGAAATGCGCGTATTGCGCGCCCTGCTGGGCGCCGATCCCGACAGCGCGGAATTGCTGGCCATGGCGCGCCACCGCGCGCGGCAGCGCGTGGTGGTCAAGCGGCCGGGCCACGCACCGTGGCTGGGCAACAGCAAACCCAGCATGAGCATCGCAAGCCAGAACACGCGCTTCGATGTCTACCTGGCGCCCGTGGCTTACAATAGTTATTGCGCCGGAGGGATATTCAAGACCAGCCAATAAATGCCGAGCTGGCGCACCGCTTCCTGGAATTCTCCGAAATCCACCGGCTTGCGGATGTAGCTGCTGGCGCCGTGATCGTAGCTGGTGGCGATATCCCCCTGCTCGGCGGAGGTGGTGAGAATCACCACCGGTAAGCGCCGGGTGTCCGGATGGGCGCGAATTTGCTTGAGCACCTCGAGGCCGTCGAGCCGCGGCAGTTTTAAATCGAGCAATACGACTTGCGGTAAAACGGTACTGTCGCGGCCGCTGTAGGTCCCGGTCGCGAACAAATAATCCAGCGCTTCAACACCATCTTTGGCGATCACCACTTCATTGGAAATATTATTTTTGCGCAGTGCGCGCAAAGTCAAATCGCGGTCGTCGGGATTGTCCTCGACTAACAGAATGATCTTGTCCTGCATAACCTGCATGCCCCCAGCTAGTTAAGGTTTGGTTCCTTCACCGCCAAGCATAAACCTGACGGGGAAATTTTCTAGTTAATTGTCAGGGGGTGACTCGATGCGCGCCGCGCTTGGGTTTATGCTGCATCCCTATGGCGAGCATCCTGATCATTGAAGACAATCCCTGGAACATGCAGGTCGCCCAATTGCTGTTGCAACGGGCCGGACATGACGTGATCGAAGCTACCGATGCGCAGCAAGGGCTCGCGCTGGCGCAAAGCCGGCTTCCGCACTTGATCCTGATGGATTTAAATCTGCCCGGCATGGACGGCTTTGAAGCCACCCGCCAGCTCAGGAAAAATGACGCCACCCGCGCCATTAAAGTTTATGCCTACACTCCG
>CAZHHW010000140.1:0-5493 GCA_964532385.1 uncultured Gammaproteobacteria bacterium | reverse complement strand
TGAATAATGCGCGCGGCCGTCGCCAGCCCCACACCGGTACCGGGAAACTCTTCGATCTTGTGCAGGCGTTGAAACGCGCCGAACAGCTTGCCCGCGTAGCGCATGTCAAAACCCGCGCCGTTGTCGCGTATGAAATAGATCCGCCGGTTCGCCTCCTGGAGATGGCCGTATTCGATGCGCGCCAGCGCGGTTTTGGAGGTGTATTTCCAGGCATTGTCCAGCAGATTGTCCAGCATGATGCGCAGCAAACGCGCATCGCCTGAAGCATAACTGCCGGGGACCACGACAAATTCGACTTCGCGTTGCGGGCTGCGCCCGGACAAGTCCGCGATTATCCCCTGCACTTGCGCACTCAGGTCGACATTTCCACACGTCATTTCCTGGCGCGTGACACGCGATAACATCAATAAATCGTCGATCAATATGCCCATGCGCTGGGTCGCGGTGCGCACCCGTTCCAGATAGGTTTTGCCGGGAGCATCAAGATGGGGCGCGTAATCTTCGATCAACGCCTGGGAAAATCCGTCAATGGCCCGTAACGGTGCGCGCAAATCATGCGAGACGGAATAAGCGAAAGCTTCCAGCTCTTTGTTGGCGGCCGCAAGCTGCATGGTGCGCTCGTTTACACGGTGCTCGAGTCCGGTGTTGAGCGCATGGATTTCCGCGGCCGCGCGATTGCGCCCGGTAATATCAAAACCCGACACCACAAGATGCGTGATGGCGGCGTGCGCGTCGCGCACCGGCACGATCACAATCTCGACATCGATCAGCTGCTCCCCGGCCATCCGCACCTGGTCTTCGTATTGCACGGTTTCGCCGCCCACGGCACGCTGTATCGCTGCGCGCAAGCGCGCTTGCACCGCTTCCGACCATGCAAACCAGGGCGTGTCTGCGAGCGGCCGGCCAAACACATCGCCGGACGACAAGCCGCCGGTGCTCAGCGCGGTTTTATTCGCGAACAATAAAATCCCTTCAGACGTGAGCGTGCCCGTCATGACCGACAAACTGTCGAGCACATTGCGGAAAAAACGTTCGCTGTCGCTGAGCGCTTCGACGGCCTGTTTGCGAATGCTGATGTCTTCCAAAACCGTAATGAAATAATCCGGCGCCCCGCCGGGTGTGCGCACCAGCGCCACGGTGATGTTGATCCACACGGGCACTCCGTCCTTGCGGATATAGCGCTTATCCCGCGTGTAAGACGGGATGGAACCGTTCAAGAGGTTCCGCATGTTATCCATATCGATTGCGATATCGTCCGGATGGGTTATATCCTGAAAGCCGCGCGACAGCAGCTCCGCGCGCGTGTAGCCGGTGATATCGCACAGCTTCTGGTTGACGCGCAGCCACCGGCCGGTGGGGGAAGTCTGTGCCATGCCGACCGCGGCCTGATCAAAGGTGGCGCGGAAACGTTTTTCGCTGTCGATCAGCTTGCCGCGGGTGCGCTCGCTTTCAATCGCCAGTGTCGCCAGGTGTTCGGCATCTTGCAGCGTGAGTAATTCGCGTTCCGCCGGACGGCGCGGCTCGCGGTAGTACAAGGCGAAGGTGCCAAGCACGGCGCCGTCTGCGGAATAAACCGGCCGCGACCAGCACGCACGCAGGTTGTGTTGCGCCGCAAGCGCGCGAAAGGACTCCCACAACGGATCGCTCTGAATATCTTCCACGATCACGACGCGCCGCTCATACGCGGCGGTCCCGCAGGAACCCGCGGCGGGGCCGATCGTACTGCCGTCCAGCGCTTGCATGTACGCGGCGGGCAAGTTCGGACCGGCACCATGCCGTAAATGCATACCGTCCGGGTCGAGCAGCAGCACCGATCCGATCGCCCCATCGCTTTCGGCTTCGATCATCCGCACCAGCGCATCCAGCACCACAGACAGCCCGGCATCCGAGATCATCAAGCGCAATATCTGATTCTGACTCTCACGCCAGCGTTCCGCGCGTTTGCGTTCGGTGATATCGGTTGCAATTCCAGCCATCGCATAGACCTGCTCCCTGTCATCCAGCAATGGGAACTTCACCGCCAGGTAACGGTGCGGTCCATCCCGCAGCGGCACGGTCTCCTCAAACTGAAGCGCGATTTTTTGGTTGAGCACCGCAACGTCGTTGGCGCGAATCACTTCGGCGGCTTCTTTGGGCAATAACTCGTGGGTGGTATTGCCTTTGATCTGCTCGTTAGTTAAGCCGAATAAGCGTTCGAACTCACGATTGACGAACATGAATTTTCCATCGGGATCCTTAACATAAATTACCGCCGCGGAATTATCGGTAATCGCTTTAAATAGCCTCTGATTTTCCTTTAGTGTGCGCAGGCTGGATTCGACCGCGCGCGCCATGGTGTTAAAAGCATGCGCGGTATCCGCCACCTCGTCGGAGCCTCCTTCGGGCAGATAATTTTCGTAACCGCCTTGTTCCATGCTGCGCGCGGCGTCCGACAGCATGCGCAGATGCCGGGTGAGAAAATACCCGAGCAGCGCAAGCAGGCTGAAGGTCAATAGCACCTCCAGCGCGGCAATCGACAAACCCTGCCAGCGAAGCTGATCGAAGGTGACATCGAGCATGCTGATGTCGATGCCGTAACGGACCCGTCCGACGATATTGCCGCCGATTTTGACATCCAGCGCCTGATCGAAAATGCTGTCGGCATGCCGCACGGAAGCATCCAACAGCTCGCTTGGCGGAACCGGGCCGCGCGAGATGATGTGCCGCTTGCGGCCATCGCTGATGTCGATATAGACGATGGAGTGCTGCTGCACGATTTGCTCGAGCAAATCTTCCAGGGTCGCGTAATCGCGCTCGGCGAGCGCCGGTGCAATACTTGCGTTGAGCAACGGGGCCAACAATTGGGTGCGGCTTTCAAAGCCGCGAATCAGCGCCTGATCGGCAATGCGTGTGCTGTTCCATACCAAGGCGCCCAGCATGACAATTTCCACCACGGTACTGGCCAGCACCAGCTTGAAGCGCAGCGAACGAACGCCATAGCGCTTGCCCTGGTTCATTTCAGGCGTTCCTTCAAAAGCGACAGGAACGGCTGCAACGCCTCGATATCAGCGGGAGTGATGGGTGTGATGCCGCCGAAACCGGTTAAATCGAAAAATTCTTTACCCGTCCCCTCCGGAGTAAATGCCAATAACGCCTGCGTCAAGGCCTGCACATCGGCCTCGCCAAGTTTGGGCCCGGCCATGATCATCAAATGCGGGAGCTGAGGCAGCGTGGCCATCACACGCAAACGGTTGCGCACCCCCACCGGCACATGGTCAAGCGCAACCTGCGTAGCGAATGCCGCATCGGCATCGTTTTCCGCCACGCGGATTAACACATTGTTATGCGACACCCCTTCCTGAACTTCATAGTCACGCCCCGCTTCCATCCCGTGCTTGCGTAACATTGCTTCGCCCAGAATCGAGATTAGCGCCAGTTTATGGGGACGGGCGATACGATGGCCGCGCAAATCTTCCATGCGCTGCACCGGATCGTCTTTGCGCACTACGATGATGGGCTCCAGCAGGCGCTGCATGCGTGCCACTTGTTGATACTTTGTCTCCTGTTCCGCCAGCAAGGCGAAATGCGGCGCGGTTACGTAAATGTCATAATCCGCGTACGCGGCGCGCGCAATTAAACTGCGGAAATCCGGCGCGGTGCTCAGAACGATTTGCCGTCCCAGCTTCTGCTCCAGATAGAGTTTCATTGGAGTGAAAAACCTGAAGAGCTGCTCCGTGCTGAGGAACGGCACCACTCCCATTTGCAACGGCGGTTTTTCGACCGCAGGCGCGGCCGCAAGCGTGCCGTTAAACAGCAGCGAGGCGGCAAGGAGCACGATTTGATATTTAGTAGCCCAGGACGGGAAATGATTCATGCAGAGCAGTCTCCGGCTGGACACATCCAAAGTACCGTATTGAAGCACTGCGGCAACACACCGGAGCAAATTTTGTGCAGCTTGATGCTTTAAATGCTTAACCACCCGGCACTAAAGGATTGTAAATTCCATAACCTGAATCAGCGTATTCAAAACAATTAAAATGTCATGCCCGGAGGCACGCGCCCCTTCATTGCCCGCATCATACGGGCGAATCCACCGCCACCCATTTTCTTCATCATTTTCTGCATCTGCGTGAATTGCTTGAGGAGTCGATTCACGTCCTGCACCTGATTCCCGGAGCCCTGTGCGATGCGACGCTTGCGCGAACCGTTGATGACATCGGGATGGCGCCGTTCCCGAGGGGTCATGGAATTAATGATCGCTTCCAGGCGTTTCAATTCCTTGTCATTGAACTGGCTTTTCGCCGCTTCCGGAATCTGGCTCATGCCCGGCAGCTTGTCCATCATGCTGGCCAGCCCGCCCATCGAACGCATCTGCTGCAATTGATCGCGGTAATCTTCCAGATTCAGTCCTTTGCCCTTGTGCATTTTCTGCACGAGCTTGTCGGCCTTTTCCTTGTCAACACCGCGTTCAACTTGTTCCACCAGACTGAGCACATCCCCCATGCCCAGAATGCGCGACGCGATGCGGTCCGGATAAAACGGTTCGAGCGCACCGGTTTTTTCACCGATGCCCATGAATTTGATCGGCTTGCCGGTGATGTGGCGCACCGACAACGCCGCGCCGCCGCGCGCATCGCCGTCGGTCTTGGTGAGGATCACGCCGGTGAGCGGCAACGCGTCGTTGAAAGCTTTTGCCGTATTGGCCGCGTCCTGACCCGTCATGCTGTCGACCACGAACAGCGTTTCGACCGGCTTGAGCGCGGCGTGCAGGCGCTGGATCTCGCGCATCATTTCCGCATCGATGTGCAGGCGGCCGGCGGTGTCAACAATCAACACGTCTTTGGATTGCACCTGCGCCTGGCGCAGCGCCGCCTGCGCGATATCCACCGGGTCCTGCGACGGATCGCTTAAGAAAAAATCCACACCGATTTCTTGCGCCAGGGTTTGCAACTGGTCGATGGCAGCGGGTCGATACACATCGGCGCTGACCACCAGCACCGACTTCTTTTCGCGCTCGGTCAGAAAGCGCGCCAGCTTAGCCACGGTGGTGGTTTTGCCGGAACCCTGCAAGCCGGCCATGAGTATGACGGCCGGCGGCCGGGTCGACAGGTCCAGCGCGCTGTTGGTTTCCCCCATCACGCTCACCAGTTCGTCGCGCACCACCTTCACCAGCACCTGACCGGGCGTCAGGCTGCCGCTGACTTCGACGCCGGCCGCGCGTTGTTTGACGTGCTCGACAAAGTCGCGCACCACCGGCAAAGCCACGTCGGCTTCGAGCAGCGCCATGCGCACTTCGCGCAGCGTGTCTTTCACATTGTCTTCGGTGATGCGGCTTAAGCCGCGCATGTCTTTGACGACACGCGCCAGGCGTTCGGTCAGGCTTTCGAACATGGAAACAACCTCACAGGGAAACCGGCGTAGCGGGAAATTATCCTAGAAACGGCAGTTGAACGGCCTGCGGAGTGCGACCCGTTGGGTGCAGGGCAAGGCGCAACGAGCGAGGAATAGCGAGCT
>CAZHHW010000139.1:0-7509 GCA_964532385.1 uncultured Gammaproteobacteria bacterium | reverse complement strand
CCCGCGTTGCGCGGCGACATGGCCTGCCTGCGTGCGGTTGGTGACGTGCAATGCTTTGAAGATGGCGGTGGCGTGCGTGCGCACGGTGGTTACTGAAATGTTCAATGCGCGGGCAATTTCCTTGTTCGGATGGCCTTTGATGATCAATGCGAGGACTTCACGTTGCCGCCGAGTCAGGCCGGATCCGTCGCCAGCATTCGGGTTGAAGGGCGTATCGTTGCTGGGCAACTTCGGCAGGTCCAGCAGGAATGACGGCAGATACACGCCGCCGGAAAATACCAGTTGTAATGCGCCCAGCATCAAGGTGCCGGTAGTAGACTTTGGAATGAAGCCCTGTGCTCCGCAACTCAGTGCATCGCGCACGGTTTGTGGATCTTCCGAGGCGGACAGCATGACGATGGGGGTGCTGGGTAGGTACGCGCGTACGCGTTCGATGCCTTGCGGTCCTTCCATGCCCGGCATGGCGGTATCGAGCAGGACCAGATCGACATCCGTATGCTGAGCGATGCGCAGTGCCGTAGCGCAGTCGGCTGCTTCGACGATCATGGTGTTGCCGCCCAGGCGGCGCAGGATGAGGCTCAATCCTTGGCGTGCCGCTGCATGGCTTTCAGCAAGCAAGATCTTCACAGGCTCGAGTTCCTTCTCTTGAATTTGCCTGAACGTATTATGGCTGGCGCGCGTAATGCGCTGCAAGCGCATCAATTTCCAGATCGCTCAATACGTCCGACATCGCATGCATCATGGTGTTGTCGCGCACGCCGTTTTTGTAACTGCGCAACGCATGCGCCAGATAGGACTCCACCTGTCCATTCAGGCGGGGTTTGGTGGGTTCGGTGCTGCGTCCATTTTCACCGTGACAACGATTACACTGCTCCGCCAGCACCTCGGGCGCTTCGGGCAAATGGACCCTGAGCTTGACAGAGGGCTGCGCCGCGAAATACGCCGCAATGTCGTTCAGCTCGTTATCTTTTAAATCCTTCACCGCATTTTGCATGTCCGCATGGGTGCGTGCGCCGCCCGCATATTTTTTTACCGCGACGGCGAGATAAGCCGGGTCTTGTCCGGCCAGAGCCGGTATCCGCGGATCGGGACTGTTGCCCCGTTCGCCGTGGCAGACGTTGCAAGCGGACGCCAGTTTTTCACCGGCGGCGGCATCGCCCTTGGCTTGGACCGGGTTGACGGCGGGCTCTTGCGTGGCGTAATACAGCGCAATCTTGACAATATCCGCATCGCTAAGATTCAGCACGAAATTCTTCATGGCGGGATTATTGCGTCCGCCGTCGCGGTAGGCCTTGATCGTGTTTGCAAGATAGTCGCTGTGCAAACGATTCAGGCTGGGAATGCCGGGCGTCGTGCTGTTGCCCTGGCTGCCGTGGCAACCGTCGCAGTTGCGCGCCAGCCGCGCACCGTCGCCCAGCGGATCGAACTTGCCGGACGTATCGGCGTTTGGCGTTTGCGGTGTGACGGGTTCCTGGCTTGCAAAATAAGCGGCCAGATCGCGCAAGTCCTGGACCGTCAAGTTTGCGACTGTCGCCTGCATCAGGCCGTCCTTTCTTGTCCCATTGCGGTACGCGAGCAAGACATTTTCAAGATAAGGCCCGTTCTGACCGGCAAGACCGGGTACATCCGGGTTGATGCTGTTGCCGTCCGCGCCGTGGCATCCGTTGCAAGCGCTCGCTTTTAATTTTCCTGCTTCGGCCTTGCCCTTGGAAAGGAAGCGCGTTTTGCCGCGCTGTTGAGTGGCATAGTAGGCGGCCATGGTTTTGATTTCCTGCTTGTCCAGCGATTCCTTGAACACGTTCATGATCGGGTCGCTGCGTGCGCCGGTGAAATAAGCGTTCAGGGCTTTACTGAAATATTCCGGTTGTAAACCGGCAAGACTTGGCACTCCGGCGCGCGTGCTGTTGCCGTCGGTGCCATGGCAGGAGTCGCAGGGCCGCGATGCCGATTGTCCCACCGCCACCGTGGCGCTATCGAAACGGCGCACTTTCGGCGCGGGCGGCGCTTCCGCGCCTTTCCACGGCCGGCGCAATTGCGAGTAATACGCAACGAGCGCGGCGATTTCCTCTTCGCTCAGTGTTTGTACCGCGGTTTTCATCGCCTCGTGTTTGCGCGTGCCGTTGGCATAAGTGTGCAATGCACCGGCCAGATATTGCGCTTGTTGACCGGCCAGAAAGGGCACGCCTTTTTTCCTGGAAATGCCGTCGGCACCGTGACATGCGGAACAGCGCGCGGCGAGGCTTGCGCCGGTGGTAATTTCCGCCGCCGCGGTGACAGGAGGCGGAGGTGCGTGCGGCGGCGATTCATTCTGACATCCGCCAAGCAGAGCAATGATGCAAGCGACTGCGCGAGCGAATTTCATTCCCGACGTTCCCATGCGGTCGAAGTGCGATTGTATGCGTATCGCGGGTTGTGTTCTATTCATGTCGCTACGGGCATGAGGCGTGAAAATCGGTGCTATTCTTACGCGGGTCGGTTGTGCTTCAACCGATAAACATCCAGTACAACTCTGAGGAGAGGGCAATGAAAGCATCCAAGTGGGTTTTAACAATGCAGCTCGTAGCATTCGGAGCGTTTGGCAGCGTGGCGAATGCGATGCCATCAAAAGGCGCATGCGCGGAAGATATTAAAAAATTGTGCGCCGATGCCAAGCCGGGCGCAGGTGGAGTCGCCGCCTGTTTAAAGAAGCATGATGCCGACCTTTCGCCAGGATGCAAAACACACCAGGACAGCATGAATAAAAAAGCGGAAGCCATGAATGCCGCCTGCGGCGAGGACATCAAGAAGCAATGTCCCGATGCCAAGCCCGGTAAAGGATTGATGGCCTGTCTGCATGGCAAGGCCGCGGAGCTGTCGCCTGCCTGCAACGAAATGATCGCGAAAAAGAAACCGATGCACGGTCACGCTCCGGCAGCTAAGTCGTAAATGTCAATACCAGCGCGCGGCTTCTGCCGCGCGTTGTGTTCCCGCAAATTTCCAATTCATTGCATCTTCTTTGAATGCGCTTGTTGTCGCTGTTGAGTAAAAAAATAAATTACAGCGGCTCTGTCCGTCTTTAACCTTCCCTTAAACAAAGATGTGCAAGTCTCTGCTCAAGAGACTGCACGACTTGATCGTGCAGTTCGTTTGTGCACCGCGATTACCGAATGTGTCAATGAATTCAACAGGAGGTTTTACCATGGACGAAATAATTCGGAGAGTGCGTGCGACGTTACCGCCGCTCGTATTGATGACAGGATTGTTAACCGGGTCTGCAACGATTGCTTTTGCGCATGATCCAGGTGAATCCGGAGATGGGGCGGGGGCGGCAGGTTGTGGAGGGTGCCATAGCGGTGGGACCACCGGAACGACGGTTGAGTTTGGCGATGTTCCCGCCAGTGTGGACGCAGGTTCGGTTAATACCTTCACCTTTACCATCAGCGGCGGGCCTGCCTCCAATGCCGGGCTGAGTATCACGGCCAGCGACGGTACACTGGATGTGGTCGACGCCGACACAACCATCATGGCGGGAGAAGTGGTGCATACCAACAGTGCAATGATGACGGCAGGCAGCAAGGTTTATACGTTTACGTGGACTGCGCCTGCCACGGATGCAACCGTCATCTTGACCGGTGCCGGAGTCTCCGGAGACAGTGATGGTTCCGATGCCGGGGATGATGCGGCCAAGACCACGATTTCGATTTCCGTGGGAGCTGGCGGGGGGACGCCTCCGACACCATCCAGCGGCGAGCAGTTATATATCGACAATTGCGAGTCATGCCACGGTGCGGGCGGTGTCGGCGGTGCGGACGGTGATGTCCTCGGAGCCTCCGCCGCGGCCACTGCGGATGCGATCATCAATGTTCCAGAAATGAACTCGCTGTCCGTGCTGACGACTGAGGAAATCGCTGCGATTACAGAGTATCTCAATCCCACTGCGGCGCCCGGCGAAGGCGAGCAGTTGTATATTGACAATTGCGAGTCATGCCACGGTGCGGGAGGTGTGGGTGGTCCGGACGGCGACGTGGTTGGAGAATCTGCTTCCGATATTGCTGAAGCCATCCTGGAAGTTCCAGAGATGAACTCTCTGTCCGTGTTGACGGCCGAAGAAATCGATGCGATTGCTGCATATCTCAATGGCGGAGCCTGTCTCAGTGGAGACGATGATGATGACGATAGATTGGTGGCTCGCCGCTCATCACCGAGCACGCTCGATGATGATGAGGAGGAGGACGACGACGACGATGACAGCGGATCGTGTGCCGGCATCAATACAGCCGCCACGAAAAAAGCCAAAGGGGCAGCCATTGCCGGCGGTGCGCTCGACGTGCTGACGTTGGCGGGCATCGGCTTGTTGTGGGGCCGCCGCCGTAAAAAGTAATTCTGGTTTTGTAAAAAGGTAACAAAGGGGGGCGCAAGCCCCCCGGTTTTTTAACAGTCAAAAAATATTCGCAAACTATCAAGATGCCCGCCGGTTCCACTCAGCTACCCGCAATTTAAAGTCAATCCCAGCGTGCCTTCCAGCCGCACGCTGCCACTCTGAAAAAATCATTTGCAAAGACTCCAAGATGAGTTACAACGCCCCCGCGTTAACCTTTCCTTAATATTTGTTTAATCAAGCAGGCGTACATCTCACCGCCGCAGTGCATCGCTTGGTGATATCAAGTAATGCGGAAGGATCTGGTTAGCGCAGTGACTATGTCATTTAACGGAACGATTGAGCCAACTGAGGGATTTGCCATGGATGAAATAATTCGGAAAATGGGGACGGCCTTGCCGTCATTGGTATTGATATCAGGATTGCTGGCGGGACAAACGAATATTGCTTCCGCAGATGCAAATGGACGGGCAGGGCGGTCAGGTGCGACAGGATCAACCTGCGCGTCCTGTCATTCTCTTGCGGCTTCAGGCACAACCGTAGAATTTGGAGTTGCTGGCGGTAGTGTGCCAGCCACGGTTGTTGCAAATTCTGTCAACGTGCTTACCTTTACCGTCAAAGGTGGTCCGGCGGTTAATGCCGGCCTGGCTATCAATGCGAGCGCAGGTGCGTTAAGCGCGACCGGAACCGGTACCAAAATACTGTCGTCCGAAGTCGTGCACAGCGCGCCCACGACTCCATTTCCAACAACAGGTGTCGTCTACTCCTTCACGTGGACTGCACCGGCGACTCCTGGAACTGTGACGATTTACGGCGCGGGAGTATCGGGCGATGGCATCGCTGGTGAAAGTGCTGATGGCGCCGCCAATACATCCATTTCAATTATGGTCACCCCAGCAGCTAACGTGGCTCCGATCGCGCGCATCACTGGTCCGACCACCGGAACTGTGGGTACTCCAGTTAGTTTCGATGGCAGCACCTCAACCGATGCGGATGGAAGCATCGCGGACTATGCGTGGAATTTTGGCGATAACACGGCGGGTGCGGGACCAACGCCGTCCGCGCATACCTACGCCGCGCCCGGCACCTACCATGTGACTCTGGTCGTGACGGACAACTTAGGCCTGATAAGTGCCACAACTACACACGATATCGTGATTTCCGCTGTTGGAACACACCTGGCACCCGTGGTGAATGCCAATGGCCCTTACACGGGTACGGTGGGAACCCCGGTGGTTTTCAGTAGCGCCGGGTCAAGTGTCGACAGCGGTCTTACCGCAACATACAGTTGGGACTTCGGCGATACTTCCACCCCTGCAACGGTGGCGAATCCCTCGCATACCTATTTAACGGCGGGCACCTACACCGTCAAATTGACGGTCACCGACAGTGCCACCACGCCATTGAGCACGACGGTGTCGACTAGCGCCACGATTACTGCCGCGACACCGCCGCCTGTTTCCACCGGACAGCAGCTGTACGATGATAACTGTGCATCTTGCCATGGTCCAAAAGCGGGCCCGGCCGGTGATGCCGGCAGCGTGGTGGGCGAATCCGCGGATGATATTCGCGAGGCCATCGAAGAAGTGACGGAAATGCAGTCCTTGAGCAGCCTGTCGCATGCCCAAATATCCGCGATCGCAAGTTATCTGAGAAAGGTATCGAAAGGTGAACAGTTGTACATCGACAATTGCGAATCATGTCATGGTCCCGGTGGTGCCGGAGGTGATGAGCCTGCCGTCATTGGTGCCAGCAAGAAATTGATTAAAGAAGAAATCAATACCGAGCCTGAAATGGCTTCACTGCAATTTTTATTGACGCAGGATGACGCAATTGAAGATATCGCCAAGTTTCTCAAACAGGACGAAGAAGATGACTTGGTGGCAAAAGCGAATGATGCCACCGGCGCAGGCGGTTTGGACTGGTTGACATTGGCGGGCCTCGGCGCATGGGGATTTAAACGCCGCAGGAAATAACCAGCATCTGGAGTCAAAAATAAAAGAAGGGGAGCGCAAGCTCCCTTTCTTGCGTCTAAAACTGGAAAATCCCAATAAAAAATACCGCGCGGATTTTTACGTGGGTTAAGATGCCGCGCCATGCGCGTCGCCGATTTTGATTACAGTTTACCCCCCGAGTTGATCGCTCAATATCCGCTGGCACAACGCAGTGCGAGCCGCTTGCTGACGCTTGACGCGGCGCACGGCGCGATCGCCGATCGCCACTTCGCCGAATTACCGGCGTTATTGAACGCAGGCGATCTGCTGGTGTTCAACGACACGCGCGTGATTCCGGCACGCCTCTTCGGCCGTAAAAGCAGCGGCGGCCAGGTCGAGTTGCTGGTGGAGCGCGTGCTGGACGCGCAACGTGTGCTCGCGCAGGTGCGTGCCAGCATCGCGCCTAAACCCGGCAGCGAATTGCTGCTCGACGGCGACGTGCGCGTGCGGGTGCTGGCACGGCAGGATGCCATGTTCGAGCTGGGCTTCGATGACCCGCGCTCGGTGCTTGATATTTTACAGGCCATCGGCCATATCCCACTGCCGCCGTACATTCAGCGCGCCGATCAACACGCCGATCGCGAACGTTATCAAACCGTGTTCGCGCGCCGCGACGGCGCGGTGGCCGCACCGACCGCCGGTCTGCATTTCGATCAGACCGTGCTGGAAACACTCACGGCACGGGGTGTGGAGTTCGCGTACGTGACGCTGCATGTAGGTGCCGGGACATTTCAGCCCGTACGCGTTGAAGAGCTGAAAGATCACCACATGCATGCGGAGTTTGCAGAGGTGTCGGCACAGGTGTGCGCCCAGGCCGCGAACACGCGCGCACGCGGCGGGCGCGTGATCGCCGTGGGCACCACCGCCGTGCGCAGTCTGGAAAGCGCCGCGCAAGGCGGCAGCCTCGCGCCGTTCAGCGGCGACACGCGGTTGTTCATCACGCCCGGATATCAATTCAAGGCGGTCGATGCGCTGATTACCAACTTCCATTTACCGCGCTCCACGCTGCTGATGTTGGTGAGCGCGTTTGCCGGTTACGAAAATGTCATGCATGCGTACCAACATGCGGTGCAGAATAAATACCGCTTTTTCAGCTACGGCGACGCGATGTTCATAAGCCGGAAAATTACCGGGGAGTAGCGTGCGCCATGCGCACGA
>CAZHHW010000138.1:0-7643 GCA_964532385.1 uncultured Gammaproteobacteria bacterium | reverse complement strand
TTTCGCGCGCTGCGCGCGGATCTGCAGGGCGGTGCCGTGGTGGTGATATCGTCGATCACCGGACGCGTCGGGCAGCCGATGCGGCTGGCCTACGGTGCCGCCAAGGCGGCGGTCGAAGGTTATATACGCAGCTTCGCGCGCGAGGTTGCGGCCAGCGGCATGACCGCCAACTGCATCGCGCCGCAGGTGATCGAGGGCGGGCTGGCCGACCTCATGAAAGCACGCGTGCGTGCCTTGTTGGTTTCCAACACGCCGCTTGCGCGCCCGTGCGAGCCTCAGGATGTGGCCGGTGCCGCGCTCTACCTTGCCTCGGAAGGCGCGCGCTATGTGACGGGAACGTCCTTGAATATTACTGGAGGTTTAGTGACGTGGTGACTGCGGACAGCAACAAAACGGCGGGCGTGTGGTTATGCGGCGAGGTGCCTTTGCTATTGAAACAGGCGCTGCAGGGCGCCGGGCTCGGGTTGACCGAGAGCAACGAAACCGAAGCATTCACCGCCATGATCTACATTGCACCGCTGAGCGCGGATGAACGCGGCGGCGCACATATCGTGGCGCATGTTGCGAGCGTGCTCGAAGATTTTGCGAGTGCGGCGCGCGCCGCGGCAAAAACCCTGGCGGCCAAGGGAGGTGGTCAGATCGTGGTGGTGTGCGACATCATTGCGCATTGCGGCCGGGCCGGGCATCCCGCGCGCAGTGCGGCGGATGCGGCCTTGCTGGGCGCGAGCAAATGCCTGGCCAAGGAATTGGGACGTTATAAGGTCGATGTGAATGTCGTTTGCCACGGTTCACAACCGGAGTTGGGATCAACGCTGGTGCTGTCCGGCGCGGAACGCAAACTGTTCGACATGATGGGTCTGGGCGCGCCGGGGACACCCGCGTTGCTGGCCGGCAATATCGCGCACCTGGCGCGCGGTAATCACGGCATGACCGGGCAGGTGCTCAATGTTGACAATGGGATGGTGATGTGATGATCGAAGCGCGTGGTGTGCATAAGCGCTATCAGATGGGCAACGCCGAGGTGCATGCCTTGCGGGGCGTGAACATCAATGTCGCCGAGGGCGAGTGCGTGTTTCTGGGCGGTCCCTCGGGGAGCGGCAAATCCACCTTGCTGCATTTGCTGGGCGGATTGGATCGCGTTTCCGCCGGCTCCGTGAAGATCCGCGATTTTGAAGTTGGTGCGTTGCAGGGCAAGGCCAGCGATGCGGAGCTGGCCGATTTCCGCTGCCGCAATATCGGTTTTGTGTTTCAGAGCTTCAACCTGTTACCGGTATTGACCGTGGCCGAGAACGTCGATTATCCGCTGATGCTGGCGCGCGCGTCGAATCGCGCGCAACGCGTGGCGCGCATGCTAGAAGATGTTGGTCTGGCCGACCTGGCACGTCACTATCCGAATGAACTTTCCGGCGGGCAGCGGCAGCGCGTGGCGATTGCGCGTGCGCTGGTGCATCAGCCGTCGCTGCTGATCGCGGACGAGCCGACCGCGAATTTGGATTCGCACACCGGCGAACGCGTGATCGAGCTGATGCTGGCACTGTCGCGCAAGCAGGGCTCGTCGGTGGTGATCTGCACGCATGATCCGGCCTTGCTGGCGCGCGCCTCGCGCCTGGTGCTGCTGCGCGACGGCAGCATCGAAAGCGACGGCCGATGCGAAATTAAAACCGCTCATACGAATACGGCGCGGGGACATGCCAATGTTTGAACTGAAAGTAGGCTGGCGCAATATTCTGCGTCACCGGCGCCGTTCCCTGGTCACGCTGCTGGCAGTGGTGACGGGTGTTGTCAGTATTATTTTGTTCGGCGGTTTCGTGCACGCCAACTACGAGGGGCTGCGCGAATCGGTGATCCGCAGCCAGTACGGCCATTTGCAGGTGTATCAGCAAGGTTACGAAGAGTTGCATCGCAGCACGCCCGAAAAAGTGCGCCTGTCGCAGCAGGATGCGGAAAGCATCGTTGCCATCATGCAGCGCGATCCGTATTTCGTCGCGGCCTCGCGGCGTATCGAATTCACCGGATTGCTCGGCAACGAAAAGCAGAGCCAGGCGGCGGTGATTCGCGCGGTGGATACCGAGGCGGAATCCTTGATCAACTCTGCGCTGACAGTGATCGACGGCAATGATCTGGACGCCGACGATGCCGAAGGCGTGTTGCTGGGCGAGGGATTGGCGCAATCGCTCAACGCCAAAATCGGCGACCCGCTGACCCTGGTTTCGACCACCGTGGAGGGCGGCATGAACGCGGTGGATGTGCGCGTGCAAGGCATCTTCCGCAGCTTCGCCAAGGAATACGACGACCGCGCGATGATGATGCCGCTGGCCCAGGCCCAGCGGGTGCTGGGCACGCAAGCGGTCGACATGGTGGTGCTGCTGATCGACGACACGGCGCGTTTGCCGCAGGTGCGGACGGCGCTGACGTCCGCGCTTAAGCAAGCCGGGTTGCAGACCGAGCTGCGCAGCTGGGATCAGCTCGCGAGTTTTTATCACCGCGTGGTGGAACTTTACGACGGCATTTTCCTGTTCGTGATCATCGTCATCGCGGTGGTGGTGCTGTTCGGCATCACCAACACCATGATGATGGCCGTCATGGAACGCACCGCCGAGATCGGCACCTTGCGCGCCATCGGGACGCGGCAGACCGGCATCGTGCGGCAGTTCGTGGTCGAGGGCGTGATCCTGGCCGCATTGAGCAGTGTGGTGGGTGTGATCCTCGCGGTGGCGTTGTCGCGCGGTATCACCGGGCTTGAAATCATGATGCCGCCGCCGCCCGGTTCTTCGCGCGGTTACCCGCTGCGCATTGCCCTGGTCCCGTGGATGTGGATTGTCAGTGCGGGCGGCGTGTGGATGATCGCCGCCTGCGCCACCTTGTTCCCGGCCATTAACGCGTCGCGAAAATCGATCGTCGATGCTTTGCGTCATGTCTGAACTTATGGAGAATCAAGATGCTTAACAAACGCTTTGCAATTCTTGTGTGCACGCTGTTTGCGGCGTGCGCGCTGCCCGCCGCCGCGCAAGAGGCCGATGACATTCTTGCGAAAGCCGATGGCTACCGTAACTTCAAGGGCCGCCCATTCAGCTTCGACCTGCAATTGATCAACAAGGAAACAGGCGAAGCCGAAAAGAGTTTCGCGCTGCGCGTCGAAGTGCAGAATTCGCATCGTTCGCTGGTGGTGTATACCGAACCGGCCGCCGAGCGCGGCAAGGCTTTGCTGATGGACGGCAATAATCTGTGGTTTTCCTCGCCCGGCACCAGCCGACCGCTGCGCATCACGCCGCAGCAACGCTTGATCGGCGAAGCCTCCAACGGCGATGTGGCGAACACGGATTTTTCCGGCGACTACACCCCTAGCCTGCTGGGGAGCGAAGTGATCGACGACGTGCCGTGCCAAAAGCTCGAGCTGATTGTCAAGCCCGGCGCCCTTGCCGCGTACGCCAAGCTCGTATTGTGGGTAAAAGAGTCCGACCAGCAGCCGGTCAAGGCCGAGTTTTTCGGACCCTCCGGCAAGCTGCTCAAAACCGCGTACTACCGCCAGTATGCCCCGGTGGCGCAGGCCGGTGGCGCGCCGCAACTGGTTGAGCTGGAGATCGTCAACGCGCTCAACGCGGGCAAGCGCACGGTGATGAAATACGCCAATTTTTCGCTGGGCGAGATTCCTGATTCCCATTTCAACACTGCGTACCTGGCACGTTTGAGATGAAAAAGGCAGCGTTAGCGGGGTGGGTTGCAAGTGTATTTGCAGCCGGCACGCTACCGGCAAGCGCAGCGGACAGCGCGGATGTGCGCTGGTCTGCCGAGGCTTTTGGTCTGGTCGATGAAGCACGGCTGCTGACACCTTTCAATCCGGACGGCAGTCTTCTGAATGGTCAACGCAATGTGGGTGGTGTTGCGATGCATGGGGTAGGCCGCTGGGACACAGGGACGCTGTTCGCCAAGCTCGATGGCCGGGTCGAAGTGCGGCATGCCGTGCACGATGACGATGTGAGCGGCACGCTGGCGGAGGCCTCGTTGCATTGGCTGCCGCAGGAGGGTCATACGCTTTCCGCAGGGGTCGGTAGTTTTCACTGGGGCACAGCCTATTTGTGGAATCCGTCGAATCCGCTGGGCGACAGTGAATCCAACAATGCCAGCCGCGCGCGCAATTATTATCGCGACGGCGACCGCTTCGTGGCCTACGAGGCGCTCGCCGGTAAGACCACCACCACGCTCGCGGCCGTGGAACTGACGCAGCGCGATGCGATGCTGGTCGATGACGCGCGCAACGAGCGCTGGTTGGCAGCGCGTGTGCAGCACGTGTTCGATTCAAGCGATGCCGCGTTGCATCTTGGATTGCGCGAGGGTGAGCGTTTCGTGGGTCTGAGTACATCGCACACTATTGGCAATGCGCTGGAACTGCATGCAGAACTTGGCACCCGCTCGCAACGGCGTTTTCCCGGCTGGGAAAGTATTCCGGTGGGGCCGCCGTCCACACCGCCGTTGCCGGTCTGGAACACGGGCGCAAGTCAACATTGGACGACTTCGGCCGTGCTGGGAGGACAATACACCTTGGATACGGGCGCCAACCTGATCCTCGAATACCTGCACGACGGCAATGGCCTGAGCGATCGCGAATACGCTGCGCTGCGTGCCGCGGCGGGCGATGCCGGCAGCTTACGTAGCGATCCTGCCTTGGCCGAGGCCGCCGACGGATTCCTGCTGCAGGCGAACCGCTATGTGGGCCGCTTGCGGCGCAACTATGCGTTTGTGCGCTTCGCCAAGGATGGCGTGGTTCCGGAGACCGACATGCAGGCCTATATCCGCCACGGCTTGGATGACGAATCATGGATTTTTGGCTGGTTGTTCCACTGGCAAATTCGCGAAGAGCTTGTGCTGGCTGTCAGCGGCGAACACCTGCGCGGCTCGACCCCCAGCGAAGCCGTGCTGGTGCCGGTGCATAACCGTTATCAGATTTCATTAAAATACGATTTTAAGGGCGCATCGTGACAAAATATTTCGCTACAACTTACCCAGGAGGCCTTATGAAAAAGACAGGATGGTTATTGGCATGCGTACTGCTCGCGGCGTGCGCGAGGGATTTTCCCGTGACTGCGCTGAGCCCGGACGAACAGAAGTCCGAAGCGGAACTGCACGCAATGCAGGACAATGATGCGCAACTCACATTGGCGAGCATGTATGTGCTGCATAACCGCATCGACGATGCCGATGCCATACTTTCCCCGCTTGCGGTCAAGGACGGCAAAAACCCGCAGGTGCTCGCGTGGAAGGCCGCCAACGATTGCAAGCTCGCCGGCCGCCGCGGTCCGTGGCTGATGGGTCTTGACAAATTGTGGATGGTGCGCGGCTGCCTCGCCGATCTGGAAACCGCACTGTCCGGCGCGCCGGATGATTTCACCGTGCAAATGGTGCACATGACCACGGCTTCGGAAGTGGACATGTTCGGTTCGCTGGCGCGCGCCGCCGCCACCCGCGACCGCGTCGACGCCCTGCTGAAACAACAGCCCGCCGCATTGCCGCCCGACACCCAGGCGCAGTTTCAGATCGTTGCCGCCGCGATAGACCGCAAACAAGGCCATCTGGACAAGGCCCGCACCCGCCTCGCTATGGCCGCGCCGCTGATACAGACGGAGAGTACGCGCGGCCAGCTCGCACAAGAGCAGGGGCAGTTGGTTACGCGTTGAAAACTTGGGTAAGAGAATTTGTTGTCAAGCGAAGCGTCAGGGTATTTCCTTAGCATGCGGTTCACGCGCCGTGGTAGCTGGTCGCGTGCAACCGTTTGTTATGCCCCATTCGTTTCCGTCCGCTCGAATATGAGTTCTGCTTTTTCATGGGGTCCCTTAGTAACGTGGTAGTCGAGCTCACTCTTGCGTAGTCCTTCTTCGTTTTCCCTTATCGCCTTGTTTGTCACGTAATCTTCAAGGCGAAAGCCATCGTTCCAGAGTCCTGTCTGACTGATGCGCTTTACATATACCAACGAATCTACAGGCCGCTTTACTCTCTCCATGACTTCTAGAAGACATATTCCTTCGATAACGACGCACGGGAATTTTCTTTTAAGTTTATCTACATCTTCCACGAAATAGTCGAGTAACAATTTATCTACGTAATGAGGCTTATAACTTCCAGAGTCCGCATATGCATCAAGGCTTACCCTGTACCCACCTAGTTCACTTGACAATTTCATGGCCAAGCGGGATTTTCCTGACCGCATAAAACCATCGATACCAATCAGAATAGACGAGTGCATGCTGAGCTTTTTGCGCAGGACTTCGATCAACTCACTTTCAGAAGCAACTTGTGTCTGCATGCATTTCAAAGGGGTATACCGAGTCTGTAGAAAAAGTATTCCCGCAAACATAACAGCGCCCCGCCAACCGGTAAACAGAAATTCCGACGGGTGTTGGTCGACTCTGTTGTGTTAATGTCGAGATCCGCGCCGGGAGGTGATCGGCACGGGTAGCCGTCGGTATCAGGTTGAACATCAAATACGTTGGTGAACTTGGGATGAGTCGCGCGCGTGACGAGGAAACATTGCGTTATGCGCGCCACGAAGGTTGCGCAATCATACTTCTATGAAGAACAAACGCTCTCGCAAACATATGGCTGAAAAGTTCGCGCGGGTTCACGCATATTTCAGGCGCTGACCTTTGGGCACCGGAACCGGATCACCAAACTCCCGGGCAGTATCGATCCACAATCGGATCGCCTCTTGACCGCTGGCCAACGCCGCTTCCTGGGTCGGACCGTGTGCGATGCAGCCAGGTAATTCCGGCACTTCAGTCACGTAAGCACCATCTTCATCGCTCCAATATAAAATCACCTCATACTTGTACATCATTCGTTACCTCGAAGTTTGTAGCGCAGTATGACTGCACGCACCTGCCGGACTTGATAAGGCTTGGCCTTGCTACCGTCGCGCTGCACATTGATTTTCTCCTCCACACCCGCCTTTCGATAGATGTGGTGACTGCCGCGAATACGCTCTTCAAACCCGAGTCGCAACAGCAACTGGCACAACTCATCAAACGAGATATTGGCGTCAGCGTCTCCCAAGAGTATCCGTTCGAGTAATTTATCGTATTTCCCCATGAGCACAGTTTAGCAGGCGTCACATAAAATTCATCGTGGAAAAATGGACGCTTCCCAATATGAATAATCGTAAAGTGTATTGGCAGTGCGGATTCCCTTACCTAACCGGCACGTGATGGCGGTGCATGCCAGGCAGGTGAGGGGTGTGGCGGGTAACCCGCATTACGCTGACCTCTTTAATCTTGGCGATGAGCATGCACAAACTGACAAGGTCCGGTACCGGTCAGGTGATAATGGTATTTACACCTAACCGCTTTCTGGAAGTTTCACCTTGAGTGCGAAGCTAAAAGATTTACCCGTCGCAGAACGCATCCGTGTGGAAGGAGTTCAAGCGGAGATCGTTATGAGCAAACGCAAAAAAGAGTATCGGCAATGATGAAGTCATGGTGCGCGGGCTCCGCGCCGACCCGGCTTACATGCCGGTAAAATACATCGGACATTGTTTGCCGTGCCATTTTGAAGCCATCGTCATTGCTCCTTAAACGAAACCACAAACTATTCGTCATGTTTTTGAAACTTCACATAAAGCGGTTTGCCGCGCCATTGCGCGTGATACACGTCTT
>CAZHHW010000137.1:0-7654 GCA_964532385.1 uncultured Gammaproteobacteria bacterium | reverse complement strand
GGCGGCGGCGTCACTGGTAAAGGTTTAACCTGCATAGAGGATGGTGCGGGCGCCGTCTCCACCGGGACAGGGATGACTCCCGACGGCTCCCCCACCCATAAGCTCAGAGCAGCGGCGCTCACACCCAGCAGCGCAAATATCAAACTCATGCGCACGCGCGGTGCGGGCGGCGGCGAGCTGTTGGCCGCATGTAAATCCTGATAAATGGCTTGCGCCGCGGCCGCCGGTGCCAGCGTCGGCTGGCGCGCTTCCAGATCCAGCAGCATTTTATTGATCAGGCTCATGCGCGCGGCCGGGCTGAATTCAGCCACAGCGGCAGCCAGCGCTGCCAACCGCCGCCGTGCGTGATGGATTCGGTGTCCGCGGCGGCCTGGCGGACGTGCCTGCTGTCGACTTGATGCAAACCTGCGCCGAACACCGCCATCAGCGCTTTGTGCGCGAGAATATTCAGCAAGCGCGGCACGCCCGTGGCACGGCGGTGCAGCAAGCGCACGGCGCCTGCGGTAAACAAGCGTGGCCCGCGATAACCAGCGACCGTCAGGCGGTGCGCCAAGTAATAGTCAACCTCGGGCAACGTGAGCGGCCGCAACTGGCAGGCGAAACCGATGCGCTGGCGCAACTGGCGTATGGAAGGCGCGGCCAGCCGGGCATCCAGTTCCGGTTGCCCGAACAGCACCACTTGCAACAGTTTGCGCCGCTCGGTTTCGAGATTGGTCAGCAGCCGCAGCGATTCCAGCGTTTCCAGCGGCATCGCTTGCACTTCATCCAGGCACAAAATCACGCGGCGGCCCGCGGCATAACTTTCGGCCAGAAATTTGGTCAGGGCTTTGAGCAGTTGATGCTGATCGGCGCGCGGCTCGACATTAACGTTCAGCTCGTCGGCGATCGCGCGCAACAGCGTGAGCGGTTCCAGATAAGGGTTGAGAATATAGGCGGTGAGAAAGTCATCGCCGGCAAGCGAAGCGAGAAATTTGCGGCACAGCAGGGTTTTGCCGGTGCCGACTTCGCCGATGACTTTGATAAAGCCTTCGCCGCTGCGCGCCGCGACCAGCAGCGTGTTGAGCGCTTCGTGGTGCGACGCCTGGGCAAGAAAAAAACTCGTGTCCGGCGTGATGGTGAAGGGCAATTCGCGAAAGCCGAAGTGGGACTCGTACATGGTGTTTAGGACTGTGAGAGATGCAGTTTCGAGTCACGGCTAAATGGCTCAAATTGAGTGCTCCTTCCCCCTGCAAGGGGGAAGGTTGGGATGGGGGTGAGGAGTACTGTGCCAGTATTTATGATCACCCCCATCCCCGCCTTCCCCCTTGCAGGGGGAAGGGGTGCGTTATTTTGTAGAGTAAAGTTCTTTGCCATTTTTAAATTCTATTTTTTTGTAAGACGCTAGCGCTTCAAATTCTGTACACGATCGCGCACCTCATCCACCGCCTGGCCCCACACCTGGCCGTGGTCGACGATGGTGGGTTTGAGCATGATGACCAGTTCTTTTTTAATGCGCGTGATGCGTTTGTGTTTGAACAGGTTGCCGAGGATGGGAATTTCGCCCAGCAGCGGCACGCTGGCATCGTCTTCGGTAGTGCCTTCTTTCATCAAGCCGCCAATGACGATGATCTGGCCGCTGGCGGCGCGCACCACGTTGTCGGATTCGCGGATGGTGCTGGCGGCGAGCGGCAGCGTCGAGTTCAAACCGTTGATGGTGTAAGACTTGTCGCGTTGCTCGACTTCGCTGACCGACGGATGGATATGCAAAATGATATTGCCGCCGTCGTCGATCTGCGGGGTGACATCGAGTGCGATGCCGCTGAAAAACGGCGTCAGTTTTACTTCGGTGGAAAAAATTGTCGTGCTGCCGGTGGTCATCGGCGTGTTGGTGATGCCGGTGATAAAAAATTCGTCGCCGCCGACTTTGATCACGGCTTTCTGGTTGTTCACCGTGGACACGCGCGGGCTTGACAAGACATGCACCGCGCCCTGGGTTTTAAGCAATTCGATGAAGGCCGAGAAATTGCCCGCATTGGTCACCGCGCTGAACACGCCGCCGAAGGCCGAGGTCGCCAGGGTGTTGGGCAAGGTGCCGAGCAGATTGCCGCCCGAACCGGCGAGGTCGCTCAAGCCGCTGCCGTTGAAAATCGGCCCGCCGCCGGTTTGCGAAAATGTCGAGCTGCCCTGGGCTTTGGCCCAGTTGATGCCGGTCTGAAACCCGTCGCTCAATTCGACTTCGATGATTTTGGCTTCCAGGATCACTTGGCGGTTGAGCGTGAGCTGCGTGACGCCCAGAAATTCTTCGATCAAGCGCAATTCGTCGGGCATGGCGCGCACGATCACCATGCTGGCTTGCGGATTCACCACCAGTTGCCGGCCGGCTTCGGTGCCGATCAAGGTGGTTAAACTTTCCTTGAGCTCTTTCCAGAAGTCGGCCTGTGAATCGGTTTCGACACGGATGCTGGAGATGCGTTCGGAGCTGCCCGAACTACCGCCGGAATTGCTCTGTGTGAGTTCGCCTGAGGTCACGCGCGTGTCGGATTTACCGCGTCGCGTTAAGTTCAGGTAGTTCACCGGGAACACGCGCGATTGCAGTCCGCCGCGGCCATGCACGTAATAGCGGCTGCCTTCGCGCGTGAACTCAAAACCGTACACGCGGCGGATCGCCAGCATCGCTTCATCGACCGTGACATTTTTCAGATTGAGCGACATCGTGCCGCTGACGTCCGGATGCACGACCATGCCATACGGCGTGTTTTCGACCAGACCCATGAAGACCTGAGCGGCCGGCGCATTGTTGACGGCAAGATCGAAACGCGGTTCGGTTGCAGCGGCAGTGCGGCCGGGATTGCCGCCCGGGAAGGGAGGTAATAAAGCCTGCCTGACCTCGGGAGGCGGCGCATCCGCGGCGGCCGGCGGCGGCGAACCCAAATCACGTTCGATTACACCGGCCGTTGAGTCGCTCCATTTATAGGGGTCGCTCTGGCAGGACCATAATGTCAAGCCCAGCGCGAGCACGGCCAGCGCACGGCTGAAGACGGTTACAATATTGCTGATTCTTGACATTATTGGTTCTTGCTCAAGTTAACGGTTTGTTTGTTCAGGCGCGACATCAAACGCATACGGATTTCCTGCCCGCCGCGCTGCAACACCACTTCGTAAGGCAGAATCTCGGTCACCACCGCGTCGCCGACCGCTTCGCCCACAGTGACGGTTTTTCCGCTGATCACGGCCAAGCGGCGTTGCGGCGAAATCAGGATGGATTGCAACACATTGGGCGCGGCCTGCACCGGCGCCGGAGTGGGCGTGCGCACCACGGTGTGTCCGCCCAACGGCCGCGTGGGGTCGGGCAAATCGCCCAATACCGCCGCGCCCGGTGCGGCGACGGGTGCCAGCAAGACAACACAGAGGGCAAGGATGCGTTTCATAAATTACTTTTAAAGTGAGTTCTACCTAGCAAATCATCGGCCAAGCGGGGGAAAGCTTCAGGTTCCCATCCAGCCCGGCCGCAAGCTCAGCGTATAAATCACCAGGGTCATGCGTGAATTCGGATAGTCTTCGGAAGCCAGGGTGAAGCGGCCCCAGTACATTTTCCAGGGCAGCGCTTCCAGCTCACGCAGGTAGCTCACGATGTCCATGTAACGGCCGCGCAATTCGATCTGCATGCCATGCCGGAAAATGCCCGAGGGCAGTGCCTTTGCTGCCGGAGTGCTGGTGGGGGCGGGTGTATCCAATGATTCGGGCGGCAGGTTTTCGACATGGAGCACTTGCAAGGCGTGATTGCGCGACAGAATCTGCTCGACCAGGGCGACCATTTCGGTGGGCGGCACCAGGGTGCGGCCGGTGCCGGGCTGGGCCGGATCGTGCTGCGCTAGTTGCGCGCGCAAATTTTTGAGTTGCAGTTGCTGTTCTTCATCCACACCGTTTTTGTCGGCAGCGAGCGCAATCTGCATCTGTTCTTCAAGCTGCTTCACCTGCGCGTAGCGGCCCTGGAGCGTCTGCTCTTGCTGCTGGTTGTACTTGAACAGAGGCGACAGGACAAGACTATTGGCCAGAAAGAAAAGCACCGCCATCACACTGAAAAATATCAACGCGCGTTCGCGCAGGGTTCGGGCATCGAAGTGTTCCGCAAGTTGCGCCAGGCGCGGAGGCAGGGCGAGGTTCATGGCCGGGATACCATTTGCGGGGTGGTGTTGATTTCGAATTCGAGGTAGCCGGCCGGCAATGCCGCCTTGCCGCTCTTACCGGTGTCGGTTTCCGGCCGGGTCAGATTGAAACGCGGAAATTCCAGACCGGCCAGCACCGGTTCGGCCGACAAGCGTTGCAGGTAGCGCATCAACATGGATTCCTGAGTGGTGCGGCCGCGCAGCAATAACTCGCGTCCGGCCCCCGGAATTTCAACCCCGGTCAGTTGCACGCCGGGGACCGATTGACGCGCGAGCGCCGTGAGATACGCCGAGTAGCCCTGGCTGTTGCGAAACATGTCGCGTTGCAAAATTTCACGGGTGCGCTGCGAGGCTTTGAGCATGCCTTCGAGCTGCGCCACCTGCGCGGCCAGTTCGGGATTTCCGGCGCGCGGCGGGTGCTCGCGCAAGGTCAGCTCCAGGCGCTGCAATGCAAACGCATGGCGCTGCTCGACGCGCGCCAGTTCTTGCTTGAACTTCCAGGTTTGCCAGAGGTTCAGCCCGGCCAGCAGCAGCACGCCGACCGCGACCGCGGTGCTGGCCTGCAGCAGGGTGCGCGTCGAGAAACTTTTTTTCTCGCGGCGGAAATTCGCATGGTACAGATTGATTTGTTGAATCATGGCGCCTCCGTATCCAGGCGCAACGCGGCGCCCAAGGTCGCAAGGCCGATTTTTTCCAGCTCCGCCGGAGCGGTCACCGCATAATCCAGCAGTTGGGACAAATCCATGACCTCGACTTTTACGCTGAGATTATTGCCCAGGTGGGTGACCAGGCCGGGGATGTCGCGCGCGGACGGCGACAGCACCAGATGAGTGATGGGCGCGGCGCGGAAACGGTTTTCGAAATAGTCCAATGAACGTTGCACTTCGAGCACGATGCGGCTGAGGTAGGCGGGCGCATCGGCGGTGCGCAACTGATACAGCCCGACATCCAGATTGCGGCTCAGATAAAACTCGCCGCCTTTGGTAAGTGTCATCAACCCGGCATGATCGGTGAACGACAGCAGCACCACGCCGCGCTGGTCGGCGGCCAGCAGCGCGGCGAGATTGCGTTGCGCCAGCTCGGGGATGTCGATAATGTCAAGATTGATACCGCAACCGGTCAGCAGGTCGACCTGCCATTGCAGCGCCGTGTTGCGCGCGGCGACGGCGTACATTTCATGCGCGCGCCCGGAAGCGCCCGCGCCGGGCACGTCGAAAAAATCGAGCGTCGCGGTGTCGATGGGGAAATCGATCAAATCCTTGATGCGCCAGCGCAACGCGGTTTTCAGTTCTTCGGGCTGCACCTGTGGCGCCTCGGTGACCAGCAGATTGTAGTTGCCGGGCATCAACAGGGTGGTGCAGCGCGCGCGCTTGAGGCCGTAATCCGCCGCCAGACGGGCCAGGACTTTGCTTTCTGAGTTGTTATCCCACGGCCGGTATTCGCACGCGGTAAGTTGCGGACGGCCGCCGACACCGCGCGCCACCTGCGCCAGGAACACGCCGTCTTCCAGCAACCCGATGGCGGACAGCCCGGCGACGGCACGCTGGCGTTTTAACAGCGCACGCATGCAGGCCTCCACTGAGGCCGAGACGGGCCAGGTTGTGATGTTGTGGATGACATGGGGACCGCACACTCCGAAAACCGGCGAATATTAAAAATACCGTGTACTGATGTATCGGCACGTGCGCATTGAAAATGAGCTTTAATATCAGTTCACCACTTCGCTCCAGCGAACGATGCGGGCACTGCCGGCGGGTTTTATCGCCACCGCCGCATAGGCCCATTTTTTCGCCGAAGATAATGTCCAGGTCAGCGTCTCGGTGCCCGCCGGATTGACGGGTCCGTAGAGCGAGCCGGCGCCGGTAATGGATGTGCCCAGCGCAAGATTCCACTGTTGAGTCCGGTTCGCTCCCGCCAGAGCGGGCGACACCGTGCCCAAGGTGGGGGTCACGCCTTTATCCGCCGCCAGCGCATCTACAATCCATGCATTGCTGGTTATGGGAGTTATCGGCACTGAGGCGGTGGTCGAGTTGCCCGTGAGCTGTGCGCTCGCTTCGATCGGCGTGGTGACATCGACACCGCGAAATGACAATGCCCCGGCGGTAATCTGGTCGCTGACCGTGAGCGTAACCACCACATTGCTGGTGCCCGCGGGTGGGTTGAACAGGGAGTAAATTTCGGCGCGCGGATTACCGCCCGTGCCCGCCGCAATGGCTAACGTCATGGATATTCCGGCGTATTTCACCGTCGAAACGACGGTTCTTGCCTGGTCGACCGCGATTCCGACCAGCAGCAGGCGATTCGTGCCTGCCACGGTGTGCGCGAAAGACAAAGTGCCGGTTGTTGCGGAGAAGTCGGTTTCTTGTTCCAAAACCACGCTGCCTCCGCTCAGCCATGCATCAATGGTGCGCGTCACGGCACCCACGCTGCCACTGACACGCACGCGGCACAAGCCAATGTCAATATAAGGCGCCAGAGCCACAACGCTGAAACTGCCTTGTCCCAGCGTGTAAGGGCCTTCGGTGCCCAGGCTGGTGCAGACAGTCGTAGCCAAACGCTTGGCCACGCGTTCCAGGCCGCTTTCCGCCAAAGCCAGGGCCGCTGCGCTGTTGTGTTGATAGGCCGTGTCGCCGCTGTCCGAACCCGATACCGACAGCGCGGTGACGACCGCGACCGTGCCGGCCACCAGCAGGAACAGCACGATCATCAAGGCGGCCGCGCCGCGCTGTCGTGGACGGCTCATTGCAAATTCCTCAAACTCACACGCGTGCGCTGCTGCATCGCGACGCCGTCCACGGTCAGCGCCAGGGTGATTTCCACGAAAGCGACTTGCGCCGCCGACGCGGTGACGGTGTTGTTAATGTCAAGAAAGCGGAAGGCGAGCGCACTGACCTGGTCGCTCAAAGTTGCGCTGGCCGCCGGTGTTGAATAAGCCAGAGTCACCAGCGGCAAGGCGGTGCTGATAGTCACTTGAGTGGCGGCGACATCAGATTTAGTAAACGTCACGCTGGCACCGGGTACGGTGGTGATGTCGTAGTTCGTAGGCGTCGCTGGAACACGGCGCACCTCGCGCAATTCGCGCGCGATGCGTTCGGTCGCATAGCGCAGCTTGCTTAATGTCACCAACTGCGACGTGGTGGTTTGGTAAGCTTCCACGCCGCCGCTGATCATCGGGATCGCCGCCATCGCCAGAATCCCCATCAACAGAATGGCCACCACGGCTTCCACCATGGTGAAACCGCGCATGCGGCGGCAAGAGCGATACATCTCCAGATTTCGAGCATCGTTAGAGGTTTGCGCAATGAGTTCCTTCCCCCTGCAAGGGGGAAGGCGAGGATGGGGGTGGGTTTTAAATGGCTCGGTGCGAATGAATCCCGCCATCCGGCAATTGCTCTTGCGGTAGGCAGAGCAATGCATTCTTTGGTTGCAGGCATCGTTAGAAAATTGCACCAAGGGTTCCTTCCCCATGCAAGGGGGAAGGGCACGACTGCATGGATGCAGGAGGTAGA
>CAZHHW010000136.1:2615-7775 GCA_964532385.1 uncultured Gammaproteobacteria bacterium | reverse complement strand
TACAGTAGACCTGTGCCGGAAGTTGCCGTTAAAAATTCGGTGCGGAAACCGATCAGCCCGCGCGCCGGAATCTTGTAATCCAGGCGCACACGGCCGCGGCCATCCGGCATCATGTTTTGCAGATCGCCGCCGCGCGTGCCGAGTTTCTCCATCACCGAGCCCTGGTGCTGCTCTTCCACGTCGGCGGTCAATTGCTCGTAGGGCTCCATTTTCACGCCGTCAATTTCTTTGACGATGACTTCCGGGCGCGACACGCCCAGTTCGTAACCTTCGCGGCGCATGTTTTCGATCAGCACGCTCAAGTGGAGTTCGCCGCGTCCCGAAACGCGGAATTTTTCCGCCTCGCTGGTATCTTCCACGCGCAGCGCGACGTTCACCATCAGCTCGCGCTCGAGGCGTTCACGCAAGTGGCGTGACGTGACATATTTTCCGTCTTTGCCGACGAACGGCGAGTCGTTCACCTGGAAGGTCATGGTGACGGTCGGTTCGTCCACCGCCAGCGGCGGCAGTGCTTCGACCGTGGCGGGGTCGCACAAGGTGTCCGAGATATTCAACCGCTCTATTCCGGTCACGGCGACGATATCGCCGGCATAGGCTTCCGGAACCTCGGTGCGATCCAGCCCGAGAAAACCGAACACCGACAAAACGCGGCCGTTGCGTTTGCCGCCTTTCGCGTCGATCACGGTGATCTGCGTATTGGTCTTGACGCGGCCGCGCTTGATGCGGCCGATGCCGATCACGCCCAGATAGCTGCTGTAATCCAGCGTAATAATCTGCATCTGGAACGGACCGTCCAGGTCCACCTGCGGCGGGCTAACTTTGTCGATAATGGTCTGGAACAACGGGTCCATGTTGCCTTCGGTGACATCCGCCGTTAACCCGGCGTAACCGCGCAACGCGGAGGCGTAGACCACCGGGAAATCCAGTTGCTCGTCGGTCGCGCCAAGGCGATCGAACAGATCAAAGGTCTGGTCCAGCACCCAATGCGGGCGCGCGCCGGGACGGTCAACCTTGTTAATGACAACAATCGGCTTCAAGCCGAGCGCAAAAGCTTTTTGCGTAACGAAGCGCGTCTGCGGCATCGGTCCGTCGACCGCATCGACCAGCAACAATACGCAATCGACCATCGACAGCACGCGCTCCACTTCGCCGCCGAAATCGGCATGCCCGGGGGTGTCGACAATATTGATGCGGTAGTCGCGCCACTGCACTGCGGTATTTTTGGCCAGAATGGTGATGCCGCGCTCTTTTTCCAGATCGTTGGAGTCCATCACGCGCTCAACGACTTTTTTCTGTTTGTTGAGCGTGCCGGACTGCTGCAGCAATTGGTCAACCAGCGTGGTTTTGCCGTGGTCAACGTGAGCGATAATGGCGATGTTGCGGAGTTTGTCGTCGATGCGCATGGATTCACAGCTCGTAAAATTGAAAACGAATTTGCTAAAAAAAACCGCCGCCCGGGGGGCGGCGGTTTCGATCCCGCCTATAGAGTGGCGGGCAGGATTATACCCGATTACTTGGCGTCGGGGATGGCTTTTGCCTTCAGATCGTCGGCCGAGGCCTTCACGAAACCATATTTGGCATAAATACTCTGCGCTTCGTCGCTCGCCAGATAAGCCAGGAACTCCGCCGCGTTTTTCGCATTACGGCCGTCTTTATAGGCGCCTGCGACATAACCGGCCTTGTCTTGCTTGTTCAAGGGCGCGTTAATGGCAACACCGTCGACCTTGCGGCCGGTAGCTTTGGCATGCGCCACTTCCGTAGCCCACACAATGCCCACATCCGCCTCGCCCTTCTCGATACGCTCCGGGGTTTCGCGATGATGGCGTTCGGTGAACCAGGTTTTGTTGGCCACGGCCCAGCAAGCTTTGCACTCTTTGCCGCCCGTGACTTTGTCATGAAGCCCCAGATCCTTCAGCATCTCGGAACCGTAAAATTTAAAGATCCCTTCCGTAAGCGGGTTCGGATGCGACTGCACCAAATCGTCACGTTTTAGATCTTCGGCGCCTTTAATCCCTTTGGGATTACCCGCCGCCACCATTAATTCCAGCTTATTGTGGGTATATGTCTGGTACTGCTCCATCTTGCCCGCGCTTTTTAATTTCTTCAGGTGACCGACATCGACGCTCGCATACACATCGGGATTCATCGCGATTTTTTGACCGTTGATTTCGCCCTGCTTGAGCAATTGATCGGATAAAATCTGCCCGGGCGGAATGGTTTCAACGAATGCGGTTTTGACAGCCGGCGTTTTCTTCAAAAAGCCCTTCATCAATTCATCAATGACCATGAACTGATTGCCCGCCAGATACACCACCAGATCGGCCGTATACGAATCCCCGATCTTGCCCAGATCGACTTTCCCATCTGCATGAAACGTACGGTAATCCGCATCCCCGCCATCGCCCGGCTCTACTGCCGCTGCCCATACCGGCTTGCCCAGCACCGCCGGAACCATTGATAGAGCAAACAGTGTCGTCAGTACCCGATTGGTAATTTTCATACCCTTCTCCTTTTGAAAGTAACGGCTAGATTAGTAAAGCTGCCTTTAATCGCTGAACCAGCGAACCGGCGTGTCCCCATGCCATTCCATCCATCAAATTGTTCAAAACCTAAGCGTGGGAATTCTTCTTTATGGAAGGATGCTTACATCCCATCCCCGCTTATTAATTGGCTGCCTGCCTCTATCGGCAGGCAGCACTCCATAGAAAACTACGGGCGAATATAAACGTAACCGTGTTCTTGCAATTCAATGATGCGCACAATTCCTGCCGGGACCAAATGCGCACCTTCCGTCAACTCGACCTTTGCACCGGTTTCTTTTTCCAGCTTCTTCGCGGTGTTACCGCAGGCCGCAAAGCTAATATTCTGCACCGCAAGGTCTTTGACGCGTTGCGCAACCGGGCTGTCCTTGATCAGCATTTTCAAGCCTGGGCCATAGGCCACGACTTCAATATTGACGTCGTCCATGCCCAATTCTTTTTGCACATTAATCGCATTGTTCAATGCCAGATTGGCAAGCTTCTCGTTATCTTCACTCAACTGGATCACCATGTTGTGGGCCCGTTTCGGAGGAATAGGCGCCGATAGTTTTTCTGCCGCCACCACGGCAGTGGACAAACCCGCCAACATGCCCAACGACACAATCGCTACCGCTAGTTTCATCATTTTCGATTTCATTCCATGCTCTCCTAAAATCATTCATTAAACCTTGTTGAACTCGTTACAGCGTTCGTCATCAAGCAAAAACCATGTATCACATTAATTTTTTGCACATAAACCATATTGGCAAATAAACTCCAACGCTCCATATACATGGCTACTTATCCCAAGATAAATTTCCTGTGTATTTTCCCAAGCGGCCAAAAATTATTTACCTGCGTGAGTACCCAAGATTGGGTGCCAGCCAGCGTTCCGCTTCCGTGATCTCCCAACCTTTACGGCACGCATAGTCGGAAACTTGATCTTCATTGATTTTGCCCACGGCAAAGTATTTAGCCTGAGGATGCGCAAAATAAAATCCGCTGACCGCTGCCGTAGGCACCATCGCATAGGCGTCGGTTAAGCTGATCCCGGCGTTGTCTTTTGCGTTGAGCAATTCCCAGAGCAAACCTTTCTCGGTGTGTTCAGGGCACGCGGGATAGCCGGGAGCCGGGCGGATGCCATGGTATTTTTCGTCGACCAGTTCGGCATTGCTCAAGCGCTCATCCGATGCATAACCCCATAATTCCTTGCGAACCTTCTCGTGCAACAACTCGGCGAAAGCTTCCGCCAGGCGATCCGCCAGCGCCTTGAGCATGATGGCGCTGTAGTCGTCATGATTTTTTTCAAAACGCGCCACGTGCGCGTCGATGCCGATACCGGCGGTCACCGCAAAACCGCCAAAGTAGTCGGCGACGCCGCTGTCTTTGGGCGCGATGAAATCGGCCAGACACAAATTCGGCTTGGCATCGGGCTTGGGTTGTTGCTGACGCAGAAAATGGAACGTGGTCTTGACTTTTTGGCGGGCGTCGTCGGCGAATACTTCCACGTCATCTTCGCCGATGCGTCCGGCCGCAAACAAACCGACTACGGCGCGCGCGCTTAACCAGCGCTCGTTAATAATCTGCTGGAGCATCGCTTGCGCATCGTCGAACAGTTTGCGCGCTTCGACACCCTGCGCGGCGTCCTGCAAAATTTTCGGATAGCTGCCGCGCAGCTCCCACGCCTGGAAAAAAGGCGTCCAGTCGATATAGCGTTGGATTTCGCCAAGCGGAAAATCGTCGAAGACCTGAATGCCAAGTTTGCGCGGCTTGGCCGGACGATAGCTCTCCCAATCGATCTTGACTTTATTGGCGCGCGCCTGGGCGAGCGTCATCCATTGCGTCTGTTTTTCGCGCCCCAGATATTGCTCGCGCACTTCGTCATACTCCGCCCGAATCTTTGCCGCATACTCGGCACGCGTGGCGCCGATCAAATTTTGCGCGACGCCCACCGCACGCGATGCGTCTTTCACGTAAATCACCGGGTGCGGATAATTCGGCGCAATCTTCACCGCGGTATGCGCGCGCGAGGTCGTGGCACCACCAATCAACAAGGGCAACGTGAAACCCTGCCGCTGCATTTCCTTGGCGAGGTGCGCCATCTCTTCCAGCGACGGGGTAATCAACCCGGACAAGCCAATAATGTCAACATTATGCTCGCGCGCCGCATCCAGAATTTTTTGCGCGGGCACCATCACGCCCAGGTCGATCACTTCGAAGTTATTGCATTGCAACACCACGCCGACGATGTTCTTGCCGATGTCATGCACATCGCCCTTGACGGTCGCCATCAAGATTTTTCCGGCCGCGCGCGCGTCGGCATGTTTCTCGGCTTCGATGTACGGGAGTAAATGCGCGACGGCTTTTTTCATCACGCGCGCCGACTTCACCACCTGCGGCAAAAACATTTTGCCGGCGCCGAACAAGTCGCCGACCACATTCATTCCGTCCATCAACGGGCCTTCGATCACCTGGATCGGGCGAACGACGGTCAGACGCGCGGCCTCGGTGTCTTCGACCACATAAGCGTCAATACCGTGCACCAAGGCATGCTCCAGACGCTTGGTCACCGGCCAGTCGCGCCAAGCCAAGTCTTCAACTTTCGCCGCCGTGCTGCCGTCGCCTTTATATTGATCGGCAA
>CAZHHW010000136.1:0-2515 GCA_964532385.1 uncultured Gammaproteobacteria bacterium | reverse complement strand
GCCAAGTCTTCAACTTTCGCCGCCGTGCTGCCGTCGCCTTTATATTGATCGGCAATCGCCAACAGCCGTTCGGTCGCATCGGGGCGGCGATTCAACACGACATCTTCGACACGCTCGCGTAATTCCGCGGGCAGGTCGTCGTACAGCGCCAACTGTCCGGCGTTAACAATACCCATGCTCATGCCCGCCTTGATGGCGTGGTACAGGAACACCGAATGAATCGCCTCGCGCACCGGGTTGTTGCCGCGAAACGAAAACGACACGTTGCTGACGCCGCCGCTGACCAGCGCGTATGGCAAGGTACCCTTTATCGTGCGCGTGGCATTCACGAAGTCCACGGCATAGTTGTTGTGCTCTTCGATACCGGTTGCGATGGCAAAAATATTCGGGTCGAAAATAATATCTTCCGGCGCGAACCCGGCCTTCTCGATTAAAAATTTGTAACTGCGCGTGCAAATGTCAACCTTGCGCGCCTGGGTGTCGGCCTGGCCTTGTTCATCGAAGGCCATCACCACGGTGGCGGCGCCGTATTTGCGAATCTTCTTCGCGTGCTCGAGAAATTGCGCCTCGCCTTCTTTGAGCGAAATCGAATTCACAATGCCTTTGCCCTGAATACACTTCAGTCCGGCTTCGATAATCGACCACTTGGACGAATCGATCATCAACGGCACGCGCGCGATGTCGGGCTCGGAGGAGATCAGATTCAGAAATGTAATCATCGCCTGCTCGCCATCGAGCATGGCCTCGTCCATATTGATGTCGATGATCTGCGCGCCGCTTTCGACCTGCTGGCGCGCGACGTTCAGTGCCTTGTCGTATTCGCCGTTGAGCACCAGTTTTTTGAACGCGGCCGAGCCGGTGACATTGGTGCGCTCGCCGACGTTGACGAAGAGACTGCTGCCCGCGATGTTGAACGGCTCGTAACCGCTTAAGCGACACTGCGGTTCGATGACCGGAATCTTGCGCGGCGCAATGTCACGCACCGCCTCCGCAATTGCGCGGATATGATCCGGCCCGGTGCCGCAGCAACCGCCGACAATGTTCAACAGTCCGCTGCGCGCCCACTCGCCGATTTGTTCAGCCAGCATCTGCGGTGTTTCATCGTAGCCGCCGAAGGCGTTGGGCAACCCGGCATTAGGGTGCGAGCTGATGTGGCAATTCGCGATACGGCTCAGCTCATCGACATACTGACGCAGGTCTTTCGCACCCAATGCGCAGTTCAGTCCGAACGAAATCGCATCGGCGTGGCGCAGCGAATTATAAAATGCCTCGACTGTTTGCCCTGTCAAGGTGCGGCCCGAGGTATCCGTGATGGTGCCTGAAATCATAATCGGCAGCTCGATTCCGGCTTGCTCGAAAAATGTCTTGACCGCAAACACCGCGGCCTTGGCATTGAGCGTATCGAAAATGGTTTCGATCAAAATAAAATCGGCGCCGCCGTCGACCAAGCCGCGCGTCGCCTCGATATAGGCCGTCGCGAGTTGATCGAAGGTGATATTGCGAAAGCTCGGGTTGTTGACATCCGGCGAGATCGAGCAGGTGCGGTTGGTCGGCCCGAGCACCCCGGCGACAAAACGCGGTTGATCCGGCGTCTTCGCCGTCGCCGCGTCGGCTGCTTCGCGCGCCACCCGTGCCGCGGCAACGTTCAGCTCATACGCGAGCGGCTCCATCTGATAGTCCGCCATCGAAATCGTGGTGGAATTGAAACTGTTGGTTTCCAGAATGTCCGCGCCCGCATCCAGATATTGGCTATGAATTTCACGGATGATGTGCGGCTGGCTGAGCACCAACAGATCGTTGTTGCCCTTCACGTCGCAGGGATGGTCTTTAAACCGCGAACCGCGATAGTCCGCTTCCTGAAGGTTGTAACTCTGGATCATGGTGCCCATGGCACCGTCCAGAATCAGAATGCGTTGTTGTAAAGCTTGCTTGAATTGCGCAATGCGCGTGCTGCGACTCATGGAGCTACCATCATGAAAAATAAGCGCGCAAGCTTAGCATGGCGAATCCGCCAACCCAACGCGCACGGTCAGCATTGTTCCCACGGCAATCCGTGATAGCGCCAGCCCCCCGAAGTGTTGCGATGATGCGTTTCATCGAGCTCGCCTTCAAAGCCTTCGGTGATATGGTAGATTTCCGCAAATCCTTCCCGGATCAGTAATTCACCCGCCTCGAGCGAGCGCTTGCCGCTGCGGCAAATCAATACCACGGGGGCGGTGCTCTGACCTTCGTGCGCACTGATTCCGCCCAGCATCACCTGGCGGACCTGGGGTACAAATTGTGGATTGATTTTCCAGTCCGGCTCATCGATCCACGGAACATGAATCGCACCTTTGGGATGCCCGACAAACAAAAATTCCATCGAGGAACGCACGTCGATCAATACCGCGCGCGGATTTTTTTGCAGCAACTCGAAAGCTTGTTTAGGCGTGAGATCACGGACGGGCGTCGTAGTCATGGCGGCAATTCCTTTAAATGGCGGCGGTACTGGGAATCTTAACCATAGAATAGCGCG
>CAZHHW010000135.1:0-7809 GCA_964532385.1 uncultured Gammaproteobacteria bacterium | reverse complement strand
TGCGCCGTCGTGACCGGAAAATGTATAAGCCACGGTCACATTGCGGATTTTGTAACCTGACAACACCCCCGCTTGCTCGGGAAAATCGCTGGCCTTAAGCAATGAACGCCCGGAATTGAATTCGGCAAGGAAGTGCAGGAAGCCGCGCGGCCCAGAGTAAATCCGCTTGAGGATCGCATCGCCCACGTAAACCTCAATGGTCACATCAGTGCATCCTTGCGGCGTCCATTGCATGGTTTTTTTAATCGGAAAATTATGATTGACGAGCTCCTGGTTCCCCGCCGCGCACTGTAAAACCAAACGCGTTTCATGGGGTTTTTTGATTGCTTCGGGGTTCGCATCGGTAGGCAATGCCGAAATCTGCACGGCATAGGGCTTGTTCAGCGCATCTTTGCCGACGCGGCCGCGATTGAGCAAACTCAAGAATCCGGGCGAAAAATGAATCGCCGCGCCGTACAGTCCGCGTGGTTCATAGCCTTTACCCGGAGTGCTGCGCAAAAAAGGATCAAGCGCATTTTTCTGGAACTCCCATACCTTGCCATTGAAACCTTGCAGCGCATCGACTAATTCCCAGCCGCTCAAGCCAGCACCTTGAGCAATAACGTCGGCCGCCCATTGCTTCTGGATCTGGGTCTCCGCCTCATGCAGCAACACCGCCCAGACGTTTTCGGCGGGGCGTGCCAGGAACTGCCAGAAGACGGCTTCACTGGGTGTACCCCGGCCCAGGTGTTCTCTGATACGTGCCTGGTCCCAGACATTTTTGTTCATCGGCTGTTTCGGCTCACCCACCACGCTTTCGGCTTCGATGGCCACCTCTTTGGCGAGCTGAAATGCGGCTTGCGGCGCTTGCACGCTCTCGGCGACTTTCTTCAGGGTCTCGTAATAGCTCAGCACATGGGGTAGGGCTTTTTGATCCTGCTCCATTTGTTTCTTTTCATCACCTGACCCCTGTACGGCGGACTTCAGTGTTTTCACTACTTTGCCGCCTTTGCTGGCGAGCTTATCCAGCACGCCCGGTGCGCCGCCGATCTGTTTTTGATATTCGGGATCATTGAGTTTCTGGTAGCGCAGCAAAGCATGCACCCAGTCCGGAATCTGTTCGGGCTTTTCCGCCAATTCCAACGGCGGCTGTAACGCCGTCTCGGCTTCCGCCAAGAAATGCGTGTAGGGAGAGTCCTTGCCGGCGATGCGTCCGACTAATTGCATACGTTGTTCGCGTCCGGGAAATGCTCCGGCCCCTTGATAAAAATTGGCGATGAAATCCTGCCACGCTTTGAAATATTGCGTCCGGTAGGCCGCCTTATATTCCTCGCGGCGCAGAGCCATCACTTCATCACCGGGATTGGCCGCTTCAATATCGGCCAGTAACTGACGAATTGCATCCCACCCTTGCGGTGAAAAGGCCTTGCCGATGCGCAAGTGGATTTTTTTGTTTGCGTCCAGCTCCGCGCCCCAAAAGTCACGTCCCGCGACTTCAGGCAGATTATCCTGCAGGTTGGCCCACTCGGTAAGCCAATGCAAACCAATGCCCTCGCGCGTCAACACCGTGCGGATGCGTTGTTTGTCTTCGGCCAGCGCCTGCTCAAGCGCGCGCGGATCTTGTTGCCAGTCGACATAGGCGAAGTAATTGGCGCCCAGCATGCGCGCCGTATCGGGGACTGCCAGAACCGGGAAGGCATCGCGCAGCGCTGCAAAATTCGGCGCAAGGTAAGTGCCGGGCGCGGCGCCGGCAAGCTCTCCCGCCAGCGCGGCTTGCAGCACCTTGATGCGCTGCGCGATCAAATCGATATAGCCTGCCGTGCGTTCCGGCGGCGATGTAGCGGTCAAACCGGCCAACGCGCTGTCCAGTGCGCGATCCGCGGGTTCCAGAACAGCCTTGCGGTAACGCGCGGTGTATACCGTCTGCAATTGCTGCTGAGCATGCACGCTCTGCCGCAAGCCCAGCCGCGGTAGCCACCAGTTGCGATTGCTGTTCACTAAATCATTTAGTGCAACGCGGAATCCGTTAAGCGTGGCCAGATCGCCGCCTAACTCCTGACTTGTTTTGGTACTTGGCGGCAATGCGTTGAACGCGGTGCGCGTCAGACTTAAATTACGCGCGAAGGAGATGCTGAGTAAAATCGCAACCACCAGCATGACGACCGCCCACGTGGCCAGTCCAAGATTTTGCGTGAAGCGCGCCAACACCACGGCCGTGCGGGTAGGCGCAACCAGATTGCGGTCCTGCTGTAAAATCCGGCCGAAAAAATCGCGCAAGAACAAACTGAGATTAGACACCGGCATGGCAAGCTTTTCCGCGCCAAACCCTAAGCGTTCCATCAAGGCCGAGGCGGCCACGCCTTCTTGATGCGCACTGGAAAAATACAAGCCGCGCAAAAATGGCGTCTCGGTTTGCTGACCGGGCTCAAACGCGGCGCGCACCACCGTCGTTACCGCGTTCCTGAGCGCAAAAAATTCCTCCGGGAAAAGCAAAGCCTGGGTTTCCAGTTCAGGCGCGTACTTCGAACCCAGAATGACCATGCGTAAACGGCCTAATTCTTCGCGTAATTGCGCAAACGCCGCCTCGCTAAAACGCACCGGCGCGCCCGCATCGAAGCTTTGCGCATTGATTGCGCCCATCGCTTGATTGAACGTCGTGTCGGGAAAACTCTGAAAAAACCGCGTCATGCCGTGGATTTGATCGCAGTGGGTGATGAGCAAATACACCGGGCAGCGCACCCCCAGCACACGCATGATTTCACCCAGCCGCTGGCGCAGATTAATGCCAAGCTCATGCCCCTGCTGGGGCGCGGCGGACAGCAATGCGTGGGCGGATAAGCTCACCACCACCCCATTGAGCGCGGACACACGGCGCGTCTTGCGTATCAACTGCAACAACGTGTGCCACGCCTGCCCGTCCGACGGTGTACCCTGCGCCACGAAATAGCCGGGGGTATCGATCAAAATAGCGTCGTCGAGAAAATACCATTCACCGCTGTCGGCGCCCTGCGGTTTGCGGAAGCCCGGAATCACTTCCGCGAACGGCATCGCCAGGCGGCTGTTTTTAATCGCGGTGGTTTTACCCGCGGCCGGCGGGCCGATCATCAGATACCAGGGCGCGGCCGTCACCGGATTGCCGGGCGTGCGCAGTTTAGCCTTGCGTAATTGTTTGATGACATCGGACCACGCGCTTTGCATGAGACGGCGGCGCTGTTGAGTTTCAAGGCTTTGCGCCGTGGCGCCCGAGGCATGTGCCGCGGCTTGACTCTCGGCGCGTTTACGCAGCAGCGCACGCACAATGCGCACCGCGAGCAGCACTGCAACAATCGCCAGAATGGCGCCCAGCAGCACGCCCAGGAACATCCACCACGGCCACTCCATTTTCATGACCAGCAAAACGTCGGCGGAGATGACCAGCACCAGTACCAGGCCGACAATAATCCATTTCAAAACCGGCCCCATCTAGCTTTCCCTCACGTGCAGCATGACGTTATCGACCACGCCGTTGAGCACGAAAAAATAGATCAGCAATAAGAGCAGCACCAGCAAGGGCGGCAGCAAAATGAATAACCAGCGCATGAATGGATTCATGCTCATGGCGCTCTTCGCCACGGGAAGTTCTCCGTCCGGGGTTTTATAAGCGCCTTCGAACAACACGCTGCGCGCGTAACTCACGGGTTCGAGCACCTGGCCGATGAGGGAGCGTAAATTGGATTTTTTCAGTTGATCGCGCAGGAATTCGTCGCCTTCCATCGAATAACGGCCGGCGAATCCCAAGCCCAGGCACAGGTAATAAATTTCACGCACATCATTGTGATCGGGATGCAGTTGATTTAACCGGTCGAAAAATTCCGCGCCGGCATTCACGGTGTTGTAGTACTCGCTTTGCAACAGCGTGCGTTGCCACGCGGCGCGATGCTGCCAGGGCGAATTCATTACGGTCTCGTCGATCCATGCGCACAGCGCAAAACGCGCATCGTCGTAATTGCGCGGGTCGATCCCGGCAATCACCATTTTTTGCGCGCTGTCTTGCACCAGCTGGCGTATCTTGACATTTACCTGATCGAACGGAGGTTGCGTGCGCGCACAGGTTTTTTTGAATAACGCGGCGTAGGCAAACACATCGACAAAACAATCCAGCAAGGCGCGCGATGCACTACTTGCCATAGATCACCATCAGTTCGATGCTGACCTCGCCGGGGGGAGCGTCGAAATAAATCGCCACATTCAGGCCGTTGTGCACCGCATCCCAGGCGCCGGCGTGTTGATCAATTTGAAAGTAAATGCTGTCGCTACCGCGCGGTAACTGGCTGGGCGGCGAGGCATCGTAAACCACCGGCACCCCCGGCAGCGCACGTGCGATCAAAATCGGCAGATTTTCTCGCGAGCTGAGTTTCGCCGTGGACTGCAATGCATTGATCACCGTGGCCGCGGACACATCGCTACGCACGCGAATGTAATACTGGTTCACGCCCTGCAATGCGCGCTCGGTAATATCCGCACCGTAGTACGTGCCATCGTACAACAGCGGCGCCAGATAATCGGGTCCGGCTGTGAGCTCATCCAGCAGCTTGACGATTAATGTCACCGCCGCGCCGAAGCAGGCGCCCAGATTATCGTGCTGGTACGGCGGCAACTCGTCGTCTTTGTTGCCCCCCGCCACGCCGAAGACATCGTGCTGGGTGGAAAATGTCGACAACTCGCCGGTGATTTGCCGCAGCAGACCGTAAAACTGCCAGGGGTGGGTGCTGCCATCGTCGAGCCAATGATGCAGCAAGGGAATATTGCGATTAAGTGTCAACAACGCCAACAAATACACCATGTCGCGTGAACCTAACGCGATGTTTTCCAGTCCGCGATCCTGTTTGTATAAAGCCAGTTCACGGCCACGCGCGGTAAGCTGTTCTTTTATTTCGCGCAATAAAATTGATAACACCGGTGACGCACTGACATGCAACAGCGGCGGGATGAATTGATTGAGCAATTTAACTTCTGAGCCCAGGCGTTGCAGTTCGGCGATTTTAATCAGGTGAAAATCAACCGCCTTGGCCGCCTCTTCGTCGATAAAAATTTCCAAGTGGTAGTCGAGAAAAAATACATCGTCCTGTTTTTCATCGCTGAATAAATCCGGCGTCGAGGTCGGCGAAACCGCCACTTCATAACGTGTTGCGGCTAAACGATCGGCTTCTTTGCGATCTGCTTCCTGCCCAGCCTCGCCCGGTGCACCGACATTGTTTTTTCCCGGCGCGACTATTTTCAGCCCCAGGTACACCGACATGGGCTTACCCGCACTGTCCCACAAACCCTCGAGCGAACGGCGTTGCACACGCGCATTGCCGGGATAGCTGATCGCCGCGCCGTCATGGAAGACCGCCACGCATTTGTCGAGCTCGAAAATCTGGTTGTTGAGCGCGGACTGCACCAGCGTCAACTGGCGTATACCCCAGGCGTGCGGCTGCAAGCGGCCGGTTTGATCGTAGGTATAGGCATTTTGAAACAGGTCGTGTTGCTGGAAGTGTTGCGGCCGAAGGAATAAGCCTTCATGCCAGTAGATGGGCCGGATGGGTTTCATTAGGTTCTCCGCAGACCGCCGTGGATGAATAGAACTGAATTACGACGGCTTGGGAGCGGTTGTGATTCCATCGCGACCCAAGCGCAGGTCGATCAACATCTGCGGACCGCCACCGCTCCAAAAATAGCCTCCCTTCAGTTCAATCGGATACAAACGGCTAAAATTACTTTGACCCTGCATCGAATAGAAACCGGCGACCACCGCGACATAGCGCGCGCCTTCCACTTGATCCATCACGAACGAAGTGCTCTCCCCCGGTTGCACCGTGGCACGGCGGCGGGACAACACCGTAGCATCGAATTGCTTGCCTTCCAGCAACTGCACCACCCCTTCCGAACTTTCGAGCATTTGCTTGTAGATGTTGGGATCGGAAAGTTCGTAAACCGCCAGTACCAGGGTATGCGACTGATTATTGAAAAAGTTAAGATCAGGCACAGCAGTAATATTAATACCAATGGCGTCCTTGACGTAAGGCGGCACTTCTTTACCTTTGCCCCCACACCCCGTCATGACTACCGCGGCGCACAACAACCCAAACCCGAAGATGATAGATTTTGTTTTCATAAATTCCCGTTTAGTGTGAACCTTCTTCCTGCACATATTTCTTGTAGGCGGCTTTGTAATCGCGCACCAAGCGGCCTTTATTGTGGTACATCTCGATCTGAGAGAATTTTTCCACAACGGCATCGAACAGCGCAGCTTTGTACGCAGTCTCGGTAACAAGCGTTTTCTTCGGCATGCTTTTCTTCAACATCTGCGGATTGAGCGCGCTTAATACCCGCTCAAACGATTCACTCGCCGCGTGTTCCAGCGCATGGTCGTGCGCCTGCAAGTCGCGTGCGGCACGCTCCAGCAAGGCCGATAACGGCAGCCCCGGTTTACGGACGGTTTCAGCCAACACCTGCGCCCGTGCGGTGAGGCGTTGCAGGGCAACACGCAACAATTTCAACTCATCCGTGCCTTGTACCACGGTTGCGCCATCAACGAGCTGCGCCAGCGCTTGAATGGCTTCCCGCCAGGGTCCCAGCTGGGTTGCGTCGGCCGCAGTGGTTAATGGTGCGGATGAAAATTCGCCGGCGGTGGCACGCAGCACGTCGGTCATGTCACCCGGTAAGTCTTTTAAACGGTAAGCCAGACAAAGGCGCAACAGTTGATTGCGCTGCGCAGGCGCAACGCCATACAGGCGCCGATAAACGGAACGCAAATAGCTGGCGATATCGGATGCGGCGGCAGCCATGCGTTAACGTTTTCTGTCTTTGGAGATAATAATGGTGGCTTCCAGATTTTCTTGTGCGGGCGCGGCAGAAGGTTGCGCCGGCGCAGGACTTGCGGCAGCCGGTTTTATCGGCGCCGGCGACGAAGGTATTGCAGCTCCGCGTTTGATAATGATGGTCGATTCCATATTGTCTTCAGGGGGCTCAATCACAATCACCGGCGGTGGACTCGGGCGCTCAACCTGCGTTGCATTGGCAACGCCCAGAGCATTGAGCCAACCAGGATCGCGAATTAACTCGCTCAGCAGCTCACCTAAATCCTGCTCCATACGCGGTGGATCAACAAATAAGGCCGTTTGCAGCCTTAGGCGCAACGCCTCGCTATCCATCCATACCCGGCCCAATACCGCATCGAGTGTGTCTTCTGCGTGCGATGAGTAGCTGAAATCTGGAATCCGCGTTGCCAGCCTTAAACCAATTTGCAATGCACGCTGCCATAGATCGGCAGGGACTGTTTTAGACTGCATTGCCGGGGAATGCAGCGCCGCATCAATCAATGAATGTGAATTGCCGCCGGAGGCCGCCAGTAATGATTCGAGTATCCCGTCCACTTCAGCAGCGGTTTGGCCTGGACTGGCCAGTAAGGTACGAAACCAGAAAACACCCATCTCTTGCAACACGACCTGCACCGAGGCATCTGTGGCGCGAACGGATTCAACGCTGAAATTCCACAGTCGCGGCAGATGGGTCGCGGTCGTCAGCTTAATTTTGCAGCGATTCAGATTGATCCGGGCCGTGCGGGCAATACCGATAAGCTCTGCGAGCAATGACAACTTCAGCCACAACACTTCCAGCCCGGTCCGCCCCACCGCATCGCGGGCGTACATCAGGTCAGTGGCTGCCGGCGAACTCAAACGTCCGTAAAACTGTTCATACGACAGAGACTCTTCGCTTGTTATTTTTTTTTCGTCCGTCATGGTTTCCAATTCGTTACAGAAACAGCGGGGAAGTTAACGGCGGCTTCGCCTCATTGTCAATTCTATT
>CAZHHW010000134.1:2866-7859 GCA_964532385.1 uncultured Gammaproteobacteria bacterium | reverse complement strand
GCGTCTCTTCCCCCTGCAAGGGGGAAGGGCAGGATGGGGGTGAGTGTGGTAAACGGCGTGCTTGCACACCCCCATCTCAGCTTTCCCCCTTGCAGGGGGAAGGGGCATTGGTTGTCATAAATGAAATGCAATATTCAAGCTCTATGAAGAATAACTCGCCATTGACGTTTCGGATGACTTAATGAAAATTCTTTACCATCACCGCATCGCGTCGAAAGATGGCCAGTTCGTGCACATCGAAGAGCTGACGCATGCGCTGAAAAAGCGTGGCCACGAAATTGTCATGGTCGGCCCGGCGGTGGCCGGCAGCGATGAGTTCGGCGGCGAGGGCGGCGGCGTCGCATGGCTGAAGAAACGCATCCCGGGTTTCATTTATGAGTTGATGGAATTCGCCTACGCGTGGGTCGCCTACTTCAAGCTGCGCAAAGCGGTGCGCGAGCACCGGCCCGATTGCCTGTACGAACGCTACAATCTTTACATGCCTGCCGGGGTCTGGATCAAACGCAAATACAAGCTGCCGATGCTGCTGGAAGTGAACGCGCCGATTTTCGAGGAGCGCAGCAAATATCACGGCATCGCACTGCCGCGTCTGGCGCGCTGGACCGAAGTCTTCACCTGGCGCGGGGCTGACAAAACCCTGCCGGTCACCCAGGTACTGGCGCAACGCGTGTGCGATGCGGGCGTGCCGCGCGCGCGCATCGAGGTGATTCACAACGGCATCGACTACGGCAAGTTCGGCAGCATACCGGATAGCGAAGCCGCCAAGCACAAGCTTGGGCTGTCGGGGCGCGTGGTGCTGGGATTCACCGGCTTCGTGCGCGAGTGGCATGGGCTGGAACGCGTGGTGGATTTAATCGCGGATGATCCCAGCGGCGCGCGCCATTTGCTGTTGGTCGGCGACGGCCCGGCGCGCGCCGGCATCGAACAGCGCGCACGCGAATTGAACGTCAGCGAGCGGGTCACCATCACCGGTATCGTCAAGCGCGAGCGGATCGCCGCGTATGTCGCCGCGTTCGATGTGGCCTTGCAGCCGGACGTGGTCGACTATGCCTCGCCGCTCAAGCTGTTCGAATATCTTGCCCTGGCACGTCCGGTGGTGGCCCCCGACAAAGCCAATATCCGCGAAGTGCTTACGCACGAGCGGAATGCCTTGCTGTTCAAAGCCGGCGACCCTGTGGCATTCACCGCCGCGATCAAACGCATGGCGGATGATCCCGCGCTGCGCGCGCGTCTGGCGCAGGCCGCGCGCGCCACCATCGAGCAAGGCGGATACACCTGGGATCGCAATGCACAGCGCGTTGAAGCTTTATTTTACGCCCTCGGCGTGAAGTCGAACCCGCCATGAGAGACATCATCATCGCCATGATCGTGTTCGGCGCGGTGCCTTTCATGCTGTCGCGCCCGCATATCGGCGTGCTGGTGTGGTCGTGGCTGGGTTACATGAATCCGCATCGCATGGCGTATGGATTTGCGTACAGCTTTCCGTTTTCCACGGTCACCGCCATCGGGACGTTGGCGGGCATTGTTTTCTCGTCCGAAAAAAAGACCATGCCATGGTGCGGCACCCTGGCCGCGTGGATCGTGTTCGTGATCTGGCTAAACATCACCACGCTGTTTGCACTGAATCATACCGAAGCGATTTACGAATGGGACCGCACCATGAAAACCATGTTGATGGTGCTCATCACGCTGCTGGTGATCAACAGCCGCGAGCGCATCAATGCCTTGGTCTGGGTGATCGTCTTGTCGCTCGGATTTTATGGCGTGAAGGGCGGAATATTTTCGCTGGCCACCGGCGGCAATTACCGCATCTGGGGACCTGAAAGCAGCTTTATCGAAGACAACAACGCCCTGGCATTGGCGCTGGTCATGACATTACCGTTGATGCGCTATTTGCAGCTCATTTCGAAAAACAAGTATGTGCGCCGCGGCATGATCGTGGCCATGCTTCTGACCGCCGTATCGATCCTCACCTCGTTTTCGCGCGGCGCATTGCTGGCGGGCAGCATCATGGCGGTGTTTCTTGCGTGGAAAAGCCGCTACCGGTTGCGTATGTTTGTGGCGATGCTGGTGCTGGTGCCGGCGCTGCTGGCGATGATGCCGCAAGCGTGGTGGGATCGCATGAACACCATCAAGACCTACGATAAAGATGCCTCTGCGATGGGCCGCATCAACGCGTGGGTATTCGCCTACAATCTGGCGCTGGATCGTCCGCTGGTCGGCGGCGGCTTCAAGGCCTTCACCAAGGAATTGTTCTACAAGTACGCGCCCGATCCCGAGGACCATCACGCCGCGCACAGTATTTATTTTCAGGTGCTCGGCGACCAGGGGTTTGCCGGATTGTTGCTCTATTTGATCCTGGGCGCCATGACGTTACTGACCGGGCGCTGGGTGATCCGGCATACGCGCGACCGCCCGGAGTTGTCGTGGGCGCACGATCTGGCGGGCATGTTGCAAGTCAGCGCGATGGGCTATGCGACCGGCGGGGCCTTCTTGAGCCTCGCGTATTACGACCTTTTTTATCACATCATGGCACTTATGATTATTTTGCAATACATGGTGCGTAAAGCGATCGCGCAGGAAAAACCGGCGGGCCCGCGCAGTGCCGCGATGCCTCCTGATGGTGTTATAAGCCGTTAAATAATTAAGCGCGAAAACATAATTTCTCCCCTCCTTATTTTCAAGGAGGGGTGGACGCGAAGCGGACGGGGTGGTTGGCCGAGGCTGAAAAAGTATCCATCATTCTAGAAGCAGCAAGTGTAGCGTGCGCTGCGCGCACGAAATGGGTGCGGGGTGCCATGATGGCGATGGAGGGGAAGTGAGTATAGTTGTGCAATGACAGGCGCTGTCATCGTCTGCGCGGGTAGTTCGTGCGCACAGCGCACGCTACAAATCCCCTGCTCCAATTTTTAAAGCGGGGTTCCTGCCGCCTGAGAATGATGCAGTATTGAATATTGCATACCAGTGTGGCGCGATTATTTGAACTCCTTCCCCCTGCAAGGAGGAAGGGATGTTTATCGAACCGAAATGCGCGGAGATAGTTTTCCGCAGTTCTCAGTTTCATGAGGTGAGCAGTGATGCAAAAACAAGATAACAAAGCCGATGCCAGCCCGGACGACCGCTTCGGCTCGCGCGCGGAATTTTTCAAGTACTACGCCGAGCAGAGCACCACGCCGGAAACCGTGCAGCGCTTCGCCGCCATTCAAGACATGGTGTCGCGCACCGCGCGCACGCACGGCTTGACGCAAGCGAGTCTGAACGTGCTGGACATCGGCTGCGGCGCGGGCACGCAAAGCATGATGTGGGCGCGCGACGGACATAAAGTAAACGGACTCGACATTAATGGCCCGCTGGTGGAGCTGGCCATGCAACGCGCGCGCGATGCGAAACTTGCGATCGATTTTCGCATCGGCACCGCCACCGAGCTGCCGTGGGCGGACAATTCCATGGACGTGTGCCTGGTGCCCGAGCTGCTCGAACACGTGCGCGAGTGGGAACCGTGCGTCAGCGAATTCACGCGCGTGTTGAAGCCGGGCGGGGTGCTGTTTTTAAGCACCAACAACTCGTTGTGTCCGGTGCAGCAGGAATTCAATCTGCCGTTGTATAGCTGGTATCCCGGCTTCATGAAGCGCCGCTATGAACACCTCGCGGTCACGACCCGCCCCGAGCTGGTCAATTATGCGAAATATCCGGCGGTGAACTGGTTTACGTTTTTCGGCCTGCGCAAAGTGCTGGCCGCGCGCGGCTTCGAATCGTTCGACCGCTTCGACGTCGCCGACCCCGCCGGGCGCGGCGCTGGCGGCGCGCTGGCGTTTGGTCTGATTCGCCATGTGCCGCTGGCGCGGCTGCTCGCGCATGTCGCCACGCCCTACACGCTGCTCGTCGCCGTCAAGCGCAAGTAAGTATGCTGGGTTTTGAAAATCGCCTCGCGATCCTGATGTACCACCGCGTGCTGGCACGGCCCGATCCGCTGCGCCCGTGGGATGTCGACACCCGCGCCTTCGACTGGCAGATGCGTCTGCTGGCGCGTTACTTCAATGTGCTGCCGTTTCCGGAAGCCGCGCGGCGCGTGCAGGAAGGCACGCTGCCCGCGCGCGCGGTCAGCATCACTTTCGACGACGGCTACGCGGACAACCTGCTGCTGGCCTTGCCGATCCTGCAAAAATACCGGCTGCATGCGACGTTTTTCATCGCCACCGGATTTCTCGACGGCGGCCGCATGTGGAACGACACCGTGATCGAAACCATCGCACGCGCGCCGGGTGCCGACCTGTCGCTGGAGAACCTGGGCCTGGGCCATTACCCACTTGAGACCCTGGCGCAGCGTTTGGCGGCGGTCAAAGCCGTGCTGGGTAAAGTGAAATACCGTCCCGCGCAGGAACGCGTTGCGCTCACCGCCGCCCTGGCCGCACAAGCCGCGCAGGAATTACCGCGCGATCTCATGCTGACTACCACGCAACTGCGCGCGCTGCATGCCTCCGGCATGGAGATCGGCGCGCACACCGTGAATCATCCGATTCTGACGCACACCAGCGCACAGGAAGCGGAGCTTGAAATTACGCAGAGCCGCCGCCGTTTGCAGGAGCTGCTCGATGATCCGGTGGCGACCTTCGCTTATCCCAATGGCCGGCCGGGCACCGACTATGCGGCGGCGCATGTGGCCCTGGTGCGCCATGCCGGGTTCAACGCCGCGGTGTCCACCGCGTGGGGCGCGGCGCGGCGCGGCATGCATCCTTTCCAGCTCGCACGCATCGCCCCGTGGGATACCACACCGCTGCGTTTTGGCGTGCGCATCGCACGCAGTTATTTGGAAGCGGCGCCGGAATTGTTGGCGGAGTGAATTGCCGGGAATGCAGGACTCTGTTGGGAACGCGGCCATCTTGGCCGCTTTTGCGGGCTGGAAGCCCGCGGTCCCATCGCGGCGCGTTCTTATGCGAACGATGTCCCATCGGCAAACGTATCTGTGAAGGAGAAAGAAATATTCCTTCCCCCT
>CAZHHW010000134.1:0-2766 GCA_964532385.1 uncultured Gammaproteobacteria bacterium | reverse complement strand
ATGGAATGGTGGGCGATAGTGGGATCGAACCACTGGCCCCCGCCGTGTGAAAGCGGTGCTCTACCCCTGAGCTAATCGCCCATTCTGTGGAGGCCGGATTCTACGGGAGATCGCGCAAGGGCGTCAATCAAGGCGCGACTTTATGCTGCTGGAACCACTGCTCCAGGAAGGCGAATACCCACAGCATGGTCCCGTAATAGGCCGCGTGACCGCCGCGGTGCGTGGCGATCAGCTCGTCGATGAACTCCGGCCGCACGATGCCGCGCTCCTTGAACGCCTGCAGGCTGCTGTACACCACCTCTTGGAGCGGCGCCGAAGTCTTGAGCCATTCGCCGAACGGCAGCCCGAAGCCATGTTTTGACTTATTAAGAATTTCATGGGGCAGGAAATTCTCCAGCGACTTCTTGAAAAAATATCGCAGTTTAAGGCCCTTGAGTTTGAGCTGCGGCGAGACTCGCGCCGAAAACGCGACCAGCTCATCGTCGAGCATCGGGTAACGCACCTCGATGCCCGCTAGCGCGCACATGCGATTGACCTTGCGCAGGTCGTTGTCGGCAAGCGTGAATTTCCAGTCCAGATACAACATGCGATTCAATAGCGAAGGCGAGGGTGCGCGCCGATAAACTTCTTGCAGCAAGGCCAACGGGTGCCCAGGGTTGACAGCATCCAGAAAGCCTGCCTGAAAAATCGTGCGCGGATCGGTGCGGCTCAGGAAGTTGTAACTCTCCATGCGCTCGGGCATCGGCACGCGCGCCTGCTCGATGTAGCTGCGCACTTTGCGCGTGGGCGGCAGCCATTTGCTGAACGGCAGTCCCACGAATAAGGGCTCCACCATGCCGCTGCGTAGGCCCGCGGGAATGCGCTGATACACGTCAAAAACTTTTTGCTTGGCATAGCGCGCGTTGCCGCCGAACAGTTCGTCGCCGCCGTCGCCCGCCAGCAGCACGCGCATGCCGTCTTGCTGCGCCATGCGCGCGCAATAATAAGTGGGGATCGCGGAAGAATTGCCGAACGGCTCATCGTAGGCGCGCGCGATGTTGGGGATCGCGTCGGCCACATCCTGCGGCGTGACGTAATACTCGTGTTGTTTAGTGTGAAAGTGATTTGACGCCAGCCGCGCGTAAGAAATTTCGTCGTAGCCCGCGGCGTTAAAGCCGATCGAATAGGTGCGCGCGGCGTTGGGCTGCAAGCCCGCGAGCATGCCCGAGACCGTGGAGCTGTCGGTGCCGCCGCTCAAGAAGGCGCCGGTGTTTTCATCCGGATCGCAGCGCGAGACCGAGGCACGCATGATTTTCAAAAACTCGTCCTGCAGCTCGCCGAATTTTTTGCCGCCGGACTCCACGAACGCCGGTTGCCAATAAAAACGCAGGCGCGCTTTGCCGTTTTCGAACATCAGACATTGCGCCGGTTCCAGCTTGTGGATTCCGGCATACACGGTCGCGGGGCTGGGGATCATGTGAAAATAAATGTAGTCGTACAGCGATTGCAGCGAGACTTTCGCCGCCACTTGCGGATGCTCGCGCACGGCATCGGTGGTCGAACCAAACACCAGCGCGCCGTCCGGGGTGTGCGCGTAACTCATCGGCTGCGCGCCGATGCGGTCGACCGCCAGCAGCGCGCGCTGCCGTTCGGGATCGAGCACCGCCAGCGCAAAATGGCCGTCGATGTGATCGAGCAAAAATTCACCGTGGCGGCGGTAGGCTTCGATCAGCGCCGCGTGCGGCCCGCGTTCTTTCGCCAGCGTGTCGAGCTCCGGCTCTTTCCAGCGCGCGTGGCCGCACAGCGCCACGGAAATTCCCTGCTGTTCCAGCACCGGCAGCGGCGCGCGGGCGGTCTGGTAGAGCGCCCGGTGCGGCGCCGTATGGCTCGCTCCGCCGGCGCCGCCCAGGGTTTGCGACATGCGCGCCAGCACCCGCGCCGCCTCCGGCACCGCATCTCCGCCAAACCACCCGCACACACCCGTCATGATCACTTCCCGTTTTTTAAACGAGCGCTACCTTGCCATAAAACGCAGGCAGGCGGTAGTTGCAGAGCGGGTGCGAAGTGCGCTAGCAAATTGCTTGAATGTGTTAAGGGGGGAACCGCCAATGTCAGTAAGTTAAGCGCGAGCCTGTTCAAACTCCCCTCCTCATTTTCGAGGAGGGGTGGACGCGCAGCGGACGGGGTGGTTGCGGTTGGAGATTCCTTCACGCCCACCACAACCACCCCGCCCCGGCAACTGCTCCTGCGTTGCTCTACCTTCCGCCATCCATGGCGGTCGCCTTCGGAGGAGCGGCCTTGAAGATAAGGAGGGGAGAAAACCCACGGCGCTCCCTATGCAGACTTAACTTGCTGACATTGGGGGAACCGCCGATTTTTATTCAGTAAAGCTCTCTATTTCTCCTTTTGCCCCGGGACCGCGGGCATCCTGCCCGCAAAACAGCGAGCGAGACGCTCGCGTTCCCAGCAAAAATGAATAACTCCCTTATCGAACCGCCGCTTAATCGAATACGCTCAGCGGCCGTCATTCCCGATCAGTTCGAGGGCAGGCTTTGCGCGAGCATGACGGCAATGGCAATTTAATCGGCGTCTCCTTGACAAGAAGCGGCACGTTAAATTAGCGTACGCTGGTTGCTCGCAATCCATCCGCCGGGAATGAGGATTCCCGCCGCGTGATGATCCCTGCCGATAAGCTTGTCGCGGGGAAAAACGGCGAGCACCCGGACACGGGACAGGAGTAGTAGCAGTCGGGGGTGGGGCAGTGAAGCTGGGGGAAATTTCCGTTCG
>CAZHHW010000133.1:6988-8057 GCA_964532385.1 uncultured Gammaproteobacteria bacterium | reverse complement strand
GGGTGGTTCTGCAACGGCCCGTGCGGGGTTAAACTGATACGCTCTGTACTCCTTCCCTCTGCAAGGGGGAAGGCTGGGATGGGGGTGTGCAAGCACAACGTTTTTATCATCACCCCCATCCTCACCTTCCCCCCTGCAAGGGGGAAGGGATGCTTTGTTTACACCCTTGAACAAGTTTGGAGTCAAGTATTGATTTCAAACTTCGTCGGGTCAGGATCAATTAACGGGGTCAAATCATTTCTTCCCGACTAAAGGGAGGAATGTTTTCATTTTCTTGAGGGGGATTTTTAATTTCAATGCTGCACATTCACAATAATCTCACGCGCAAAAAAGAAGCCTTCACACCGATTGATCCGAACAATGTCCGCATGTATGTGTGCGGCATGACGGTATACGACTTCTGCCACATCGGCCACGCGCGCGTGATGGTGGTGTTCGACGTGGTCGCGCGCTACCTGCGTAAGATTTACGGCGATAAGCAAGTGACCTACGTGCGCAACATCACCGACATCGACGACAAGATCATCAAGCGCGCAAATGAAAATGACGTGTCGATCGGCGCGCTGACGCAGCGCTTTATCGATGAGATGAACAAAGATGCGGTGGCGCTGGGCGTGTTGCCGCCGGACCAGGAACCGCGCGCGACCGCTTACATCGGCGAGATCGTGGCGATGATCGAGACCTTGGTCAAGAACGGGCACGCCTACCCGGCGAAAAATAACGACGTGTATTACGACGTGAGCAAATTTTCCGCTTATGGAAAACTCTCCGGCAAGCACACCGAGGATTTGCGCTCCGGCGCACGCGTGGAAGTCGACGAAGCCAAGGATGATCCGCTCGACTTCGTGTTGTGGAAAGCCGCCAAACCCGGCGAACCGAGCTGGGATTCACCGTGGGGCCAAGGCCGTCCCGGCTGGCACATTGAGTGCTCCGCGATGGCGACGAAATGCCTGGGCAATCACTTTGACCTGCACGGCGGCGGCATGGACTTGCAATTCCCGCATCACGAAAACGAAATCGCACAAAGCGAAGGCGCCACGGGTTGCCAATTCGTCAACGTGTGGATGCA
>CAZHHW010000133.1:0-6888 GCA_964532385.1 uncultured Gammaproteobacteria bacterium | reverse complement strand
ATCGAAGCACTGATCACCCAACGCCTCGACGCCCGCAAAAACAAAAACTGGAAAGAATCCGACCGCATCCGCGACGAGCTTAAAGCCGCCGGCATCATCCTCGAAGACGGCCCGCAAGGAACTACCTGGCGCCGGTAGGGTGGGCACCGCCCACCTGTTGCCGTTGAGTCGCAACCACGATGTCCAACTACCGGCGCGCGCAAGTTAACGGTGGAACATTCTTCTTCACGGTTGTCACCCATCAACGGCGCCCAATATTGACCGATCCCGAGGCACGCAGTGCGCTACGTACCGCGATTGAAGAAACCCGTGCACAATACCCATTCGATATCGACGCGTGGGTACTGCTGCCAGACCATGCACACACAATTTGGACTTTGCCGGAAGATGATGCAGATTATTCAAAGCGCTGGGGCCTGATCAAAGCAAAATTTACCAAGCAGGTAAAAGAAAATTATCACGACCCGCTCCGCATGAATGCATCAAAGCAACGCAAGCGTGAAAGTACAATCTGGCAACGGCGCTATTGGGAACATCAGATTCGCGACGATAGGGATTTTGAAAAGCGTGCGGATTACATCCATTACAACCCGGTTAAACATGGCTTGGTGCACAGCGTGAGTGATTGGCCGCATTCAACGTTTCATAATTTTGTCGCACGCGGGATGTATCCGCCGGATTGGGGTGGGGTGTTTGACGAAACGGACATGGCGGGGTTCGGGGAGTGAGTGGTGGGCGGTGCCCACCCTACAAAATTGAGGGCACCAGATTTGCGAGCAAGCGGATTTCAAAGTCATGCCGTTCGTAGGGTAGGCACCGCCCACCTTTTGTAGTAAAAACCTGCGTATGTCCTCGTACATACTCAGCTCACGGATTCGTTTAATTTTGTACCCTGCAAACGAATCACCCAGAGCCTGCATGAAAATTAATGCGGTGGTATTGAGATGGTTAATTCCGATTGCCTTCGTGTTCCCGGCCATGCTCGCGCACAGCGTCGCATCGGAGGCAGCAACCACTCACAGCTTTAGCCCGCAAAAAGAGGTCATGAGCGAGCCACGGATGCGCGCCCTGAAATTGCCGCCGGGATTTCAGATTAATGTTTTTGCCAAAGGCCTGGGCAACGCGCGCATGCTGGCGGTGAACGGCGAGGGCGCGGTGCTTGTCACGCGGCCGGCGGATGGCAAAGTCACTGCGCTGCAAGATAAAAACGGCGATGGTGTGGCCGAAATTCAGAAAGATATCGTGCAGGATTTGCAGGAGGTACATGGTATCGCGCTGCGGTCCGGGCAAATTTATCTTGCGACGCCGCGGCAACTTTATCGTGGCGCACTCTACCCCGAGAGCGTCGTGCAAGAGCTGCAAAAGATCGGCGCGGAATTGCCGGAGGGCGGTCAGCATGCGCGCCGCACGCTGGGTTTCGACGATGAGGGACAGCTTTATATTTCGGTCGGAAGCACCTGTAATAACTGCGAGGAATCAAACCCGGAACATGCCACGTTGTTGCGCTCAAAAGCCGATGGCACCGGCCGCACGGTGTTTGCAAAAGGACTGCGCAATACGATGGGTTTCGGCTGGCATCCGCAGACTCGCGAGTTATGGGGCATGGACCATGGCTCGGATCAGCGCGGCGATGATCTGCCGCCCGAGGAACTCAACCGGCTGGTGCAAGGCGCGGACTACGGCTGGCCGTTTTGCCATAGCAACAAGGTGATCGATACGCTGGCCGATGCTCCGCAACACGGCACTAAGCAAGAACATTGCGCCAAGTCCGAACCGCCCGTGCTGATGTATCAGGCGCACAGTGCGCCCATTGCGCTTGCCTTTTATACCGGCAGCCAGTTTCCCGCCGAGTACCGCAACGATGCATTTGTCACGCTGCACGGCTCCTGGAATCGCAAGCCCGCGACCGGTTACAAGGTCGTGCGGGTGCGGTTTCAAAACGGGAAAGCGGTTGCCTTCGAGGATTTTCTGACGGGTTTTTTGAACAGTGATGGCAGCAAGCAATCCGGACGGCCGGCGGGCATCGCGGTCGCCAAGGACGGGGCGCTGCTGATCAGCGACGACTCGCAGGGCATCATTTATCGCGTGACTTACAGCGCCACGACGCCATTAAACACGCCCTGACCCCAATGCAGGGGTGTATTGACTAATTAAAGGTTTCACTTCGCAATTCATGTATGGATCAGCAGTTCTTGGCTCATGCACAGTCGGTCAGCGTACATACAATTTTTAGCTTGGGCAGGAAGAATACATAATCATCATGGGTTAAATTCAGTGGGCCAGGGTTACGAAACATCGACCCCGCGCAACACCGCATAGCTTAAGAATTCGAAAATCTCCAACTGTTATATTCTCACTCGCAACGCATTACGGAAAAAATTGCGGCGTATTTTATAAAGAGGAGCACCATAACATGAGCCGTCCTTCGGTCATGGTCCGCGAACCCGCCGTGTTACAGAGGCAGCACAAAATGCTGCAAGGTTATTCTGCAATACGTTCACAGAGCTTGAGCCTCGCCGCGCCGTTGACGGCCGAGGACCAGATGATTCAATCGATGCCGGATGCCAGCCCGACCAAATGGCACCTGGCGCACACCACGTGGTTCTTTGAAAATTTTATTTTAATTCCGCACGTGCAGGGTTACGTCCCATTTAACCCGAGCTATACATTTTTATTCAACTCCTATTACAAACAGCTTGGCGGCCATCCCGATCGCGCCATTCGCGGCGCGTTCTCGCGTCCGGGGCTGGCGGAAATTCTCCGCTACCGCGCGCATGTCGATGAGCATATCCACACCTTGTTCAAGAACGAGATTGGCACTGAAGTTGTGCAATTACTCGAGCTGGGGATGAATCATGAGCAGCAACATCAAGAGCTGATCATCACCGACATCAAACATGCGTTCTGGACCAATCCCTTGCTGCCCAGCTATCAGCCCGCACGCTGCGATCAGTCTGAAGCGGCGGCTTCACCGCCATTGGCATGGATAGATTTCGATGCAAGAAGTTATGAGGCAGGTCATGACAATAATGGCTTTGCCTTCGATAACGAATTGCCGCGCCACCGCGCTTATCTCCAGCCGTTTCGCCTGGCTTCGCGCCTGACGACCAATGCCGAATACCTGGAGTTCATGGAAGCGGGCGGTTATCAACGTGCGGAATTGTGGTTGTCGGATGCGTGGGACCACATTCAAGCCCATGGCTGGACCGCGCCTCTTTATTGGCAGCGGGAGAATGACGCCTGGACGGAATTCACCTGCCACGGCCGCTTGCCGCTGAATCTCGACGAACCGGTATGCCACGTCAGCTTCTACGAAGCCGACGCCTTCGCCCGCTGGGCAGGTGCCCGTTTACCGGCCGAATTCGAATGGGAAGCCGCGGCACGCGGTGTTGAGATGCAAGGTAATTTTGTCGAGAACAGAACCTATCATCCGGTTGCGGCGCGTCCCGGCGCCTCCTTGCAGCAAATGTTCGGCGATACCTGGGAGTGGACGGCGAGCCCGTACACCGCATATCCGGGTTATCGCCCGATGGCGGGACCCATCGGCGAGTACAACGGTAAATTCATGTGCAACCAAATGGTATTACGCGGCGGCTCGTGCGCCACGCCGCGGTCGCACATGCGGGCATCGTACCGCAATTTTTTCAAGCCGCAGGCGCGCTGGCAATTTTCCGGAATCAGGTTAGCCCATGATTGCAATTGAACAAGAACATTTATCCGGCATCTTTGCCGAGGTGTTAAACGGCCTGACGCGCGTCCCCAAAGCACTGCCGCCCAAACTGTTTTATGACGCCACCGGCTCCGCGCTGTTCGAACAGATCACCGGCCTGCCCGAGTATTATCCAACGCGCACGGAGGCCGCGATTTTCAAAACTCATGCGGAGGAGATTTGCTCCCGCCTTGGCCGCGATGTTTCCGTCAGCGAACTGGGTGCCGGGAGTGCGACCAAGACGCGCATCCTGTTGCGTGCATTGCTGCGCCGGCAGGCCAGCGTAAGTTACTTTCCGCTGGATGTATCGCCTGCCGCTTTGTGTCAGGCAAAAAGCGAATTGAATGCTGAATTGCCCGGCGTCGATGTTTATCCACATGCCGGGGATTTTGAAAATCTGTCGTTCCTCGCCGCGACACCGGCGCCGCGTCTGGTGTTGTACATCGGTTCAAGCATCGGGAACCTCGAACAGCACGAAGCCTGTGCGTTGCTGAAAAACATCGCGGCGCATTTGTCGCCGGGCGATCATTTATTGCTCGGCGTGGATCTGGTCAAAGACCGCGATATTTTGCTCGCGGCCTATAACGACCGCGCCGGAGTCACAGCCGCCTTCAACAAGAATCTGCTCACCCGCATCAACCACGAACTGGGCGGAAATTTCGAACCCGCTGAATTTCAACACGTGGCCCTATGGAACGAGGAAGCGGCGCGGATTGAAATGCACCTGGAAAGCAAGCACCCGCAGCGTGTCCGGATTAAAGCCTTCGACCAGACTTTCACATTCCGCCAGGGCGAACGCATTCACACTGAAAACAGCTATAAATACACGCTCGAACGTTTGGAAAACATGCTGCGCAGTTGCGGGTTCGACATTGAAAATACCTGGACTGATCCGCAATGCTGGTTCGCCGTTAGTCTGGGTGTGGTGTGCGAAGTTTAAATTGTTCGCTTCGTTAATAGCTTGGTGCGAGAGGTGCTGAAGGATTTGAGTACCTAAGGCGAGGCACGCCGATAATGCCGATATTATCCAGGTTGTAGTGAAATCCGTCGATTAATAAGGTGACTTCACAAAAGTTACACGCAACTGTGCAGACTCCAATTGGTTTTCCATCGCAACGCGCCGTTTCCGGAATTCTAAGTCCAGGGTAGAGCTGTTTTATTTCATTGGCCGTCATGCCTTCTGTGATGCGCCGCTCCAGCATCGCGCGCGCCGCAGTAATGGTTAAGTCGGGTTCGGTAAGCAGAAATTGTTGTATGCGTAGTGTGCGCGTCGACGTGATGAACGTCGCAACAACTTTGCACGACTGTATGACAACGACATGAGAATGAAAAAACATGACGCCATCGAGTGAGCGGCATTGCTCGGCGTAGCGAGCATCGATATAAAATCTGTCGCCCCAGAATCGTTGCGGCGTATAACCATCCCAACGATTGTGCCGACCGGTTACCAGAGTCAATTCCTTGTAGCTTAAATTAACCCACAGAGTGGGATTTTCTAGTGCCGCCAGTAACGCCGGTTGTCGTGCCGGGTGAGTTGCGATGTACTGGTCGAGAGTGGCTGAAAAATTCGGATCGGCCACAGGCTGCATGGTTGTGCAAGCGATACAGAATAATGCGAGCAGTGTAGTGAAGAGTTCTAAATGACGCATTTGCGCAGGCCAAAACGAAGCTGACCTTAATGTGCAACCGCGCGTATGAACAATACCTGAAGCGTTCGGGAAGTTAGGGGTGGGCGATGCCCACCCTACAACTACGAATTAGATTGTAGGGTGGGCAGCGCCCACCGCTTGTGGATAGGCAACTATTTTCCGTCGAGCTTCCGCTTGATCGCATTCACCACCGTGTCGCTGGACGTCGCGTTGACATCGAACAGCAATCCTTCCTTCTTGTAGAAGCCGATTAAGGGCGCGGTTTTTTCGTTGTAGATGTCGAGGCGTTTGCTGATGGCGGCTTCGGTTTCGTCGGCGCGTTGCACGATGTCGCTGCCGCATTTGTCACATTTGCCGGGAATCTTGGGCGGCATGCTTTTTACGTTGTATATCGCCTGGCATTTGGGATTGACGCAGGTGCGGCGTGTGCTTAAGCGGTCTAAAATGACTTCACGTGGCACTTCTAGATTCACGGCCATATCTAGTTTGATATTGAGCCGCGCGAGCATTTTGTTCAGCGCTTCGGCTTGCGGAATGGTGCGAGGGAAGCCGTCGAGCAGAAAACCTTTTTTGCAGTCGGGTTCCAAGAAGCGTTTTTCCATGATGCCCAGAATCAGATCGTCGGGCACCAGATCGCCGCGATCCATGTACTCCTTGGCTTTTTTGCCCAGCTCGCTTCCGGCTTGCACGGCGCCGCGCAGAATGTCACCGGTTGAGATTTGCACCGAGCCATCGAGCTGTGTGAGCAGCTTGGCCACCGTACCTTTGCCCGCACCGGGGGCACCCAGAAGAATCAAACGCATCGCAAGCTCCTTGTTTTCAGGCTGAATAGATGTGGACCCGCAGATACAACGCCACTGTTCGCAGTGGCGATTGTGAGCATTCGCCGTGCGATCGCCAGACGATATTTTTGTTCGGTCACAAAAATCCGCGTATCCGTCCGGCCGCCGCGTCTTCAGCCGTTGAGCAATTTAGCGATCAGCGCGGTCCAGCCGGTTTGATGCGACGCGCCCAGACCCTGGCCGGTGTCGCCGTGAAAATACTCGTAAAATAAATGATGCTCGCGGAAATGGGGATCGGTGTTGAGTTTTTCGTTGTTGCCTAATGCGGGAATGCGGTTCTGATTATTGACACGAAACAGTTTGGCCAGACGCCGTGTCAATTCGTCGGAGATTTCGCGCAGGCTGCGCATCTGGCCGGAGCCGGTGGGGCATTCCATCCGATAATCGTCGCCGTAAAATTCAGCAAAGCGATGCAGCGCGTTGATGATGAGATAGTTCATCGGAAACCAGACCGGTCCGCGCCAGTTCGAATTGCCGCCGAACACGCCGGAGTCGGATTCGCCGGGCGTGTAGCCGACGCCGTGGCGTTCGGCGCCGGCGAAGAATTCGAACGGACGATCGAGATGCACGCGCGACAAGGAGCGGACGCCGTGGGGCGAAAGGAATTCGCTCTCGTCCAGCACGTACCGCAGCACGCGCACCAGGCGTTCGCGGTCGGCCACCGCCAGCAGGAAATGCCCGTGCGGAT
>CAZHHW010000132.1:0-8101 GCA_964532385.1 uncultured Gammaproteobacteria bacterium | reverse complement strand
ACGCAACGCCGCATCGCCGCGCTGCGCGAACAAAATGTCACGCTCAGCACCACGCTGGACTTCGAACGCCGCGCCGCCGCCGAAAGACAGCAAGCGGAAGCCAAGAATCGCGACCAACTGATCGGTACCTTCGCATCGCTGGCTGGCGATGCCCTAGCGAAAAACAACGAAAGTTTTTTGCATCTCGCGCAGGAAAATCTGAAGCAGTTCCAGATCAAGGCGCAAAGCGAACTCGAGCATAAAGAAAAATCCATCGAAGCCATGCTCAAGCCGGTGAAAGAAACCTTGGAAAAAACCGATGCCCAGTTGCGCCAGATCGAACACGAACGTAAAGAGGCTTACGGCTCACTGACCAAACATCTGGAATTAATGGCGCAAACCCAGCAGCAGCTCCAGGGTGAGACGCGCAATCTGGTACAGGCTTTGCGGCGCCCCGAGGTGCGCGGTCAATGGGGCGAGATGACCTTGAAGCGGCTCGCCGAACTCGCGGGCATGGTGCAGTACTGTGATTTTTACGAACAGGAGCAGGTCATGACAGCCGACGGCGCACTGCGTCCCGACATGATCGTGCGCATGCCCGACGGGCGCGAAATCATCGTCGACGCCAAAACGCCGCTCGATGCTTATTTAAGCGCGGTTGAAGCACCGGATGACGCCACGCGCGCGCTCGAATATCAGCGCCATGCGCGCAAGGTGCGCGAACGCGTGAAAGAACTCGCCAGCAAAGCGTATTGGAGCCAGTTCAAGAATTCACCCGACTTCGTGGTGCTGTTTATTCCCGGCGAACAATTTTTAAGCGCGGCGCTCGACCAGGATCGCGCGTTGCTGGAAGATGCCTTGCGTCAAAAAGTGATTCTCGCCACGCCCACCAGCTTCGTCGCGCTGCTGCGAGCGGTCGCCTACGGTTGGAAACAAGAGGCGCTTGCCGCCAACGCCGAACAGATTCGCGGCATGGGCGAGGAGCTTTACAACCGGCTGGTGACGTTCACCGAGGCCTTCGCGCGCGTCGGCAAAAGTCTCGACAGCGGCGTGGCCGCATTCAACAAAGCCGTCGGTTCGTTCGATGCACGCGTGTTGCCTGCGGCGCGCAAGTTCACCGAGCTTGGCATCACACCAAAAGCCGAATTACAAAATATGGAGCAGATCGAGAAAACCGCGCGGGAGGTGGAAAGCGCAGCGGAAAAATTGCCGCCACCGGGGGCGCATTGATTTGGGTCGCGGGTGGTACGCCAACCCGCCCACCCCTCCGCCACACATGGATGTGCAAGTGCCGCGGAGCGCATGGATGCGCGAGAGCGGCCTTGAAAATAAGGTGGGGAGGAAAAAAACAGAAACTCCCCTCCTCATTTTCGAGGAGGGATGGACGCGCAGCGGACGGGGGGGTTGCTTTTTAGTTACTTGAAAATACCCCGCGTGCTGTCGATGATCGAGTTGGCTTTATCCTTCGCGCGGTCTTGCATATTTTTAAACGGATTCGCGTAAAACGGCTGGCCTTTGCCGATGTTGACGCCCCACCACATGCCGAATGCGCCGCCGATGATCATGCCCAACAACAATGTTCGAATAAATTTCATGAAGCCCTGTCCCGTAATTTTAGCGTGCGTGATTATGCCGATGCGGTTTCCTGCGGCAAAGTGTTAACGGCACGATCATGCGAAATTCAAACTTGAAAGCCGCTTACCGCCATTGCCTTGCACTGGCTGCCTCGCACTATGAGAATTTCCCGGTCGCGTCGCGTTTGCTACCGCGACATTTGCGTGAACCCATCGCCGTCATCTACGCGTTCGCGCGCACCGCCGACGACTACGCCGATGAAGGCGAACACACTCCTGCCCAACGCCTGGCATTGCTGGACCAATACCGCGCGCAACTCGATGCCACCCTCAATGGCGCAACATCCGCCGATCCGGTGTTCATCGCGCTGCGCGACGTCATCTCCCGGCACGCTTTGCCGCCGCAATTATTCCACGATCTGCTGCATGCGTTTCGCTCCGACGTCACCACATCACGCTATGCAAATTTCGCCGCACTGCTGGATTATTGTCGACACTCGGCCAATCCGGTCGGGCGGCTGCTGCTGCATCTGTACGGCGCGGCGACTCCGCTCAATCTGCAACAATCCGACGCAGTGTGCACTGCATTGCAACTGATCAACTTCTATCAGGATCTCGCACAAGACATCGACGAGAACGACCGCATCTACATTCCGCTCGACGAACTGGCGCGTTTTTCCGTCACCGAAGACGACCTGCGCCTGCATCGCGACAGCGTACCGCTGCGCGCGCTGCTCGACTATCAAATCGAGCGGGCGCGCACTATGATGCTCAGCGGCGCACCGCTCGGCAATACGCTGCGCGGCCGCATCGGCTTCGAATTACGCTTGGTGATACATGGCGGCCTGCGGGTTCTAGACCGCTTGCAACAACGCCGCGATACGGTATTCGCGCGCCCGCGTCTGAGGCGGACAGATTGGCTGGCGATATTCTGGAAGGCAGTTGTTAAAAGCAATTGACAAAGTAATCCGATCATTCCCTGTGCTCTGCGTTTTAGGCATCAATAAACAAAGTATCAATTACCGCAGGAGAGAGTCATGCCAAAGGGCTACTGGATAGTACGCGTTGACGTTACCGACCAAGAGCAATACAAAGCTTACCTGGCGGCTATCGTCGCTCCCCAAAAGAAATATGGAGCCCGTATTCTTGTGCGCGGCGGTCGCTTCGAGAATCCAGAAGGGACGAGTCGTCCTCGCAACGGAGTAATAGAGTTCCCCAGCTATGAAGCGGCTCTTGAGTGTTACCACTCGGCAGAATATCAACAAGCGATCAAACTTCGACAATCCGTGTCTACCATCGATATCATTCTCATTGAGGGTTATGACGGCCCACAGCCATCATGAAAATAAAAGTCAAGTCTAGATATATCGGCGCATGCCGCATCGGAAATTGCGCTATTTAATGCTCTGAATAAGCCATGACCCCCGATCAATACTGCGAACAACGTGCGGCCAAAAGCGGATCGAGCTTTTATTACAGCTTTCTGTTTTTGCCCGACGAGCAACGCCGCGCGATCACCGCGCTGTACGCGTTTTGCCGCGAGGTCGACGACATCGTCGATGAAGCGCGGGATATTGCGGTCGCGCGTATCAAGCTTGCGTGGTGGCGCGACGAGATTGCGCGCGCCTATGACGGCGTGCCGCAACATCCGGTCACGCGTGCATTGGCCGCGCACATTCTCCATTTCAAACTGCCGCGCGCGCACCTGCTTGACATTATCGACGGCATGGCCATGGACCTCGATCATGCCGGCTATGCATCGTTCGATGAATTGCGCATGTATTGTCATCGCGTGGCGGGTGTGGTCGGCATTCTCGCGGCGCATATCTTTGGTTACGACGACCCGCGCACGCTGGAATATGCCGAAAACCTCGGCCTGGCTTTTCAACTCACCAATATCATTCGCGACGTGCGCGAGGACGCGGCACGTAACCGCGTGTATCTGCCTCGCGACGAGCTCGCGCGCTTTAATGTCAATATCACGGACTTGCATGCGAAGCACAGCAGCGATGCCTTGATCGCATTGCTGCGTTTCCAGGCTCAACGCGCACGCGACTATTATCAACGCGCTTTCGCCACGCTGCCTGAAGCCGACCGTTACAAGCAACGCAGCGGCCTTATCATGGCGGCAGTGTATTTAGCCACGCTCGACACGATCGAACGCGATGGTTTTCATGTGCTGGAACGGCGCGCGCGCTTGCCGGCCTTGCGCAAGTTCTGGATTGCATGGTCGGCGGCGCGGCGCGAGAAGCGGCGGTATCTTGCGGGACTAAAGGCAGGGTAGTTCTTATGATCGCTCCCCATCTTCGGCAACGCCGCGGGATAATGGGTGCGCGGCCGTCCCGGCCGCAAATTGCGGGCGGGACGCCCGCGCTCCGCTCACGCATGCCGGCCTGTCCAGAATGACAAATGTCACCATTGTCGGCGGCGGCTGGGCGGGGCTTGCGACCGCCGTTGAATTATGTCAACACGGCGTACCCGTCACGCTGATCGAAGCCGCGCGGCAACTGGGCGGACGCGCGCGCTGTGTCGCGTTTGATGCCGAGCGCGTCGACAACGGACAGCATTTGATGATCGGTGCCTACCGCGAAACCTTGCGCTTGCTGTCGTTGGTCCACGCACCGGCGCCGGTGCGGCGGTGTCTGCAATTGCGTATGCATACTCCCGCCGCGGAATTTTCGCTCACCGCACCTGCTCTGCCCGCGCCGCTGCATCTGGTCGCCGCGTTGCTCAACGCACGCGGCATCAATGCGCACGAACGGCGCGGTGCTTTGCAATTTTGCGTTGCGCTGGCGTTGCGGCGGTTTCAACTTGCGCAGGACATCAGCTTGGCGCAATTGCTCGCACAACATCGCCAAACCCCGCGCTTGATTGAATGCCTGTGGGAACCGCTGTGTCTGGCAACGCTGAATACGCCGATCAATGAAGCATCCGCGCAGGTATTTCTAACCGTGCTGCGTGATGCGTTTGCGCGACGGCGTGCCGACAGCGATTTGTTGTTTGCCGCGACGGATTTGGGTCAAACGTTTCCGGCACCCGCGCTGGAATTCATTGAGCAACACGGCGGCCGGGTGATTCTGGGTGAGCGTGTCACGGATTTACATATCGCGGATGGCGCTATTGAAGCTGTGGCCGGAGCGCAACATACCCATATCAGTCATCACGTGGTACTTGCCGCACCCGCTTATGCGACAGCGCGTTTGCTCGCACCCCATGCGTTGTTACAAACCATTGCGCACAAGCTTGAGCAATTCCATTACGAACCGATCTGCACGGTGTACTTGCGCTACGCCGCGCATGTGACGTTAAACGCCGACATGGTCGGCTTCACCGGCACGCTGACGCAGTGGCTGATCGACCGCGCGCATTGCGATCAACCCGGCTTGATGGCCGCGGTGATCAGCGCGCGCGGTTCGCACATGGATTTGAGCAACGAGGAACTCACCCAACGTGTGCGCGACGAAATCGCGCGCTGCTATCCGGCGTGGCCCGCCCCTTATAGCTCCATGGTCATCCGCGAAAAACGTGCGACGTTTGCGTGTCGCGTCGGCATCAATGCGTTGCGCCCGTCGAATGCCACACCGGTGCGCGGTTTGTGGCTGGCGGGGGACTACACGAGCACCGGCTACCCGGCAACGCTGGAAGGCGCGGTGCGCAGCGGCGTGGAATGCGCAAGGCAAATCCTCGCCACTCTCAAATCGATGCCGATTTCCAATTGATGGCGCGTTCTCTACAATGAGCGTTCATTTTTGAAGGAGAGCACACCATGGGGTTCATGCAAGGCAAACGTGCACTGATCGTCGGTATCGCCAGCAATCGCTCGATCGCCTGGGGTATCGCCCACGCGATGCATCGCGAAGGCGCGGAACTGGCCTTCACCTACCAGAACGACAAACTCAAAGAGCGCGTGGAAGGTTTCGCCAAGGAATGCGGCTCCACCCTCACCCTGCCCTGCGACTTGGCCAGCGACGAACAAATCGCCGCCGTGTTCGCCGGATTGAAACAACACTGGGATGGTCTTGACATTATCGTGCATTCGGCCGCGTTTGCACCGCGCGAAGAACTGGAAGGCGATTATGTCGAGCACGCGACGCGCGCCGGTTCGCAACTGGCGCACGACATCAGCTCGTACAGCTTCGTCGCGCTCGCCAAAGCGGGCCGCGCGATGATGCAGGGCCGCAACGGCTCGTTGTTGACATTGAGTTACTTGGGCGCCGAACGCGCCGTACCGAATTACAACGTGATGGGCCCGGCCAAAGCCAGCCTCGAAGCCAACGTGCGCTACATGGCGCAATGTCTTGGGCCCGAAGGCACACGCGTGAATGCCGTCTCTGCCGGACCGATCCGTACCTTGGCTGCGTCAGGCATTACCGATTTCCGCAAACTGCTCGACTACGGCGCACGCAATTCGCCGTTACGCCGCAACGTCACCATTGAAGAAGTCGGCAACGTCAGCGCCTTCCTGTGCTCTGATCTTGCCAGCGGCATCACCGGTGAAATTCTGTACGTCGACGCGGGCTACCACATCACCGCGATGGCGATGCCGGAACCAGCCGCTGTAAAGGAATAAGTAACGAAAGGAGCAGGTCATGATCAATGGCAGCTGTTTGTGCGGCACGGTGCAATACCAGGTCAACGCGGAAATCAGCCAGATTTTGCTCTGCCATTGCTCACGCTGCCGCAAAGCCACCGGCTCCGCCTTTGCGGCACTCACCCTGGTGCGCACCGAAGATTTTAAATTTCTCGCCGGCGAGCATGCCGTTAAGCATTTTGACTCGGCGCCAGGTGTTGGCCGATATTTTTGTCAAGACTGCGGCTCACCGCTGTTTACCAAACGCGAAAACGCACCGGAGCTGTTACGTTTGCGCATCGGCACGCTGGATACAAAACTCCCAGCGACGCCGATGGCGCATGTGTTTGTCGCGTCGAAATCGGAATGGTTTGAAATTTGCGATTCACATCCGCAGTATGCGGAAAGGCCGTAACTGACCCGATTCAAGCTTCAAGTTTCCGTCATGCCCGCGCAGGCGGGCATCCAGAATCGACTGAAATACTGGATTCCCGCTTCCGCGGGAACGACACGGTTATCTTTCTGTAGTGCCCGTAGTTAATTTGAAGGGACAGCACTGGCGTGACCCGCGAAAACTTGTATCGCCCCGTTCAAAGATGTTGACCAAACACGCGTGTATCGAATGCTGAAGTCAATCGGCATGCTCTCGTAGGTGCCGAGCAAGTGCATCAAAACAGACACAACCGCGAAGCCATTATTCAGCTGAATCTGCTGTTCTGAAGCCGTAAATTCTTGCAATCGGAGTGCGCCGGATTTATGAAAAGCAAGATCGTCTTGTTTGCTAACCCGTAGTCCGAGATGACTTGTAAAAATAAGCTCGGGCGCAATCAGTTCATCCAGAACACTCACATCAGAACGCAGCATCGCCTGTCTGAGCCGTTCCTCCAGTTCAATGATTTGAGTTTGCTGCATGCTGGTCATGGAATTCTGCTTAACTCTCATTCCTCGCTGGTTTTAGCTACAGAACGACTGACCGTCACGTTGTCGATGAGACGAGTATTGCCAAGCCAAGCCGCGGCCAGTATCACCAGTTCTTGTACTGAGCCATCGTCTGGTTGCAAAGACTCCGCGCGGCGCAGCGTGAAATATTCGGGTTTGAATCCTGCTTCTTCGAGCGCTTGCATGCCACGCTGTTCGAGCGTGGCGATTTCAACTTCACCCTTCAACACTGCATCACGCACCGCACACAACGCGCGATACATCGCCGGGGCGCGTTGACGTTCGTCCGCCGATAACAGACTGTTGCGCGAACTCATCGCCAAACCGTCGGTTTCGCGCACGGTTTCGATACCGACGAGTTCGACCGGCATGTGCAAGTCGAGCAGCATGCGGTGAATGATGGTGAACTGCTGAAAATCCTTCAGGCCGAACAGCGCGACATCCGGTTGCACCATGTTGAATAATTTATTGACCACGGTGGTGACGCCGATGAAATGCCCGGGCCGGAATTCGCCGCATAAAATCTCAGACAAACCCGGCACGTGCACACGTGTCACGTCACCGGACGGATAAATTTCTTCGGCGCCAGGTATAAACAATAAATCGGCTTTGGCAGAAGCGAGCTTGACTTGATCCTCGGCGAAGGTGCGCGGGTAACGAGCGAAGTCGTTGGGATCATTAAATTGCAGCGGATTCACGAAAATGCTGACGACCACGCGCTTGGCACATTTGCGCGCTTCGTGCACCAGGCGGAGATGCCCGGCGTGCAAGTTACCCATGGTCGGCACTAACGCGATGCTGTCGCCCTGGTTGTTCCAAATTGTCAATATACGGTGCAGCTCGGCAAGGTTATCGGCAATGAACATTTAGAAAGAGACCTAATGAAGTGAGTCGTTCTTGATCGAACTTAAATGTTGCGTAAGTAGTGTAACGCAATGATCAGAGCTCCTTCCCCCTGCAAGGGGGAAGGCTGGCGACCGCCATGGATGGCGGAAGTTAGAGCAACGCAGGAGCAGTTGCCGGATGGGGGTGTGCAAGC
>CAZHHW010000131.1:0-8102 GCA_964532385.1 uncultured Gammaproteobacteria bacterium | reverse complement strand
AAATGCACCAGGAAATACAACGGGAGTCCCCACGCAATCCACGGGCGCAGGATCGGCGGGATCTACGAACGTGTTAATAAGTATCGAGTCACTGGCATCCCCACCGCCTTCAAAGCCAACGACAGGGGCCGTGTTAACGTAAGCCCATTTCTCCATCCCAATCCTTCCGTTGCCGTTACCCGCTTGAAATCCCGTCCAGATAGGCACGTAGCCGATTTGTGCTATCTGATTGACCACGAATTCCAGCGCATAGGCTCCGTTGTTCTGCACCTCGGCAATGGAACTGTTATAGCGATAGGCATTTTTGTTGGTTGCAAAGATCTGCACCATGCCACCCATCAGAATCAGTCCGATAGCCAATGACACCATCAACTCAACAATCGTGAGCCCGGCCTGATAGCGTCGCGTATTGACCTTATATTTCATAGATCGATCACCTGCGAGTAGCAGCGTAAATCTTTCGCCGTAACAGCGGCGCAATCCGTGGGCGTGGTGCCGACGCTGGTACTGCCGGTGTTATCGCCGTCCCAGCGCAGGGTGATTGTGAAGCGTAAACGCCCTGGCAAACCGGGCGCTAATGGGATGGGTGTCCCCGCAGGATCGAGTAGAGGTGTGCTGACAATATAGCCTCCCGCCTTATTGTGATCTCCAGGGAGCAAGGAGTTGTTAGCCACATGCCATTGAAAAATGTCGTATTGAGCGAGCTGAATCGCCGAGCAGCTCGCTACCCGGCAGTCCGGTGACGGCGTTGTAGGCGTTGCATTTGGGATTACTCCAGCATAGTTATTCATGCCGTTTGTAGAGAGATACACCGCCGCAGGATTGGCCCGAATACGATCCGCCATGTCTTGCGCCTGCTGCATCGCCATTTGCCGGTAGGTCGTGCCCGCACCCCCTTGCAGGGTAAATGCCTGCATGCCCGCAAACCCCAATAACCCGACCGAAATCACTAATAAGGCCACCATGTTCTCAAGCAGCGTTACGCCGGTTTGGGCATGTCGTGACATTAATTGCAATTGGCTATTTGTAGTGATCATGATCAAGTCGCCGGACAAGAATCAAATGGCACGGTGGAAGGACTTCCCGCGAGATTGAGCGTCACCCGGCGGCCAGCCCCTTTACCATCGCGGCCGATGCACATTTCAAAGCTATGCACCGCGCCTGCAGGAAAAGAAAAACCCTGCGGGCCAAACCTCACCAAGGCAACATCGGCTTTAATGACGAATCCGGCGGGAAGCGCCTCACCCACACGCAGAATTTCATCGCCGCCGGCGGGGTCTGGAACGCCGTTAAGGTCAAAATCTGAAAAAATAATCCAGCCATCGCTCCAATTGGTGCTGTCGCACTTTTTTTGATCTTTACTCGCACATAATGTCGCGCCCCGGCCACGCGCTTCCAGACGCGTGAATTGCAGCGCTTGCACAAAAGAATTCACATTCGTGGAAAGTTTGTTGGAACGCATAAAGCTGATGTAATTGGGTACGGCGACCGCAAGCAGTATGACTGTTACTGCAATGGTGACCATGATCTCAATTAACGTAAACCCCCGTGGTGTACAACTCATCACCCTAACTCCCCGCACGCGTAGCGCCGAAGCGCTTGGTGTTGTCATGTTTGAATACTATCGGTGCCCGGCATTGAGTGCGCTTAGGCTAACGACCGCTGGTCCGATGGTTCAGCCCGTTAGTCCTGCGCAGAAGCGCTTCAAAATCAATGTGTGAAACGTATCACACGATTCCGTTACGCAACTGCGATGCCGATCTCAATGAAATACAGCTTCAGCACAATGCGGATTAAATATATAACACTTGCCGCCTTGCGCATGGCAAGCGGTGTCACATTACGTGGCACAGGATTTGTTCAATTGGATTTTTTATGAGCGAAGACAAACTATCATGCTGGACAGAAACACATCTGTTTTCCCTGAAACAGGAATATTATTTTTATGAGAATTTCTAACCGATGTTGTTACCAGCACTTGGTAGCTGTGGAGCTTGACCAACTGCGTTGACCCTGAGACGTGAGAAGCAAATTTCCACACTCGTCGGCAGACTGGCCCGCTTGCGCCGTTGCTGTCAAGGTGTACTTAAGATCACTGTTGGAGAGCACTGCAGAAACTTTGTAATAGCCTTTTTCCGAAGCTACTGGAGACGCGGAATAGCCCAGCTTGGTCATGTCGCTGGTATATACGGCATGATCGACCAGATAGCGCTCTTGTTTTGCAGCCACATCCACCAACATCGCGATTCCATCCGCACGCTTGGATTTAAGCGCCTGGCTTTGGTAGGCGGGAAATGCAACCGCCGCGATAATCGCAAGTATCCCGACCGTAATCATGATTTCGATCAGGGTGAATCCGGCAGATTTGGACATAGAATTTTGCATGGTTAATCTCGCTATCGGCACACGTCAACGTTGCTTGAGTCTTGAGTTGCGGCGCTGACATAAATGCGGGTGTGCCCTAAGCGGCACACCCGCGTGTCACGTATTGACTACTTAGGTGAAATCTCCGTCCATGAACGACGGCCCGGGGTGTAGTTGGGGCCGACCGTGTCGCCGGGGGTTTCCGGATCACCTGTGACTGCTGCAGGCAGGCCGATTGTCACGGGACTGTCGCTCGTCGTGGTGGTCGTATCGTCGATGCTCAAAACCGGGTGATGCAAGCCAAGGTCAAGAACATAGCCGCGCAGCTTCACATATTCCGCAATTGCGGCAACCGACGCGTTGTGCTCATCAACCAAGGCTTTGATCACGGCTTCGTCTTCACCGCCACTATTGATGTAATCTTCCAACGCTTGCAATGCCTTAGTGTAACGGACAATTTCCGGACTGGTGTCGGTAAGACCATCAAGCAAGGCCTGGTATTCGCCCCAGGTCAACCCGCCACGCTCAATATTTACAGCGGCCTGCCAGTTGCTTGAACCGTAGCAAGCGGCATCATGACCATTACGGTATTTGTACAAATCACCGTAGTGCCAGAACATCGTGACTTCGTACAGCAGGCCGCTTTCGTTGGCGCCCTCGGAAACCGTAATGGCGTCAGTTGTTGCCTTTTTAACATCCTTATCCGCACCCATCGCCGAATACTTTTTCGCGTGTATTCCACCGACAATAAATCCGTCTTTGTCTTTTGGCATGAACGAGCCAGCCTGTAATTCGTACCCGGTATCGACATCCAGCAATTGCACCGTCAGCGCACCGTTTCTCCAGCGGTAGCCGGTGGTTGCCGACGGGTCTTTCGATGCACCGCTCGGCACGATGGTGATGTGCTTGTTGTAATTCGCGTTTGCATCCGCATCGTCGTAGGGGTTGCGTGTACCCCACACACAATATGGAATGGTCGGATGCAAGCCGCCAGCAATAATTGCCATATTGTCGAACTCGATGCGTAACGTGCCTTCCGCCAGAATATCGCTGAGCGTATAGACCAATGATTTGCCGTCGGCATCATCCTTGAAATTGGAGCTTGTCGCTTGCGTCGCGCCCAAGGCGACCAACTTATCTGTGACCATTTTCTGGTAGTCCTTCACCGGCCAAGTCTTGTCACCAATCCGCAAGGTACCACCTGGTGACAAATCAGCATTAGCCAGCACCACAATGAACTTCTTGGAACTGGAGAACGGTGCGGCCGTGCCGTCTGCTTTCTTAACCTCGGTGACGCGATTAAGCCGTTGGATCGCCTTTGCGCTACCCCCTGCATAGATTTGTGGTTCCAGCGCGATTTTGTCGCGACGCGGTTCCAGACTAAATATGTCGACATAAGTCATACCATGCACCTTGTCGTATTCGTGCTCGTGGCCATCCTCGTTGTTGCCCAAACCATCCGGTGAAAAACTCACAACCGACCAGTCGTGATCCGGACCTTTGGGCGAATCTGTTTGCACATCGATATGGCCGCCGACAAAACCACCGGCGCATTCGCCAGTACAGGTCTCGACATAAGGTAAAATCAAATTATTGATAAACAGCGTATCAAGTGTGCCTTGGCTGTTTTTCAACACTTCGAGAATCGTGAACACTGGTTGCGATACCAAACCGGTGCCGACTTTCCAGCCGACCAGCCGATCTCCGGCATCCGTCAAGTCAAGATCGCCATTGGCATCATAGTTATCAGCCGTGGTTAATTTGGTATCTGCATTCAGGTCGAATACCGTTTTAGTCGGCGACCCCCCTGTCAAATAGTCAGGCTCGATCAACCACGCCGCCGGCGTACTGCCAATGGCAGGATTTGTAGTGACAAACTGTAGTCGTTCAGCCCGGACGACTGGATTGGTCAGCAGGCGCTCACCGTCGGGCAAGTCGATTTTCCAACCCGTCTTGCTGGCCCAGTTAATCGTATTGTTCGAGATCCAGCGCACCGTTTCGTCTGTCTTAGGGGCAACATTCGTGTAGGTTACCTCCGTCATGGTCTGGGTGACCAAGCTGGGTGTGCCAGGTGTTGATCCATTGTCGTAAATTGCGTAAATGGATTGTGTATCGGTGTTAACCAGAGAAGCAGCTGTAAACGCCTGGCCCGTACCGAAATAAACCAAATAGCCAAGCTTGAACGCCACTACGTCGGGGGCTGTCGTAATCGGCTGGACGATACCAGAGTCAGTCGCTGTATAAAGCGGCGTGCCACTGTAACTTGCCACCCAACTGCCCGTCGTGGTGCCGGTCAGGTCAAACTTCCACATCTTGCCGTCGATGTCGCCTGCATAGGCGTAGTCGACTTTGAAATCGCCATCGGCGTCGACCAAGGTCGGGCTCGACAAACCGTTAGGTGCAGCGCCGGTACCGGTACCATCGGTGGCGATACGTGTGATTGCTTTTGTGGCAAGGTTGATCAAATACAGCTTCGCTTTTCCGTTTGTGCTGTTATAACCGTTGCCCAATACTGCGTACCAGTTGCCGTCATTCAAACGCGCAATGACTGGCTTGCTGTAGGTGTAGCCTAGGTCTGCATCTGCGGTAGCATCAATCTCCCACAGTAGTTTGTTATCCGTGCCGGTCGCGGAAGTCTCGGAGCTGAGGCTTGCATTGGTGATATCGAGCGCGAACAAACCTTTACCACCTGCACCAAGGCCGCCGACCAATACAGTCTTCCAGGCACCACTAATTTGCGCATCGGCAGCGGTGAGCTGGCCGTCGACAAAATAAGTATGGGCATAAGGTTCTGTAGTCAGTTTACTGAGGTTACTCATCAGCATTGATGGGATGTAAGCGTAAACTTCCGCTCCGGTTGCGGCATCGAACACATGCAGCATGCCATCGTTCGCGCCCACATAAATCCGTGCGGCACGTGAAGCGTTCGCGGTTTTAAATGTTTCGTAGGAACCGAAGTTGTACCCATCATCCGGCCTTGCAACATACACCGGCGTGGAATGCATAATATCGCCGAGCATGTTGTAACGGTTGCGATAGGTCCCGCTGTTTTTTACTTCTTTGGATGCGTCGCCGCGTATGTAATCCAATATCGGGCTGGTTGCCTTAGCGCCTATTCGTGAAACGGTATCCACTGCATCTTTCTGCGTGGTGGATAGCTCGCTCCATAAAAAAGCTTTTTGCGCTCCGCCATTCGAAGTAATTATTTTGCGTCCGGTGCTCCACCAGGTCAAAGAGCCCCCCAAGGTTGGAATGGCCTTCTTGTCAAACTGCATGCGCGCAGACCAATTCGCGGGAGAGCCGCTGCTGGTGGGAGGATTAACCGACAAATCGACGGTGGTCGAAATCGCACCATCCTTGCTGACGGAATATTCCACCATATCGCCTTGCCAGGCGCCGTTTTCAAACCAGGGTCGATACGCTTTACCACCGCCACTGACGTTGGTTGCACCGTTCGCCATGATGCAATTCACCATGAGGCAGTCCACGTTCATGACCATGGGTGCAAGATAACCGGGTGGCTGACTGTTGGGCGCGAACACGGCGGCAGCATGTGCGCCGGCTACCATACCTAATGTAGCAACGCCGATTAAGGCCTGTTGAATAAACGACATCTGTTTAAGCGTTTTCATAAGGGTCACTCCACAGTTTTACTTCACGTACATCGACTGCACCATGCGCACCGCACCTTTAGTACCTTCACTGTGTGCGGTCACACGAACGACTTCCACGGTTACACCCGTAGTTTTCTTCCCCCAGGAAGCGGAATTTCCAGCAATGGTTTGCGTGCCTCCATGCTCGAGCAGGTACCGGTTATTTGCATCTGTATCTGCAACCGAATCGGCACCGCTCCAGCTCATCGTAATGGGGTCTTTTGCACCGTCGGTCGCAATATTGTATTTTCCCGCAGTGCTGTAGCTAGTTTGCAATGGAAAGGACTGCGCAGAGCGCTCTGCGTTCACTAGAGTATTTTCCGCATTGATCAATGCACTGCTCTGAAATTGCATGTTGCCCGCCAGCAGCATCTGTAGCAGCGTGCTGTTCATCGCGGCAATGCCGATGATGGTGAGTATCGCCATGGCCACCAGACTCAGCGCGAGTGCGGCGCCGGCTTGTCGATGGGCTCGTATCTTGATGTTGTGCATAACAGCTTCTCCTCTAACTTAATTGCGCAAAGCCACTGTGGCGCTATACACCTGGCGCCGGTAGTGATCGGCCGGCGTTTTGGATTGATCGCCATAGGTGTAGATAAGGTCGCTGGTATAGGTTGGATCTGCACATGCGGAGCGCGACACAAGCCACACGCGCGTACTAACAATGGTGTTAGTCGCGGGCTTACCTTGCCAGTTCCAATATGCAAAGTCGGCGGCAAGGATGTCGCTGGCATTCAGATACTGATTGGCGACGCCGTCGGCGACAGCATCAGTGTCCAGTCCGTATTGAACTTGAATATCTTCAATACCTGACACGATTTCCTGCACTTGCGGCGTTCCGGTAGCGCTCAACGACACTTGATAAAGCGACGGGATGGCGTCTCCATTGCACGTATCCGAGCCGGTTCCGATGTAATAAGCGTTGGCCACCAACGGATTCACGGCCACTGCAATTCCGGAAACCTGATTGGCTGTGGCCGCCTCGGCGGCACCGGGAAAAATGCGTCCGCTGGACAGCGATGTGCGTAAAAACAAAGCTCCGGCACCCGCCGCCAATTCCGCAGCGGTCGTGGTTTGCGCGTTGGAATAACGGGCGACTAACACGTCACCGCGCAGGTATTTCGTACTACCACTGGTCGGGATGCATGCATAACTGCTGGCGACGTCGTTCAACCCGAACACCCGATGAGTCAACATCAGAGCCCATGTGGTGGTCCCCGTCGCGCACAGATTGTAAGTCCCCGACGCCGGCGTCACTGGCGCAAGCGATCCATCGGCCAGCGTGGTGATATCCGCATTGCCGCCGAAATAGCCTGCACGGCGCAAATCATGGGTAATAAGATTGATCGCCATACGCCCGCTTTCCTGCATAAATCCCAGCGAGTCGGTCAATTTGTGGCTTTGCTTGCTGCTGATGAAAATTTGCGTGACGCCACCCAGCAATACGGTAGTGATCACCAGTGCCACCATCATTTCCACCAAGGTCAAGCCTGCTTCGCGGTCACGTTTTTGCGAATTCATTGATGAGATCGAAATCATATGCGCGGCTCCTGCAGGGCGAGATTTAACTGCACGCAGGCTAAGTCGGTTTTAGGGTCCCCAGGGCAGTCAGTACCTGTAACCCCGCTACGCAATTCGTCCCAGTGAACCGTGATCGTCGCAGTAATGGCGGGCGCAACACCGGCCGTGGTTACGATCTTGCCGTCGCCACGCGGTAACAATCGCGCCAGCGCGATCTTCCATTGCGTGAGATCGTACTTGGCCATGGTCGCTGTGGAGCAAGCCGATGCACTGCAATCGGCGCTGCTGCTGACAGCATCGCCAAACGCTACCGTGTAAGAGCTGGCTCGTGCAGTAGTCAGATTGGCACGCATGCGATCGGCAATATCGTTTAACAGTAAGACGGCCTGCGTGCGCTGATATGCGCTGTTGTCAAACTGCAACCCCTTGGCTTGCAACCCCGCCAGACCGAGCAGTCCAATAGCCAGAATCAAAAACGTCACCAGGGCTTCAACCAAGGTGAATCCCGATTGGGCACGGCGCATTTGTGGGTAAGTAGATTTCATGGCGATTGTCGAGAGTTAT
>CAZHHW010000130.1:0-8162 GCA_964532385.1 uncultured Gammaproteobacteria bacterium | reverse complement strand
CGGGGCAGTATGCAGATGCCGAGACAGGGCTCTTTTACAACTGGAATCGGTATTACGAGCCGAAGACAGGACGGTACATCACCAGCGATCCCATCGGGCTGGCCGGAGGTCTCAATAGTTACAGCTACGCAAACAACGACCCGCTGCGATTCACCGATCCTGAAGGATTGATGGGATCAAGTGGGATGCAATCTCCGCCATCGTCAGCGGGGTCTGGGTCAAAATGTGTAGGTACCTGGAAGATTCTCACCACGATCCCGGGACCTGGTCTAGCGGCAACATTCATTTGCAAATGTAGATGGGTTTGTATGTCCTGTTCTGGCATGTCCACCGGGCAGATCGGAGACACGATCGGTGTCCCCGTAAACCAAGGCGGATCTGATGCGGAGTGGGATCGGTCACCCAAGATTCCGAGACAACGACTGAACTTTGGAGGTCCAACCGGATGTGTCTGTCAGAAACCGGGACCCGAAGAGAGCTGCCAATGTTCCGGTCAATAGTTGGAGCAGTTACATCATTGGCGGTGTTTGCAGGAATAGCGTCCTGCCAGTCCGGCATTGATTTTCCGGCGACGATTGAACCGCCCGCCGGCGCTACCGACTATCACGCGCAACCCGCGAGTCCAGACAATGCGACATACGAGTTTAGTTTCAAGGTAGAAGCTGAGGCGAACAGTAATTCCGTCGTGCGTCGCTTAGAACTTCAACTGACCAAAGCAGGTTTTCGACCTTGTGGAAAAGCGGAATCGAAATGGGAAATCGTTCAACACGCCGAAAGTGCCACCGAACAGAATCGCTTTCTCAAATTTTATGACGCACCCGACCCACGAATCCTCGCGATGATTCACGGCGTGCAGATGTGTAACGGCAAAGACAAATGCACTTATCAGTACACAGTCAAAGAGCAGAGGATTCCTGAATCAATCGCTGATGGCGTGAACTATGTGAAGGCGATTTGTGGAAATGACGCAAGTAAGATTCCTTGGTAGTAAGCCCGGTAGGCTGGGTTGATAAACCCAGCGTTCGCATGATCACCTATCCATCTTCCGAATGCGTGAATGGGTTTGTATACAAGCGTGACATTTAACAGCCACCGTAATTCTTGGAGTGTACCGAGAAACTAGAACCACATAATCCTATGGACTGGTGGGCTTCACTGTTGGATAAAGGAGGGTCCCAAAGACGAAGTGAGAGCCTGTCAGGCACCCGTCATTACGCGCCAAAGATGCATCGCCAGTGTTGGTGTACAAAATACAAAGGTACTTTCAGTTACGGCTGTATGAAGTAAAATCAATTACCCCGTGTCCCGGAAATGAAAACGATGCAGTTCCGAATAAACCTACTCCTAAACGATGGCGGCGACGGACAGCTCGTAGCTTCGGTTTATAGCAAAGTGGCAAAGGCGGACTGAGTGGCGCGCAACCGGATCATTCCTGCCGACCCGCTGGATTTTATCCGTAGCAGTGTGCGTCGGCGGAGCGTGCTCTGGACCTACCATGTCAACATGCGCATGAAGGATCGCTCGATATCCCGCGAGATAATTCTCGCGTCGGAGTCCGCCTACGAAATCATTGAGTCTTATCCCGACGACAAATACCTGCCGAGCTACCTGGTCTTCGCGCGGAGTCAGGGCAGCGTGTTCCACGTCTTGTTTGCGGTGGACGTTACAGACGACAATGTCCGAGTCGTGACTGCATATGCGCCGGACCCCGGTCAATGGAGCAGCGATTTAAAAACCAGGAGGCGTTCATGAAATGCCAAGTGTGTGGAAGTGAGATGCGCCAAGTGACTACGGACCTTCCGTTCAAGGTCGGCGCAAAAACCATTGTGATCCTCAAAGAGTTGCCAGTGCTGCAATGTGAAAGCTGCGCGGAGTATTTGATCGAAGACCAGATCATGGAGCGTGTCGACACGATTCTGAGCAAGTCCGACAAGGCGGCGGAGCTGGAAATCGTCAAGTACGCGGCATGAATTGAACCGACTTTAAAAACGTAAAAACGGGGTCAGGCTTGTACTATTGCATTTAGTTTTCCTTGGAGCGATACAACAAAAATCGCAAAAAGGCGCAAAAAGGGGACGCTTCTATTTGATGAAAATAGCCCGGGTTAGCCGCTTCGCGGCGTAACCCGGGAATGCTATTCCGGGGTGACAATGCGTACCGCGTGGACGGCGGTGACGATGCGGATGCCTTGGTATTCCTTGAGGTCGAGTAAATGCCGATCACCGGAGACAATGAGATCGGCGTGTGCGGCGAGTGCGCAGGCGAGCACATGATCGTCGTCGGGGTCGACTACCACACGCGGAATGGAGGACGGGCGCACGCTCCGCGCAAAGCCACGATAGTCGCGCAGCAGAGAGTCGGGCGTGGCGTCGAGAGCTGAGATGGCTTTGGCCAGCTTGCGGCGCGACAGCACGTCGACCAACTCCTCAAGCAAAACCGGACTCGTGTAGAACGTCAGCGGCGCTTCCCGCATCCGTTCGAAAAGGTGATGCGGCGGAGCGTGCCACAGCAACGCCGACACGATGATATTGGTATCAGCGACCAGCCGCACGGCGGGCTTTGCGCACAGCGTTCACTTCCGCCTGAATTTCATCCATCGACAGGGGTTGCACTTTGGCGGCTTTCACCCGATCCGCGACCGACAGAAAACGTTCGAGCGCCCGGCGGCGCATCGCATCGCGCAACAAGCGCGCGAGCGCACGCGGTGTGAGCAGCCCTTCCGCCTTGGCGTCTTTGACAAGTTTTTCCGGCAAATTGAGTTTTACTTCCAGGGTAGTCATGAGTTCCTCGCTCTAACGACTCGCCTGCGCGAGCACCGTTTCCAGAATTTCCAGAACGACTGGATAATTACAAATTGTACAGAGCCGATTTTAGTTTGGGAAAACAATATGTGAATATCTGCCTTGCAACATAGAATTCCTAAGCACCAGCTCCTCAGCGTGACCGACACCCTGGGCGACAAAGTCCAATACAGCTACGACCTCAAAGGCCGACGCACCAACACCTCGACCTTCGACCCCAACGGCACCCTGGTGCGCAGTCTTGACACTAGCTACGACGCTTATTGGTCCGCGTCAACGCTGTGATAACAGCAGTTCGGTCACACAACCTTGTTCGATGCGGTAGGAGGGCAGGTCAGCGAGGCCGGTCCCAACAACGCCACCGCCACGTGGTTACTAAGATGCACTTGTGGGTATCACTGGCTATCCGTTATTTCACTAATGCTCGCCGTGACAAATTAGAATCATGGAAATCAAGAACACGGTCAATGATGTTGACTCGGGTTTGCCTCGAACACGCCTTGATTAATAGCTACGACCTACTTTCTGCCGCGCTGTCTTGTGGAATTTTTATTCTCCGAGTGAAGCGTATGAGATGGCTCAGTTGCTTAACGTTTGGCGCTGTTTTTTGTGCGGCTTGTAGAGCCTTGACAGGTTTTAAGTTTGCGGGCTTAATCGGTTCCCTTCGCCACACATAAAGTGCGCGAAAAAATACATTGCGCTTTCAAGCGCGAGGCCGGGAGGTAAGGGAAGATGTTGGCGAATTATCTGCCGATTTTGTTGTTTATTATTATCGGTATTCTTTTCGGGATGGTGCCGATTGCGGTAGGCAAGCTGTTGTCGACCAGCCGTCCCGACCCGGAAAAAAATTCTCCGTACGAATGTGGTTTTGAAGCATTTGAAGATTCGCGCATGAAGTTTGACGTGCGATTTTATCTGGTGGCGATTTTGTTCATTATTTTCGATTTGGAAATTGCATTTTTATTTCCGTGGGCTGTAGCACTGAACGAGATCGGTATGTTCGGATTCATGGCGATGGTTATCTTCCTCGCGATCCTGGTGATAGGCTTTATGTACGAGTGGAAGAAAGGTGCCCTTGAATGGGAATAGAAGGCGTTCTTGAAAAAGGTTTTGTCACCACCTCGGCGGACAAGCTCATCAACTGGGCGCGCACCGGCGCGTTGTGGCCGATGACGTTCGGCCTGGCGTGCTGCGCGGTGGAGATGATGCATGCGGGCGCGTCGCGTTACGACCTGGACCGTTTCGGCATCGTGTTTCGCCCCAGCCCGCGTCAATCCGACGTGATGATCGTGGCCGGTACCCTGGTGAATAAAATGGCGCCCGCGTTGCGCAAGGTCTACGACCAGATGGCCGAGCCGCGCTGGGTGATCTCGATGGGCTCGTGCGCCAACGGGGGCGGGTATTATCATTATTCCTACGCCGTGGTGCGCGGCTGCGATCGCATTGTGCCGGTCGATATTTACGTGCCCGGCTGCCCGCCGACGGCGGAGGCCTTGTTGTACGGCATCATCCAGTTGCAGAACAAAATCAAACGTACCAACACCATCGCCCGGTAGTCGTCAAAAAGGATTTTAGGTTATGACAAAAATTGCGGTGTTGGCGCAGCGCGTCCAGGAAAAATTCCAGTCGGACATCCAGTCCTGCACACTTGCGTACGGAGAACTCACCGTGGTGGTGACGCGCGCGAATCTGCTTAGCGTGTGCGCAACATTGCGCGACAACGCGGAATTCGCTTTCGAAGAACTCATCGATCTGTGCGGCGTGGACTACTCGGCCTATGGCATGACGGAATGGGCCACCGAAAGCGCCAGCGAAACCGGCTTCAGCCGCGGCGCCGAACTTGCCGCGGATGGCGCCCATCAGGCCAGCACCTGGTCGGGTGCGCGTTTCGCCGCGGTCTATCACTTACTGTCGATCAAAAACAATCAGCGTCTGCGCGTGAAGTGTTTCTGCGACGACGATCCGCCGGTGCTGGATTCCGTGACGGGCCTGTGGGCGTCGGCCAACTGGTATGAGCGCGAAGCCTTCGACCTGTTCGGCATCATTTTCGAGGGGCATCCGGATTTACGCCGCTTGCTCACCGACTACGGTTTTATCGGTCATCCGTTTCGCAAGGATTTTCCGCTCTCCGGTCATGTCGAGATGCGCTACGACGCATTGAAGGGGCGGGTCGTATACGAGCCGGTCAGCATTGAACCGCGCGTGCTGGTGCCGCGCGTGATTCGCGACGATCATCGTTACGTGGAAACGCCACCGCCCCCCCCGAAAGCGGAGCGAGCGAAATAACATGGCTGAAATCCGCAATTACACCCTTAACTTCGGTCCGCAACATCCCTCCGCGCACGGGGTGCTGCGGCTGGTGCTGGAAATGGACGGCGAGACCATCGAACGCGCCGATCCGCACATCGGCTTGTTGCATCGCGCCACCGAAAAACTGGCCGAGAGTAAGCCGTATAACCAGAGCATCGGCTACATGGACCGGCTCGACTACGTGTCGATGATGTGTAACGAACACGGTTATGTGCTGGCGCTGGAAAAGCTGCTCGGGGTCACGCCTCCCATCCGCGCGCAATATATCCGCGTGATGTTCGACGAGATCACGCGCATTTTGAATCACCTGTTATGGCTGGGCGCGCATGCGCTCGACATCGGCGCGATGACGGTGTTTCTGTACGCGTTTCGCGAGCGCGAGGATTTACTCGACTGTTACGAAGCGGTCTCCGGCGCGCGCATGCATGCCACGTATTACCGCCCCGGCGGCGTGTATCGCGATTTGCCCGACCGCATGCCGAATTACGAAACCTCCAAATGGCACAACACCGCTGACATCAAACGCTGGAATCGTAACCGCCAGGGGTCGCTGCTGGACTTTATCGAGGATTTCACGCAGCGCTTTCCGAAATACGTCGACGAGTACGAAACCCTGCTCACCGACAATCGCATCTGGAAACAGCGCACCGTGGGCATCGGCGTGGTGTCGCCGGAGCGCGCGTTGCAACTGGGCTTCACCGGGCCGATGCTGCGCGGTTCCGGATTTGCGTGGGATTTACGTAAAAAACAGCCTTATGAAGTTTATGGGCAGATGGATTTCGATATCCCGGTCGGCGTCAATGGCGACTGCTACGACCGCTATCTGGTGCGCGTGGAAGAAATGCGCCAGTCCAACCGCATCATTAAGCAATGCATCGACTGGCTGCGCAAGAATCCCGGCCCGGTGATGGTCGATGACCACAAGATCGTGCCGCCCGACCGCGCCACCATGAAGCGCGACATGGAGTCACTGATTCACCACTTCAAGCTATTCACCGAGGGTTATACCATTCCGGCCGGCGAAGCCTATGCGGCGGTGGAGCACCCCAAAGGCGAGTTCGGTGTCTATCTCATTTCCGACGGTGCCAACAAACCTTATCGTTTGAAAGTCCGTGCGGCGGGGTTCGCGCACATGGCGGCGCTGGATGAAATGGTGCGGGGCCACATGCTGGCCGACGTGGTGGCGATTATCGGCACGCAAGATATAGTATTCGGAGAAGTCGACCGGTGATGACTAAAGTGCATTCAAATGAAAACAGAGTTTTGTTCGCCGCCTGCCTTCGCCTAAAGACAGCCTGACATGAGTGCGCAAATGAAGACAGCCAGTAAATTACATTTGATCAATGCCGCGTCGCTGGCGGAGATCGACACGTGGACAGCGAAATATCCGCCCGAGCAGCGGCAGTCGGCGGTGATCGCGGCGTTGCGCATTGTGCAGGATCAAAACGGCGGATGGCTGACCACCGAGCTCATGGATGCGGTGGCCGAGTATCTGAACATGCCCGCCATCTCGGTGTACGAGGTCGCGACATTTTATTCGATGTATGAACTGGAGCCGATCGGCCGCCACAAGATCGGCGTGTGCACCAACATCTCGTGCATGTTGTGCGGCTCCGACGGCATCGTCGACCATTTGCAAAAGAAGCTCGGCATCAAGATGGGTGAAACCACGCCGGATATGCGCTACACGCTCCGAGAAGTCGAATGTCTGGGGGCGTGCGCTGGCGCGCCGATGTTTCAGATCGGGCGCACTTATTATGAACATCTCACGCCTGCCAAGGTGGACGAGATTCTGGCGAACTTGGCTTAACAGGCTGGATTGAGCGATGAGCAACGAAGTCTGTTTCCGTAATAACCATCTCGACCAGCCCTGGAAGATCAGCGCTTATCAGGGCAATGGCGGCTACGAGGCATGGAAAAAAATCCTGCGTGAAAAAACCCCGCCGGATGAAATCATCAACCAGTTGAAAATATCGGCATTGCGCGGCCGCGGCGGCGCGGGGTTTCCGACCGGACTCAAATGGAGTTTCATGCCTCGCAGTTCACCGGGTCCGAAATATATCGTGTGCAATTCCGACGAGGGCGAACCGGGCACCTGCAAGGATCGCGACATCATGCGTTTTAATCCGCATGAGTTGATCGAAGGCATGGCCATTGCCGGTTACACCCTGGGATCGACCGTGGGTTACAACTACATCCGCGGCGAATTCTGGGAGCCGTTCGACCGCATGGAAGCTGCCATCGCTGAAGCGCGCGCGGCCGGACTGCTGGGCAAGAACATTTTGGGCTCGGGTGTTGACTTCGATATGCACAATACCCAGGGCGCGGGTGCCTACATTTGCGGCGAAGAAACCGCGTTGCTCGAATCCCTTGAAGGCAAGAAAGGCATGCCGCGCTTCAAGCCTCCGTTTCCGGCCAGCTATGGATTGTACGGGCGCCCGACGACCATCAATAACACCGAAACGTTCGCTTCCATCCCGATGATTTTAAAGAAGGGCGGCAAGTGGTTTCTGGAATTGGGCAAACCCAATAACGGCGGCACCAAGTTGTTCTCCGTCACCGGGCATGTGAATAAACCGGGCAATTACGAAGTCTCGCTGGGCATACCGTTTGCCGAGTTGTTACAAATGGCCGGCGGCATGCGCAACGGCAACCGGCTCAAAGCCGTGATCCCCGGCGGCTCGTCGACGCCGGTGATGCCGGCCGAAGCCATCATGGACTGCACGATGGATTACGACGCCTTGTCAAAAGCCGGCTCCATGCTGGGGGCGGGCTCGGTCATCGTGATGGACGAAACCACCTGCATGGTGCGTGCGCTGGCGCGGCTGGCGCATTTTTATTATGAAGAATCCTGTGGCCAGTGCACGCCGTGCCGCGAAGGCACCGGCTGGCTCTCGCGCATGCTGCACCGGATCGAGCACGGCCAGGGACGCCCGGAAGATATCAAGTTGCTGGAGGACGTCGCCAAGAAAATCGAAGGTCGCACCATTTGCGGCTTGGGCGATGCGGCGGCGATGCCGGTGACAAGCTTCGTGAAACACTTCCGCGCCG
>CAZHHW010000129.1:0-8162 GCA_964532385.1 uncultured Gammaproteobacteria bacterium | reverse complement strand
GCATGACCATTGAAAAACGCGGCTTGGGCCGCGGTCTCGATGCACTGTTAGGCGGGATCAATCGCGAGCCCTCGGCGCCTGCGGCGGTCGTCGCGCAAGGTGCGAGTGAAGGAGCAAGCGAAACGGGACAGAGCGTTCCGGAACAAGGCGAGCTGCGCCGCATCGCCGTGGATTTATTGCAGCCCGGCAAATACCAGCCGCGCCACAACATGCATGCCGAAAGCCTCGAAGACCTGGCCAGCTCCATCAAGGCGCAAGGTGTCGTGCAACCCATCGTGGTGCGCTCCGTCGGTGGCGGGCGTTATGAAATCATCGCCGGTGAACGCCGCTGGCGCGCGGCCCAGATGGCGCAACTGCACGAGATCCCCGCTGTCGTGCGCGAGGTGCCCGACGAAGCCGCCATCGCCATGGCGCTGATTGAAAATATCCAGCGGGAAGATTTAAATCCGCTGGAAGAAGCGGGTGCGCTGCAACGCCTGATCGATGAATTCGAGATGACCCACCAGCAGGTGGCCGAAGCCGTCGGCCGCTCGCGCACCGCCGTCACCAATCTGCTGCGCCTGCTGGCGCTCAATCCCGACGTGAAACAAATGGTGGACCAGGGCGAGCTGGAAATGGGTCATGCCCGGGCACTCTTGGCCTTGCAGGGCGCGCCGCAAAGCGCTGCGGCCAAAGAAGTGGTGCAGAAAGGATTGTCGGTGCGTGAAACCGAAAAGCTGATACAGCGGCTGCAAGCGCCCGCGCCCGCGGCGGCGGTTGCCCTCAAGATGGATCCCAATATCCAGCACTTTGAAACGCATCTGGCGGAAATGCTCGGCGCAAAAGTCACGATCCAACACGGCGACAAAGGCCAGGGCAAGCTGATGATTCATTACAACACGCTGGATGAGCTGGAAGGGATTCTCGGACACATCCGCTAGCCTGAATGTATTGTTACGGCACTTCCTGCGCTGGATTCCGCAGTGCCGTAGCGACGGCATGTTCGAGTTTTTTCAAATCTGCTTCGCATTGCAGCTCGGCGTGATAGGCGCCGTCGTTGTACAAGTATAAAGCCGGCAAGTGAAACAAACCGAATTCCTCGGCGAGCGCCTGATCCCGCTTGGCATCGACTTCATACACTGCCATTTCCGGATGACGTTCTTTATAGGTAACGAGAAGTTGTTTCCAGAACGCGCATGAGCGGCAACTGCTGCTGGAGAAAAACACAATGCTTCGGCCCTTGCGCGCTTCGAGCGTGTGGTGGAAATCGAATTGATTGAGGGTCGATAACATTGGTGTTCCCAAAAGCGTCGTGGTTGAGAATGGTTACGGCCGGATAGGTTCTCCCCTCCTTATTTTCAAGGAGGGGTGGACGCGAAGCGGACGGGGTGGTTGCTTGTCGTTCATGTTAGCCTGCCTAACCACCCCACCCCCTCCGGGGGCACCCCTCCTTGAAAATAAGGAGGGGAGGGAATGTGAGCAGCACCATTATCCAACTTTATTCCAATGCGGGTCCGGCAGAAATCTAGCGCCAAAGCGTGACTTTAAATCCACCAGGCGGGTGTTCAGCGTGCTTTGTCCGCGGCTCTTGATGTAATTCATCGGGCCGCCATGAAAGGGCGCGAAGCCGGTACCGAAGATCACCCCGGCATCCAGCAGATCCGCATCGCTCACCACACCTTCGCGTAAACAGGCCATGGCTTCATTCAGCAGCCGCAGCATCAAACGGTCGATGATCTCGGGTTCGCCGGGGCTATTATGCCCGCCTTTTTCCGGCTCGCCTTTTTTGTCGCCCTGCCATTGGTAAAACCCCGCGCCGCTTTTGCGTCCAAGTTTGCCGGCTTCGACCAGTTTTTTCAGCCGCGCCGGGACTTCCTGGCCGAAGTGCTGGCCGAGGATTTCACCCACATGCAAGCAAATGTCTAGACCCACGGTATCGGCGAGTTCCAGCGGACCCATCGGCATGCCGAAATTCAATGCCGCTTGATCGATGGCCGGTGCGGGTACGCCTTCGGATTCCAGCAGCACCGCCTCCATCAGGTAGGGCATGAGAATACGGTTGACCAGAAATCCAGGCTTGCTTGCCACCGGTAACGGCAGCCGGTCGATGTGGCGCGCAAAAGCGGCAGCGCGCGCCGCGACCTGCGGATCGGTATTGGTGTCCGACACGATTTCGATCAACTGCATTTTGGAAACCGGGTTGAAGAAGTGCAGACCAATGAGGCGTTCCGGGCGTTGCAGCGCTTTGCTCAACACACTCAATGGAATGCTCGAGGTATTGGTGGCAAGCAGAGCGTCGGCGCGCATTTTCGGTTCAATCTCGCGAAACAGCGCCTGCTTCGCTTCGATGTTTTCAAAAATCGCTTCGATAATCACATCCGCGCGCGCCACGCCATTACCGTCAATATCCGGCACCAAACGATCCAAAGCCGCTTGCACCAGGCGCGGCACTTTAAGGGTTTTTTTATACAGGTCTGCTGCCCGCTTGATGACGCGCGCAATATGTTCGGGTTTGCGGTCCTGCAGAGTCACGCGCATTCCCTGCTGCGCACACCAGGCCGCGATATCTCCGCCCATCACGCCACCCCCGATCACATGCACGTGTTTTGGATTGATCAGGTTTTTTTGCCCCAAGGCTTTCATGCGCTCCTGCAAAAAAAACACCCGGATCAGATTGCGCGCGCTTTCATTGGTGACCAGCCGCGCTTCGGAAAAACGTTCCTCGCGCAGCATGCGCCGCGGATCCCCCGCGAATTTTTCCCACAAATCGATAATGGCGTACGGCGCTGGATAATGATCGGCGCGCGCCTTCTGGGCCACTTGTTTACGCAGGGTGCGCGCCAGCAGCGGACGTGCCAGAGCGTGATTGGTGAGCGCTTTCCAACCCTGCGCGCGTTTGCGCGGCGGCGGTTTTAAAATCGTTTCGCGCGCCGCCATTTCAAGATGACGGGCGGGCACAGCGTAATCGACCAAGCCGATTTTTTGCGCGGCGCGCGCGCTCAGGCTCCGGCCTGTCAACATCAGATCCATGGCGGCGGGCGCGCCGAGCAATGGCGGCAAGCGCACTGTGCCGCCAAAGCCGGGATGAATGCCGAGACGCACCTCGGGCACGCCGAGTTTAGTGCGCGCATCATCGTCGGCGATACGGTATTTACAGGCCAGCGCCAATTCCAGACCGCCGCCTAAACAAAAGCCTTGGATCAGCGCGACGGTCGGGCAGTCGAGTTGTTCGAGATGATCAAAGGTGGTCTGCCCAAGCTCAATGAATTTTACAGCCGTGTCGAAACTTTTCAGCGCGCTGAATTCTTTGACGTCCGCACCGGCGGCAAAACCGCTGGTTTTTGCCGAGCGGATCACCACGCCTAGCGGTTTTTCGATGCGCAGGGCGGCGATAATGGCGTCGAGTTCATTGAGCACTTCGGAGGACAATGTATTGGTGTTGCCGTCGGCCTTGTCGAAATCCAGCCATGCGATGCGCTGATTGTCGAGGGTGTAGCGCCAATTTTTATATGTCATGGTTGTGTTCCTGGTGAGGGTCATGCCGTTTGATATTTATGATTACCCAAGCCGGATGGTTCAAAAAGAGCATCCCTTCCCCCTGCAAGGGGGAAGGTTAGGATGGGGGTGATGATAAAGGCAGTGTGCTTGCACACCCCCTCTCGGCAACTGCTCCTGCGTTGCTCTACCTTCCGCCATCCATGGCGGTCGCCCGCCTTCTCCCTTGCAGGGGGAAGGGGTAGCTTGTGTCACACGGCATGCTGCGAAATTCCATTCCAAGTTCTACCAAAAATGACGTGTCACACGGTTTCGATCAACATCGCGCCGCCTTGCCCGCCGCCGATGCACAGGCTGGCAATGCCGCGTTTGGCGTGGGTGCGTTTAAGTACGTTCAGCAGATGCAGCACCACACGTGCGCCGCTCGCGCCGACCGGATGGCCGAGGCTGACACCGCCGCCATCCACATTCAGACGTTCGCGCGGAATGGTACCGATGGCATCCTCGAAACCCAGCTCGGTGCGGCAGTAATCGCGGTCTTCCCACGCGCGCACGCACGCCATGACCTGGGTGGCGAAGGCTTCGTTGATTTCCCAATAGTCAACATCCGCCACTGAAAGTTTTTGCCGTTTTAAAATCGGCGCCATCGCATGTGCGGGACCCAGGCCCATTTGCGCCGGTTCGACGCCCGCCCATTGGCTATCGATAATGCGTCCCAGCACCTTCAGATTATATTTTTTGACGGCGTCTTCGCTGGCCAGAATCAACAGCGCGGCTCCGTCGGTGACTTGCGCGCTGTTGCCCGCCGTCACTTTACCGAAGGGCCGGTCGAACACCGGTTTGAGTTTGGCCAGCCGTGCCATGTCGGTATCGCGGCGCAAGCCATCGTCGCTGCTGTAATGATTGCCGCGGGTGTCATACAGGCTTTCGATTTCTTTCAGGTGGCCGGAATCCTGCGCCTGTCCGAGGCGCTGATGGCTTTCCATCGCATAGCGGTCCATCTCTTCACGCGTGATGTTAAAACGCTGCGCGAGAATTTCCGCGGTCTGACCCATCGACAAGCCCACGGTGTGATCAGTCAGGCCGCGCAGCAAGCCGATCACCGGCGACAAATGCTTTGGCCGTAACTTGCCGAACACGCGCAGCTTGGCACCGGTGCTTTTTGCCGCATTCAAGTCGGCGAGCCATCCCACCATGTCAAGGTTGAACAGTACCGGAGCATGACTCATCGATTCCACGCCGCCGGCCAGCACCAGATTCGAGCGCCCGTTGGCGATGTCATCCGCGGCGCAGTCGAGTGCTTGCAGGCCGGATGCGCAATTGCGTTGCACCGTCCACGCCGGGACGTTTTTGCCGCAGCCCAGACGCAGGGCGATCACCCGTGCAACGTTGACTTCATCGGGGCCGGGCATCACGCAACCCATAATGACTTCATCGAATTCGCCGGGTGCGAAGGATTGGCGCGCAAGCAGCGCGCGGCCGGCCTGCACCGCCAAGTCGGCGGCCGAGAATGGGCCGGGTTTGCCTTTAACTTTCAGAAACGGCGTGCGATTGCCGTCGACGATATAGACCGCGCGGCGAAAACGCGCGGCAGAGGATTCATTCATTGCGCAGCCTCCTTGATGGTGTCTGTACGCGTAGTTAGTTCACGCCGCAATCCCCTCCCCCTGCAACGGGGAGGGTTAGGGTGGGGGTGAGTATTGCAAGCAAAGGCGGCCATGGGATCGCCCCCATCCCAGCCTTCCCCCTTGCAGGGGAAAGGAGTATCGGTGTGCAGCAGGGTAAAAAGTTTCAGCAATGTTCAAGTTCCTTTTACAAAAGACCTCGAGCGCAACCACGGTTACAGACGTGACAAATATTCGGGTGAAAAATCGTCGACTTGAATGACATTCCGGCGCGCGGCATGCGCTGCACGCAAGAGATCCACCTGCGTCGTATTTAAAGTGCCAGTTTGCAACAAATGTTGTATTTGCTGTTCAATGTCATACCCGGCGACCTGACCTTTTTTGACGGCTTCGTTGAACGCTTTCTCCACGGGTTCGGCGGCGATGACTTTATGTAATGCGTCCTCCATACGGCCGAGCGTTTGGGTTACATCCTGAGGAAGATAGATGCCTGTAGTAAGACGGTCGCGCGCCCCGGAAGGTTCCAGCAGCATGCGCGCGAGGACATGTCCCTGCCGGTCGGAAGGAAGTGTAAAGTTTCGGCCCCAGGGAAAAATGCTCCACGAGAGCAGTCGCGCGATTAGGCGATTGGGAAAATTACGCAGAAAATCCTGCAACGCGTCTTGTGCGCGGTGCAGCAGGTCATCGCAGACCCAGTTCACCACGGCGGCGTCATCCTTGGGACGGCCGTCGTCTTCAAAGCGTTTCAATACGGTGCTGGCGAGATACAAGCAACTGAGGACATCGCCCAGGCGCGCGGACAGACGCTCCTTGCGCTTCAACGCGCCGCCCAGCAGCAGCATGGCGATATCCGCGGTAAATGCCAGCGCTGAACTTAGGCGTGTGAGTTGCTGGTAGTGGCGTTGGGTGGCACCGCTGACGGGTGAGCTGGTGAAGCGTGCGCCGGTCAGGCCAAGCCACAAGGTGCGTGCGGCATTACTGAGCGTAAAGCCGAGGTGCGAAAAAAAGGCTTGATCGAAATTACGCAGTCCGCGCGCCCCGTCGCTGTCGACGGCAGCTTGCATCTCTTTATAAACGTAGGGATGACAACGTATGGCACCTTGGCCGAAGATAATGAGCGAGCGGGTAAGAATATTCGCGCCCTCGACGGTGATGCTGATCGGAATGGATTGGTAAATACGAGCCAGCAGATTGCGCGGTCCCATGCAAATGCCGCTGCCGCCTTGCACGTCCATTGCGTCGTTGATCGATTGGCGCAGGCGTTCGGTGAGATGATATTTCGCAATCGCGGACACCACCGACGGGCGTTCGCCCGCATCCACCGCGCCGGCCGTCATCACGCGTGCGGCGTCCATTAAATAGGCATTGGCGGCGATGCGGGCGAGCGCTTCCTCGACGCCTTCGAATGCACCGATCGGTACTTTGAATTGTTTGCGGATACGCGCGTAGGCGCCGGTGGCGCGCGCGGCCAGCTTGCCGCCGCCGGTGCTCAGCGCCGGCAGCGAAATCGAGCGGCCCGCCGCGAGGCATTCCATCAGCATGCGCCAGCCTTGCCCGACATATTGCTGACCGCCGATCACCCACTCCATCGGAATAAATACATCTTTGCCCGAATTGGGCCCGTTCTGAAACGCCATGTTGAGCGGAAAGTGACGGCGCCCGATGTTGACACCGGGATGACGGGTGGGAATTAAGGCCAGCGTGATACCCAGCTCGCACTTGCCGCCCAGCAGGTGTTCCGGGTCATGCAATTTAAAGGCAAGCCCGAGCACCGTGGCGACCGGGCCCAGGGTAATGTAGCGTTTTTCCCAGGTCAGGCGGATGCCAAGCACATCTTTTTGGCCTTGATATTCACCGCGGCACACGATGCCGATATCGGGAATCGAGCTGGCGTCGGAACCCGCTTCCGGGCCGGTGAGCGCAAAGCAGGGCACGTCTTCACCGCGCGCGAGGCGCGGCAAATAATGATCTTTTTGCGCATCGGTGCCATAGCGTAACAATAATTCGGCGGGCCCCAGCGAATTGGGCACCATCACGGTCACCGCCGCGGTGATGGAACGGCTCGCGATTTTCATCACCACGCTGGAATGCGCCAGCGCGGAGAATTCCAGGCCGCCGAAACTTTTAGGGATGATCATGCCGAAGAAGCGCTGCTCTTTGATGAAGCGCCAGGCTTCGGGAGGCAGATCGGCGCGTTCGTGCGTGATGTGCCAGTCATCGAGCAGCGCGCACAGGTGCTCGACCGGGCCGTCGAGGAATGCTTGTTCTTCGCTGCTTAATTTCGGCGCGGGCAGGGCCAGTAATTTGCGCCAATCCGGCTTGCCGCTGAACAGTTCGCCGTCCCACCATACCGTGCCTGCTTCAATGGCTTCTTGTTCGGTGCGTGACATTGCCGGCAACGCGCGTTTGAACCATGCAAAAATCGGCCGGGACAATAAGGCACGCCGCAGTGGCGTAAAATTGAGCAGCAGTGCAATAGCAACGAAGCCTGTCCAAACGGCGGTGATGATCGTTCCCGGTGTAGTGAGGATTGTCCACAATGCCAGCAGCGCGCCGAACGCCAATGTCCACACGCCCAGGCGCGCGCGTACATACGCGAGCAGCCACGCGAGTACCAGTAGTGCGATGATAAACAGAATGCAGGTCATGGGTGTCCGGCGAGATTTATTCTGAAGTATAGATCACGCCTGCCGCTGGGGCAGGGCCGTTGTCATTATGACGACGCAGAGCGCGATGTCGTTTTATCGGAAGCAGCGGATGATTCAGATTGCGTGGCTTTCTTTTTCTTGCCGCGGGGAAGCTTCGCACCATGCACCACGATGCGCGGCGAAGCGGCGGTTTGCGGGATGTAGCAGTAGTTGTCATCATCGCAGATCACGCCGTCCTGATCCCACGGCAATTGCCGGTAAACCGCCAGATCATCGGCGCTGGTGAGCATGGGATATTTGATGATGTCGAAATACGGTGAAGTATCGAAATCGCGCGGCGTGTAGAGCTTATGATTGCGCGTGTAAAGCTTGAGACCGCCATTGTCGCCGCGGTGTATGACCGGCAAGATCGGAA
>CAZHHW010000128.1:0-8269 GCA_964532385.1 uncultured Gammaproteobacteria bacterium | reverse complement strand
GCGACTTCCCGGAAAGCGCGCAACTGTGCACCAAATGCAGCACCAAAGCCGTCATAAAAATGGACGGCTGCATGACCTGCTTGAACTGTGGGGATTCGAAGTGCGGGTGATCACAGCGCGCCGGATATCTGTCCGGCGCGGCTCACCATAGTGAGTGACGTTATTATGCGCAAGAAAACCAAGCTGCCTTCTGTTTCCCCCGGTGAAATTTTACTGGAGGAATTTTTGAAGCCGATGGAGATTACCCAATACCGGCTGGCCAAAGAAATCGGCGTGCCGGCGCAGCGCATCGGAGAAATTGTTGCGGGCCGCCGCGCGATCACCGCCGACACCGACTTGCGCTTGTGTAAGTTCTTCGGCCTTTCGGAAGGCTGGTGGCTGCGCGGACAAGCGCGCTATGACACCGAGCTTGCCAAGGATTCATTGACCAAAACACTGGCCAAAATAAAGCCGTGGTCGGCGACAAAAAAAGCGGCATGATGGTCGCCACCTTCGAAAATCAGGCCAATTATTCTCTTAAAGGAATAAATGGAAAGTATTCTGAATAACGAATATCCGGCGATAGACTTCGAAATATCTGCGGTGGGGCGCTACATCCTCCCCTAAGGAAAATTGGATTTTGAGACTTCGCCTATTGGCGCAGCTTTTTTTCCGCCTCTGTGGTGGCCTGTTCCATTGCCGTGGTCAGTGCTTCCATGACCTTGCCCAGAAACCATTGCATGTCGCCGAAGCGATAAAATTCGATGAACAGTTTCAGGTCGTCGTCGGACAGGTCATGGAAAGCGTAGTCGTAGGTGAGGCGTGTGGTGAACTTGCTGGGTTTGAGCAACTGCTCGTAACTTGCGCGCAGCAGCAAGTCTTTCCTCTCAGGGGTTAGGTCTTGGCTTTTTGCTTCTACCGCATTGGCCAGGCGCGCCACCGATTGGATGGCCAGCGCTTGGGTGGCGACCAGGAATTCAGTATCCGCCGAGGCGTCGTCCAGTTGCGAGTACAAACTCGCGCGCGCCGGACCCGGCGCCTTGTCGTGCTGATCCTTGGCGAATTTGCGAATCGCTTCGGTCGCTTGCGCCGAGAGCGCGGCGCGTTTGATTTCGGATAAGCGTTTGCCTCCCGAGGATTGCACCAAACGCTGGAGCGCGGCGTAACGCGTTTCGTCGTAGTCTTTGCCCAGCAGTGTGCGCATGCGGGCCGCCAATGCGGCTTCGGTAAAGGAGGCGCGCGCGATCTCGGTGAGAAGTTTCCAGCGGCTCGGAGTCGCCGCCTCATGCTCATTGTGACGCTGCTCCAAACCGTCGCTGATGGTTTGCGAGATATCGTGAATCTGTTCGTAGATCGCCAGATCGCGCAACAATGCATTAATCGCCAGATCGGCTTTCGCGCCGCCCTCGGCGGTCCACGCCGGGAGCGACCACGGCAGCGTAAAACACAACACCAGCATTGGAAAAAGTTTGTCAACCTTCAAGTGCGAACCTCCTTAACTCCATGAACTCGCGATTCTAACAATACGGCGGCCTCGCCACCCTGCGCTTTGTCGTCTCACGGGCATGCGTTAATATACCCCGCTTACACGGACAACCCCATAACAGGACTTGTAGCTTATGTATCGCAAACTGATTTGTAGTTTCGTTGTACTGATGGGGTTCAGCGCCGCAACACACGCTTTCGGCTTACTGGGTAACGAGGTCTCGATCGGCATGGCGACACCCGCGCCCAACGGTTTGTCGGCTAAATTCTGGATGTCGCGTGAAACCGCCATCGATGTGTTTTCCGAGTGGGACACCACCAATAAACATTTCCAGGCGCATGCGGATTATCTAACTCACGACTTCCAGCAGTTTGAACTCGAAGGCGCGACCATGCCGCTGTATTTCGGCTTCGGCGTGCGCGTGCGCACGACCGAATCGTCGGCCACCCAATTCGGTATCCGCATTCCCATCGGCATCAGTTACCTGTGGGCCACCGCGCCGATTGATTTTTTTGCCGAAGTCGGTCCGCGCGCCAACGTCATTCCACAAACCAGCTTCGCCGTGGATCTGATGATCGGTTTGCGCTACCGCTTGATTCCCTGATCCGGGATGGTCTGTTTCTAATTCCTACTCCGCGCCGTCCAGAGACTGCCCTTGCGGCACGGCACCATCGTCTCGCGTCGTATTTTCCGCACAACTCTCGCACCGACACTTCTCCCGCTTAACTCATCGCGATCTTTTTAAGCGTCGCGAAATTCATTCAATGTACGCTACCGCACAGTGGGTTTTGCAGAATTGCGTTTTCCTATAGGCCATTGAAGGGAAATGAAATATCACGGCAAAGCCGGTTAAAAAGGAGGGGAGCATGAGCACCTTCACCACTCGGGACGGTACGCAGATTTATTACAAAGACTGGGGCGCAGGCCAACCGGTTTTGTTCAGCCATGGCTGGCCGCTGAACGCGGACAGTTGGGAAACCCAGATGCAATTTCTCGCTTCCAATGGTTACCGGTGCATCGCTCATGATCGGCGCGGGCATGGCCGCTCGAGTCAACCCTGGCACGGCAACGACATGAACACGTTCGCCGACGACCTCGCCCAGCTCATTGAAACCCTGGCGCTAAAAAATGTCGTGTTGATCGGCTTTTCGATGGGCGGCGGCGAAGTCGCCCGCTACATCGGCCGCCACGGCACCAAGCGCTTGGCCAAGGTCGCGTTGATCTCCGCCGTGCCGCCCCAGATGTTGAAAACGGAGACCAATCCCGGCGGGCTGCCGATTGAAAAGTTTGATGAAATCCGTCTGGCCTCGATCAGCGGCCGCTCGCAATTCTATAAAGATCTGGCCAGCGGTCCATTCTTCGGCGCCAACCGGCCCGGCGCCGCGGTCACACAGGGCATGATCGATTCGTTCTGGTTGCAGGGCATGCAAGCTGGCCACAAGAACACGTTCGATTGCATCAAGGCGTTCTCCGAAACCGACTTCACCGATGATCTCAAACAGTTCGATATACCCACGCTGATTGTGCACGGCGACGATGACCAGATCGTGCCGATTGGCGCGTCCGCGTTACGCGCATCGAAGCTGATTAAAAATTCAACCCTGAAAATTTACCCGGGCGCTCCGCATGGCCTCGCGGATACGCATAAAAACCAGCTCAATACCGACTTGCTGGCCTTCATTAAAACCTGGGGTAGCGTCAAGACCTGAGGCAGTCGTACCGGTGCCGCAGGTGGGCCATGCTCGCTCACCGGTGATTCGGCACTTTGTTTGGAATGTCATACAACCATGCTGTTTACCAAGGAGAGGATCCTATGAGCCGAGTTGAAAAAATTTGTTTTGACCGTATTCTTCCCAGCGATCTGCACGCACCGCTTCCGGGGCGCATGTTGATGCTCTCACGAGGCCCGGCGCGCGCCGCCTTCGAGATCGCCAAGCTGTGGACCAATGGCAAGACCTTGCATATCCGTTTTATCAACGGCACCGCCCAGCAAAAGCAGATCGTCAAGCAGTTTGCGCCGCAGTGGATGGAACATTGCAACCTCAAATTCGTGTTCGACGATGCCGCCAATGCCGAGATCCGCATCGCATTCAATGATGACGGCGCGTGGTCGTACATCGGCACCGATGCGCTGGGCATTCCTTCCAACCAGCCCACCATGAATTTCGGCTGGCAGGACGAGGGCGTGGTGCTGCATGAATTCGGTCATTTGATCGGCATGATTCACGAGCATCAGAACCCGAATGGCAATTCCATCGTGTGGAACGAGCCGGTCGTGATTAAAGCGCTCAGCGGCCCGCCCAATTTTTGGGACTTGCCCACCATTCAACACAACATGTTCGACAAATACAGCCAGACGCAGATCAACGGCAGCGAGTTCGATCCGCAGTCGGTCATGCTGTACAGCTTTCCGGCTTCCTGGACCTTGAACGGATTTCATTCCGACCCAAACGAAGTGCTCTCGCCGGTGGATATGTCGTTTGCGGGAAAAATCTATCCCAAGACGCCGGACGTCGGCAGCGGACCGATCGAAATCACGGTCTTCAATGTGGCCCTGGCGGCAAGCATCGGCTTGCCGGGCGAAGAGGATCTTTACAAATTCACAGTGAAGACCTCCGGACGCTACATCATCGAAACGCAAGGTCCGACTGATCTGATCATGAAACTGTACAGCCCCAGCAATCGGCTGATCGCACAGGATGACGACAGCGGCGCAGGTCTGAATCCGCGTATTTCACGGCTGTTGAGCCCAGGCGTGTACACCGTGCAGATTCGCCATTACAACCGCACCGGCGGCACGGGCACCTACTCGATCAAAGTGATCAAGTAGGCAGGCGACGATCAAACGCCGATTGACACATCCGTGCACACTGAACTGGGCCGCAGTACGGCCGCATCATGCGAACGATTTCAATCGGCGTTCCTAATTTTAAGGACACATGCAACGCAATAACCATTATCAACCTATAAAGGCCCGACCATGAAAACCACACCTATCGTCTCTCGCTGTCTGATGGCATTTTCCGCGGGGCTGCTGTTTTGCAGCGGTGTTAATGCCGCCGCCGAGGAAGATTTCGCCACACTGGTCAAACGTCTGCAGAAGGAAAAACCGGTGTTCGCCAAGCGCCAGCAGGATTTGCTCACGGAACGTTACGACCTGAGTGATCGCGCGGCCGCGGGTGTCACGATGTCGCGCGGCAAACCGGTGCAGGACGGCGTGCGCGTGAAGCTGCCCAAGGACCTCACCTGGGAAAAACTTGGCGCCATGACGCCCGAAGAGATCAAGGCCAAGAACCTCTGGCCCGCGGGTTTTTTCCCGTTGCCGCATCCGCATCATGAAGCGGGCGGCATGGTGTTCCCGCAACCAACCATCGATGAAACCAAATCGCAGACTGGTCGCGACCTGACCCGTTTTGATATGGACTTCGACTTGCCGAAACATCTCACACCCGAATTTCCGCCGCCCATCTATCTGACCACCCGCCCGGATTTAGGCGATGTCTCGCAAGGCAAACTCGTTACGCTCAACAATCTGACTGAACTGTTCAAAGACATTCTCAATCCCAAGCAACTGGAAGGATTGCGCTTGCTGGTGACGCCGTTTCCGCAGCAGCAGTTCAACGTCACCGAAGACCGCCGCAGCTTGAAGCCGCACGAGGGCGTGGCCTGCTTCGACTGCCATGTCAACGGCCATACCAACGCCGCCACGCACACGGTCGGCGACATCCGGCCCAATGAACATCGCCATCGCATCGACACGCCCTCGCTGCGCGGCGTGAATATCCAGCGCTTGTTCGGTTCGCAGCGCGCGTTGAAAACCGTGGAAGACTTCACCGAGTTCGAACAGCGCGCCGCCTATTTTGACGGCATCCCGGCCGATGCCGCGCGTAAAGGCACCAATGTGCTGGAACGCGGCAGCCAAGTGCATTTCATGGCCGAGTTTGAAGAACTGCTCGACTTCCCGCCCGCGCCCAAGCTGAACCTGTTCGGCAAGCTCGATCCGGCCAAGGCCAGCGAAAGCGAATTACGCGGACAGGAAATTTTCGCGGGCAAGGGCCAATGCAGCAGTTGCCACACGCCGCCTTATTACACCGACAACCTGATGCATAACCTGAAAGTGGAACGCTTCTTCACCGAGCGCGTGATCAATGGCCGCAAAGCCTCGGCCGACGGTCCGATCAAAACCTTCCCGCTGCGCGGCATCAAGGATTCGCCGCCCTACCTGCACGATGACCGGCTGCTGACGCTGGACGACACGGTGGAATTTTTCAACTTGGTCTTGTCATTGAAATTGACGGCCCAGGAAAAAAAGGACCTGGTCGCTTTCCTGCGCGTACTGTAGGGAATCAAGCAAATACCCGCTCGATGATTGCTGGTTTGATGGGCAAATAAACTCACCGGCCTGTGGACTGCGTGTGGTGTCCGCAGGCCATCCGGGCCTCACTGGCCTACCCGCGAATCCCTGCGTGGGATGGAAGCATCGTGTCAGTAGCGTGCGCCATGCGCACGGGGATACGGTGTCGTGCGCATGGCGCACGCTACCTTACATCACCACCCTGCACACCGATTCATCCACACCACTTGCCTCGCCCCAATTGCTCTCCCCAGCGGGTCGATGGGTAGAAAATGCTTAACCGAGTGACATGCGAGTCCGGAGCTGGTTGCGCCCGGGCGCTTGAAAATATTTACCTGCCGGAGTATTACCCAGTTCAGAATCGCTGTGGCCCTATCCTGCCGTGCGCCGCGCGTTACAAGGAAGATTGCCAGCCGGCAATCCATGTTCTGGAGAACAAACCCAATGAAACCTGCCGTTGCTTATCCCGTCATTGCCGCGCTGCTGATCACAAGCAGTGTCTTGATTGTGTTGCAAACCAGCCGGGCAAACGCAAAAGAAGAAGCGCGCAGCGTGCGTGCGGCGCTGACCGTCAACACCGTAAAGCCCCTGCGCGACAACTGGCCGGTCACCATTCCCGCCAGCGGCAGCCTTGCCGCGTGGCAGGAAGCCGTGATTGCCGCCGAGACCGGCGGCTTGCGCATCACGGAGTTGTACGCCGACATCGGCAGCGTGGTGCATCGCGGGCAGAAACTCGCGCAGCTCGCGCAGGACCTGGTGCAAGCCGATCTGGAACAACAACAAGCGCGCGTGGCGCAGGCCAAAGCGGAGCTGGCCGAAGCGCAGGCCAATGCCGACCGCGCGCGCGGCGTGATCGGCAGCAATGCCATGTCCGAACAGCAAATCAACCAGTACATTATTGGTCAAGACAAGGCACAGGCGAATCTGGTTGCCGCGCAGGCGCAATTGAAAAATCCGCAGATCCGTTTAGGTCAGACCAGCATCGTGGCGGTCGACGACGGCGTGATTTCGGCGCGCAGCGCGACGCTGGGCGCGGTGGTGCAGGTGGGCACGGAACTGTTTCGCATGGTGCGTCAGAACCGCATCGAGTGGCGCGCCGAAGTGATGGCTGATCAGGTGGCTGGGATCAGAAGCGGCCAGAAAGCGCGGTTGCAACTGAGCAACGGCGAAGCCATGATCGGCGCGGTGCGCATCGCGGCACCGACCTTCGACGTCAATTCGCGTAAAACGCTGGTTTATGTCGACCTGCCCGCGTCGAAGTCGGCGCATCCCGGCATGTTTGCGAGCGGCGAAATCCTGATCGGTGCCGCTTCCACGCTCACTCTGCCGCAAACCTCGGTGGTGCTGCGCGACGGTTTCAGCTACGTGTTCGAAATCGGCGATGCGCAACACGTGATCAAACGAAAAGTCACGACCGGGCGCCGCGCCGAAGACCGCATAGAAATCGTCGACGGGCTGGCCGAGCAGGCGGTGGTGGTGGCCAGCGGCGGCGCCTTTCTTAACGACGGCGACAGCGTACGCATCGATGCACCCGCCGCGACGCTTTCCGGTAAGACAAAATGAATGTTTCCGCGTGGTCGATCCGTAATCCGGTCCCTGCCCTGCTGCTGTTCGCGCTGCTGACCTTTCTTGGCATCGGCGGGTTTCGCGCCCTGGGCATCCAGAATTTTCCCGACATCGAGCTGCCGACGATCATCGTCAATGCCACGCTCGAAGGTGCCGCGCCTGCACAACTTGAAACCGAAGTGGCGCGCAAGCTCGAAGACAAGATCGCGACGCTGGGCGGCGTCGAGCATATCCGCAGCAAACTCACCGATGGTTCGGTGCGCATTGCAGTTGAATTCAACATCGATCAGAACGTCGAAACCGCGCTGACCGATGTGCGCAATGCGGTGGACAGCGTGCGTTCCGAATTGCCCGCCGACATGAACGATCCGCTTGTCTCCAAGGTCACGACTTCGGGGAGTCCCATCGTGACATTTACCGCGCAGTCCGCGCGCATGGACGAAGAAGCCCTGTCGTGGTTCGTCGACAACGAAGTGGCCAAGGCGCTGCTCGCGGTCAAGGGCGTGGGCGCCGTGGCGCGCATCGGCGGCGTGGATCGCGAAGTGAGCGTGGATCTGGATCCGGCCAAGATGGCGGCGCTGGGCGTGAGCGCGGCGGATATTTCCGCGCGGCTCAAACAAGTGCAGCAGGAAGCGTCCGGCGGACGCGGCGATATCGGCGGCGCGATTCAGGCGGTGCGTACGCTCGCGACCGTCGAAAACACACAACAGATCGCCGGCCTGATCATTCCCCTGGCGGACGGCCGCAGCATCCGGCTGAGCGACGTCGGCAAAGTGCGCGACACAGTCGCGGAACGCAGCACCTTCACGCTGCTGGACGGCGAACCCAGCGTCGCCTTCAATGTGTCGCGCCTCAAAGGCGTCAGCGAAGTGGCGGTGGCGGAC
>CAZHHW010000127.1:0-8331 GCA_964532385.1 uncultured Gammaproteobacteria bacterium | reverse complement strand
CATCAGACTGGAAATCGCCAAGGTATTGGTTCCCTTGGTCACGGTGATATTGACCAGCTTGCACGTGCCCGGGCAGAAGGTGGGCGAATACGGGATGATCGTGGTATCCACCGTGAATCCCGCCATCGCTGGCAGAGCTAAGCTGCAAAATGTCGAGCCTGTGACTCCGGCGAAATCCACAGCCGCATTATTGCGGCGCTGCGCGACCACATATTCGCTGCATTCCTGCGCCAGTTGCACGGCGGTCTGCATGTCCTGATTGCCGCTCAAGGTGCGGCCCACGGTGCCGTACATGCCGATCAGGCCGGCCGCGCCGACGCTCAGCAGCAGCATCGCGGCCACGACTTCAATCAAGGTGAAACCGCGCGAAAATATTTTCATGGCGAGCTCACGCTCACGAAGCCGGTGATCGGCGCAACCGTGACCGACCAGGTTTGCCCGGCGCCGGACAAGGTGAAAACACGTGCGGCAGTGAGCAGCACTGCGGCATTGACTGGGCGGCCGAGACTGTCGAATTCCACCGAGCTCGCCGAAACAGATACGTTATTGCTCAGCGTGATGCTGAACGGACTGCCGGTGGCGGGGTCGATGATAGGGCTTGAATTGCAGGGCGGCGATGGAGTGCCGTTGACGCAGGTCGCCATGTAGGCGGTTCCCGCGCCGGTGACACGCAGCGACTGGCCCCAGGTCATCGCCAGCATCTGTACGTGACGGAGATTGCGTGCCAGTAAATCGGCTTGATAGGCAATAGTGGCATCGCTCGCCCCCCAGCGCATGCTCACAGTGACGGTCAGCAACGCCAGAATCAGCATGGTGGCGATCAGCTCGACCAGCGTGAAACCGGCGCAGCGGGTTTTGACTTTAAAATTTAACGGCGACCACTCCACCCGGCAACTGCTCCTGCGTTGCTCTAACTTCCGCCATCCATGGCGGTCGCCTGCGGGGCACCCCTCCTCGAAAATGAGGAGGGGAGTCAATGGGCTCCACTGCATTCAGGCTCACCTCTTCCCCGGCGCTGTGAGGAAAACTCCGCACCGCTGCATAGTCCGCCTGCGCCAGTCCGTCCAGCAATTCCGCTGCCTCGGCGCAATGCTGCGCAGCACGCCCCAGAGTCACGCCGGCGGACGGCCAGCGCCGCCGCAGTCCCGGCATTATTTCATGCCGCAGGTAGTTGCGGTCGAAGCGGGTCTCGACATTGCTGGAATCATCGACCCATTGCAGTTTTTGTGTGACCGCATAGGCGCGCAAAGCGGCATGTGAAAATTCCAGCAGCGGCCGCGCCAGCCACGCGGTGCCGAAGCGTGACACCGGCGCCATGCCCGCCAAACCGCGCGGGCCGCCGCCGCGCAACAGTTGCAGCAACAAAGTCTCGGCTTGATCGTCTTGATGATGTGCCGTAAGCAGGATACCGCCGCAGGGCACGGCTTCAGCCAAGGCCGCATAGCGGGCGGCGCGCGCGGCGGCTTCCGGGCTGACTCCGTCCGGCGCGCGCGCATCGACGGCGCGCACTTCGCAAGCGATGTCCAATTGCGCGCACACCGTCATGCAATGCCGCGCCCATTGCGCTGACTGCGGATGCAACCCGTGCTCGACATGCACCGCGCGCACTGCGATGCCGGGAAGTTGCGGACGCAACTGCGCCAGGGCGTGCAGCAGCACATGCGAATCCATACCGCCGCTGTACGCCACCAGAAAGTGCGGCGCGCGCGGCAAGCGCAGAATCGACGACAGCAAGGCGGCCGGAGAAAAAGACATGGCGGTTAATGTAGCGAGCCGCGGGCAAGGCACATGCAAAAATGCAAACAACCGGTACGCGCCGGCATCGCCGCTACTCTTTGACTGCCCGTTTGGTTTCTTTCGCCGGGGCTTTTGTCGGCGGCATCAGCTGCTTGGGCTTGTCTTTCGAGGAAGGTTCGTGAAATTGTCCCAGTTTCATCAGATGCTGGTAGCGTTCCTCGACCAATTTTTCGATGGGTATCGCATCCAGTTGTTCCAGAGTTTCAAGCAAGGTGTTCTTCAGCGTTTGCGCCATGATGGTGGGATCGCGATGCGCGCCGCCCAGGGGTTCGGGAATCACGCGGTCGACCAGATTAAGATCTTTCAGACGCTTCGCGGTGATGCCCAGCGCGGCCGCCGCTTCGGGCGCCTTTTCCGCGCTCTTCCATAAAATCGACGCGCAGCCTTCGGGAGAAATGACCGAATACGTACTGTATTGCAGAATCATCATGCGGTCGCCCACGCCGATGGCCAGCGCGCCGCCGGAGCCGCCCTCGCCCACCACGGTGCAAATGATCGGAATATTCAACTGCGACATCACGAACAAATTACGCGCAATCGCTTCGCTCTGACCGCGCTCTTCCGCGTCCACGCCGGGATAAGCGCCGGGCGTGTCGATAAAAGTCAATAACGGCAACTTGAAACGCTCGGCCATCTGCATCAGGCGCAGCGCCTTGCGATAGCCTTCCGGGCGCGGCATGCCGAAGTTGCGCTTGACCTTCTCCTTGGTGTCGCGGCCTTTTTGCTGACCGATGATCATCACCGGCCGGCCGTCCAGCCGCGCGATGCCGCCGACAATCGCCGGGTCGTCAGCAAACGCGCGGTCGCCGTGCAGTTCATAGAAATTGGTAAAAATCTTCTCGATATAATCGAGCGTGTAAGGACGTTGCGGATGGCGCGCCAGCTGGGAGATTTGCCAAGGCGTCAGCGTTTTGAAAATGGATTCCGTCAGTGCGCGGCTTTTCGCCTCGAGGCGCGCAATCTCCTCGTTGAGATTGAGTTCCGCATCGTTGCCGACATGTTTGAGCGAGTCGATTTTCGCTTCGAGCTCGGCAATGGGTTGTTCGAAGTCCAGGAAGTTCAGATTCATAGCGATTCGAAGAGCACCGTGAAAAAATGAAGCGTTCATTCTACACCAATCGGCAGTTTGGGTAGGAGGGCTGAGCAACCGGCTAAAAACCTAACGCTTTGAAGAACGATGCAAGAACCAATGCGAATATCTTAAAAGTCACCCACGGGATATTTAAACCCCGCCGCGAATGTCAACGCATGGGCCTTATTGACTGAAACACGATCTGCCCCCAACGCCAAGTAACCCCGCGCGAAACCGGCCGATAATGTCATCTCGTCGGCATCCAGCGTGTACAACATGGCAACATCAATTTGTGGTCCGATTCGCCACGCAATGCCGACGCTACGAAAGATTTGCACGGGCGTATAACTCAGCACACCCACGGCATCGAATGCATCGGACAAGTTATAGCTGATGCGGCTGTCAACCAGCAGCGGCAACCGTTGCGTGTAATCGCGATAGCCACCGCTCAATGCCGGTTGAACGTGGACATTGCCGTTTTGGTCATAGGTTTTGTTACCGGCGCCAAGTCGCGTCCGCGTAAACGGCGCCGATTTCCAGAAAATATTGCCGAACAAATTTTCGGTTTTCAGTCCGAAGGTCCACGAAGGCGCCGGGTGCGCAAGCAGATTGATATCAAAGGCGAAGCCGCGTCCAAGCGGTGCAACGACCTCGCGATCAAACAGTGTGTCACGCGAATAATAATAGTCGACGTTGATCTCATTGAGATCATAGTCGTTGGCGGCGGTCGCCGTAATCGCACCCCGCATGCTGCCGGAAACTAGCTGGTCGCTGTGGAATAAGCTCGCTCCCAGTGCGGCAGTTGCCCAAGTATCGAACCTGATCGTCCGAAAAATGCGAACTCCTTTGGAGCGAACCTGTTCGATTTGAAGATCGATTTCGTAACGCTTGCCCACTGTCAGTGGTAATTTATTTTTCTGCAGGTAGTACAGTTGTGCGGTGTCTTCATTAAAACGGGCTTCACCATCGTCGCGCCAAAATAATCCGATGCCCCAGTCGCCATATTCAAAACCTGACTCCATCTTCGCATGTAACAAAGCGGCATTGCCGGCGGAAATGCGACCCGACCAATCGGACATAAATTGACGAAATGACACCGGCTCTGAATATCCAAAACCACTCATATGTGCGTACCAGACCGCTTCATCCGCAGCGCTGTGGTTTACGCAGCCGATGCACAATACGGCGGCGGCTAGTTTAAAAAAGGACATGGTGCGGCTTCTCAAAAAAAAGGCAGCTTGGAAGCTGCCTTTTTTACTCATTGCGTCAGCGAAACTTAGAATGTCACGGTTTCAAACGAGCCGTCATTGTAGGTCACGATTAATCCTTGGCCATTCAGCGCGGGTTTAATCGTTCCGATTTTATTGCCATTGACTGTGACAATGCCCGCCGGTTGATTCTGGGCGGCGGCATCAAATTCAATCCCGACCACGGCCGTCTTGCCTTCTTTTTTGACCGTAAGCGTGAGCTTAAGCCCGGTTTCCGTAGTGCCTTGGAAACCATCTTCAAGCTTGATCGTGACATTTCCGTAGGCAATGGTGATCGAACCCGTAAATCCGTCATATGCCGTACGATCAAACGCCTCAATGAATTGCGCTTCCGGCAGCTCACCCAGCTTGGCAGTAAATGTAAGCGTGCCATCGACATCACGCCAGTGTGTAACGTTTTCGTTTGCAGCGGAGGTTGAAGAAGACACCTCAATGAATGAAGCAGCATTTCGCATGTTTACATCAAAGGCGGCGCTAAAACTGTTGCTGTCGCTTTTGAATTCACCGCTTAACAATAAACGACCCAAATTCGGATTACCTGTATGAATATTGGTCGGCCGTTGCGCGGCGAACATCATTTGTCCAACAAACTCAACCGGATCAGGTACCGTGCTTGACTTATTTTGCCCCACCGTGAGCTGCACATTCAGGGTGGCGCTATCGGGAAGCTCCGTATAAATGCCCGCGGCAATATCGCTCAATGAAGTACTGCTCGGATATTTAACCTCGAGCGTGCCTTTATCTATGCTCGTTGAACCGCCCGCATTGGTTACAGTGGCCGATTTAATATCGAGTTTGTATGCCGTGGCCGTACCATTCAAATTTGGCGCGGCGACGACAATATTGACGGTATTTCCATCGATTTCGCCGTTAGTAATTGAAAGCTGACCGCCGCTCTGCACAATGCTCCCCGTTGCGACGCCTGAAAAATCCGCCGCCATGTAATCAGCCAAACTATACGGACTGGCATCGCCGCTAAAGTAGGCGTTGGACATTGCCTGCAAAGCATATCCAAGTGCCTTGCCCGCATTTGCCGCGATCTGGCCTGATGCACTCGCCGTGTTCAGCTGATCGCTGAAGGCTCCGCTCTTCGAATCAAGTGTGGTGAGTTGAGTCGACCAAGTGCGAAGCTCAGTCACCGCACCTTTGGCTTGTTCAATATCTGAAGGTGTTGCGCTCTTGCTGCTACTGCCGCAACCAGCAAGTGTGGAAAAAAGGAAAACAACTGGAACCACTGCCCAATGGGCTGCGTATCGATACATGGCTTATGCCCCCTATCCTGATTAAATGTGGCTATAACTTGAAACCCCTCCCTAGCTTTCCATAAGGGAGCGGGAAGCAGTATAAACGAGCGCAGAAAAACACAGAAGTGTCACACGTCTCAAGTTATCCTCAAGTGAGAGTGTGCGTTTGCTGACAACCCGCAGAGAGGTAGGGATATGAACAAGTGCTGCGGCGCCACCACACCGCAGCACTTTGACTGTCTAGTAAATGGCTTTGATTTTTAGTAGCTCGTCTTTGCTAGCCGCGTCGCGTCGCTTAAGGGACCACGCGCCATCACCAACCCATGCTTTGAACACGCTCAGGTTTTTTTCGCGTTCGGCATCGCTGGCACCGAGATACTGATACATATTGCCTGCCTTGCCGTCGGTGGTGCTCTTACCGTTATCGAGCCGGCGCATCAGAGCGCCGGTATCCGGCCACGCGACAAAGGCTAAAAGTTCAGCATACGTATCCATCCGCGGGCCTTTCATGGCGGCCATAAACTTGTCCTTGTCCGCTTTGAAATCACCGACGTACGGCGCATCCGCACCATGACAACCGGCGCACTTTGCCTGCCACAGAGGACGAATGTCTTTCCTGTAGTCAACATCGGCAGCCACCGCTGGCAGATTAAAAACCACGCTCAGTACGGTCATCAATAAGCGTTTCATGCGTTACCTCCTTGTTGATATTCATTTCGAGATGTTTGATCGTCAAGCAAGCATGTTCGTACTGATGGGGCTCAAATGTAAACATAAATCCGTTTACTGGGTCGGTAGTCAACAGCGGGCGCCATCACCATTAAGCTGGCGCTCGTTGTTGACAGGGCGCACGCGCCATTCTTTACCGAAATTGAGATTCACTTTCACAGCATCTCCAATGAAATTGACGCGAATGGGACACAAGCCTTCGCGAAACGGGGTCAGCACCCCCGCCAGCATCGGTAACCGCCGTGCGCAAGCAGGTGCCTTGCTTCGGAGCGCGGCCATCCTGGCCGCTTTCTTCCTATTCCGGCGGGCTGACTCTACAAACATTTCGGACACGAGCGTTTCGCTTGCAGAGAGCTAGCCAAGCATGTCGGGTGTGTCCCGTGGAAGGGCAATTACATTAATGCGATTTGTCATTATGCGGTAACGAGTCGATACGGATACACGATCAGTTCATGCCGCGAATATTGACCCGCGATAAAAAAAGGCCTTGCCGTTCAACATGCGCGGCAAGGCCAGTGACTGGGCAAAGAAATTACTTGTTTGTAGCTATTGTCTGAACGGAAATATCCACACGTCGATTTTGTGCGCGACCGTCCTCGGTGCTATTACTGGCCACGGGCTGGTCTTCTCCTACCGCTTGAATCACCATATGGTCTGATCTAACGCCCTCGCTCAAGAGTAATTCCTTCACGTTTTCAGCACGCTTTTTGGAAAGTTCTTGATTGTAGGCTTCGGTTCCGATGGCGTCGGCACGACCGGTAATGACGACCTCCACATCTTGCTGATCTTTGATCTTACCGATTACATCAGAAAGTTTTTGACGTTCGCCGGGCTTGATATCCGCTTGATCAAAATCGAATAATGCCTCACTGCTAACATTGATGCTTTCCACCACGGGTGTGGCTTCCGCTTGTTCCATCACGGGTGGCACCGGTGCGGGAATGGGAGCCTCCGCCACGGGTGGCGGTACTTGCTCTACTTGCTCTGAAGGCGCCGCCGCCTGCGTGGCAGGTGGAACCACCGGCGACACGGATGCGGCCTTGGCGCCGGCGTTACATTCACCCGACTTTGCGGGCGTCCACATCGACGTGCGCCAGCAATCGCCATCGCTGTTACGCACTACCCGACCACTCGAGTCCGTAAGATACGCGTCAGTGGTGGCCAGCGCGGCCGGGCTAAATAATATGAGCATGCACGTGATCGTGCGGTACACACTTGATTGTTTTGCCATGGTGATCACCTTCAATTTATGTATGTGTAAAGGAAGGGGACGTAAATACCTGGAACATTTGTAGTCGCCCTGCCGGGTTGTCACAACAAACCTTATGAAAAAATCTTAAAGAGTGAACCCCAAGTAGTCTGTTCGTTTTACCCCACATAAGAGATGTCGGTAGCGTGCGCCATACGCACAACCTTTCGCCGAAGCGGACTTCAAAGCAAGTCTCCCAAACGGTGCAGCCATAATCACCCTTTTCAATACATAACAATCAGGCTCTTCAACGTAAGGCACCAAGTAACATAACCATCAAATCCCACAACGAGAACGGACTGGCCTGGATATTTTCCCGCGTTGCTTGATCGGGCAGCAGTCGAGACAAACCTTTCGACTGTTGGAGCGTGATAATGCAACAATATAAGCCTAACCCCGTTCCTTTATTTATATTCCGCCGGGCAGATAACCTCCCTTCCCATTGACCCCTTCCACCGTAAAACACCATAGTGGTTCCATATTGGTTGGAGAACACTATGCCCACAACACTGACTCTAAAAAACATTCCCGACACGGTGTACGAACGCTTGAAAATTTCCGCACAAGCGCATCGCCGCAGCCTGAATTGCGAGGCGATTGTCTGCCTCGAGGCGGTGCTGTTACCGGCCAAGGTGACGCCCAACGAACGTTTGGCACGTGCGCGCGCACTGCGGGACGCCTTGCCAAAGGGCAAGTTACGCGCACGCGATATCGACACTATGAAACGATAAGGCCGCTCATGATTGTGGTGGACACGAACGTGATTGCGTATTTGTAATTCCGGGCGAACACACCGCTGCAGCGGAAGCGCTGCTGGAACGCGATCCCGACTGGGCCGCTCCCATTTTGTGGCGCAGTGAACTACGCAATATTTTGGCAGGTTATATCAGACGAAAGACACTCACCCTCGACCAAGCCTACAGTGTGCAGCAAGAGGCGGAAAGCCTGCTTGAGGGGTCGGAGTTTGAAGTT
>CAZHHW010000126.1:2205-8426 GCA_964532385.1 uncultured Gammaproteobacteria bacterium | reverse complement strand
TGAGCGGCGTGGTTCCATGTCCCGCGCGTGATTGCGAGTTTTCCGGCGTAGAAGGCCCCGGCGCCGTGATCTGGTCCTGGAGCGGTGGCGTGTACGACAACCTTCGCGACCGGCTGGTGGTGTGGGGCGGCGGGCACGGTGCTTACGCAGGCAACGAGATCTACGCGTTCGACATGAAGACCTTAGGCTGGAGCCGGATCACGGACCCTAGCCCGATTGCAGGTTTTACCGACGGAGACCTTACCTATCCTGACGGACGTCCCGTGTCGGTGCACAGCTACGATCAAATCGAATTCGACCCAAACATGGATCGAATGTTTGTGTTTGGCGGCTCGCGTTACGCTAATGGTTCGAGTTCCACGGCGGCGTTTACCTTTAATTTCGATTCCAAAGAATGGACACAAGTGGCCGACATTCCTGGTGATCCGTACACGGAAACAAATGGCTTTTCGTTAACTTCCGCGTATGACCCGGTGACGAAGCTGGTGTACATCGGCGGTACCTGGTCCCTGACAACCTACAACGTTGCAACCAACACCTGGAAACTGCTCAGCAATAATTACGGGGGTTGGCGACTTCCCAATGGTTTAACAGCCGCGCTGGATCCAAAACGCCGTCAGTTTGTGCAAGTAGGCGCGGGTAAAATATTTGTTTGGGATATTTCCGTGTTAGTGCCGCAGCGTGTGGATCTGGTGACCAGTGGTGCGAAAGAAATCGAAGGATGTGATGCGCCGGGACTCGACTACGATCCGGTAAGCGACCGCATCGTGGCTTGGTGTGCGGGGTCTGATGTTTACACATTGAATCTGGACACCAAGATCTGGAGCAAAATCTCAGCCACCAATAACGTGACGCCGGGCGACCCGCATCACGCAGACTACCACGGCACCTTCGGCCGTTTCCGTTATGTGCCGTCCAAAAATATCTTCGTCGTGGTCACCGACATGAACTCGCCGGTGTATGTTTACAAACTCGCCAGCGGCGCGGGCCAAACCCCCACCACCGTGCTTGCACTGCGCACCGACACGCCCGCCGTGTATTCCGGCCAATCGGTGACGTTGAGCTGGGAAGCATTTAACGCCGACCAATGCACGGCCAGCGGCGCGTGGTCGGGGAAAAAACCCTTTGCAGGGTCGGAGGTCATCACTTCGATCGCAAGCGCAAGCACGTTTAAACTGAGTTGTTCGTACGACAAAAATGCGCCGGTGGTGAAGAGCGTTGACGTCGCGCTCCACGACGGGACTGCGCCACGCAGCAATAGCAACAACAACAGCAACGGCGGTGGCGGTGCGCTGGAATTCGAATTTGTTTTGATGATGTTAATAGCAATACGGCGCCGCTTCTTTACATTTTTATGGACACTGTCGGGCATGACGCTGGTTGCTCTAAGCGGTTGTCAGTCGGACACATCAACGAGTCAACCGTCCAACAGTCCGTTAACGGGGCCGTTGACGGCAAACCCGCCCACAGTCGCCGCCGATGGGACCAGTACACTCACCTGGTCGCATCCCAAGGCCTCCTCCTGTTCGGCTTCCGGTGGATGGAGCGGAAACAAAAACAATGTTGGAAGTGAAACGCTCAGTCATCTCGCCAGCACGACAGAATATGTTTTGACATGTACAGGTAACGGCGTCAACGAGACGCAATCAGTCACCATCAAGGTAGTTACTCCCACACTGTATCCGACGCCAAGCGGTACGGGCTTGACCATGCCGAATGTTGCGGATGAAGCCGCCACCTACCAGAAATGGGGCTGGACATGGAATCCCAGTATTGAGCCCGCTGCAGTTGCAGAATCCATCGTGCCGTATGCCATCGTTAATCCGAATATTCACGGTGAGACGGAAGGTGATGACCTGTGGACCTACCTCATGATGTACCGGCGTAGCGGTAATCCCGTGTACCTCGCCCGCGCTACGGCCTGGGCGCGTTATTTCAAAGAGGACTACCTCCTCGGGATCGGCACAGAGGGCCGCACCTTGTCCGACGACGGCAGTGGCTACGAATACGATCATCTGTACGGCTGGGGGCTAGTGGCTTGGTATGAACATACCAAGCTGGCGGGTTTATCCGACGTTGCCGCGCTTGCCGAAGCGGAAAAGCTGGCGGGGCTGGTCGAGACATTTTGGAACAAAACCAATTCGGATGGCTCGCCGCAGTATGTTGCCGGGCAAATGCGGATGGCGGCTTACGGCCAGCGACGCGGCGCGCGTCACCTGTTACTGGCCACGCGCGTTGCGGAAGCCACGCTGAACCCACGCTGGATCAACCTGCGCAATAAGCTGATCGAGCTGTGGTTAAAGTCGCCGGACTGGGAGTGGGTCGACGCCGGTAAAACCACCGGCATGTATTACTACGGCGCGTGGGATACCAACGACAGCGTCGCGCCCGACAGCGACTGTAAATACACCGATGCGCCGGATTGCCCCTATCAACGCGGTGATCGCATCATCTCGCCGTTCCAGATCGGCATTTTGACCGAAGCATTCGATCAGGCTTATCGCGCCACCGGCGACCATGCGCTGGTGGATCGCATGGTCGCGATGGCACGCTTTGCCGATCAGTACGGGCTCGATCCCACCTATGACTACACCGCAAGCCGCCTGGGATTCGTTAATGGCAAGCTGTGGCACAATTATGCAAGCAACGATCCTCCATGGTGGGACCCGGTCTATACCACGTCGCTGGTCAACACGCTGGTGCGCGGCTACAAATACACCGGCGACCGTTACTTTTATGCTCGCGCGCAACACTTTTTCAATCGCGGCACGAAAGGAACCTACGGCAGCATTACGCCGGTCGCGGCGGACAATGTCGCACACCACTTCGTGGACACGCGTTTCGACACGTCCACCGGGAATTATTTCCTCGCTTATAACAAGGGCGAACTGCAATACGCCTATCTGCTGTTTGAAAACGGCGGTCTGACGCTGCCCTGAAGCGCAGCGGCGGCTAACTATCGTTTTTTCCTGGCAAAATTTATGATATCGCCTGCGCCGGTTGCTCCCTATAATGGCCCGGCATATTCAACGGCGTGGGATCGACATTGGCGCAACTGCCTTCTAATAATCACCGTAATATCCCTTTCGTAAGCCACGTCAATCGCGGTTTGCGCGAGGCCGCGTTGATCGCGTGCAGCGTCCTGGCCCTGTATCTGTTTTTGGCCCTGGTGAGCTACACCCCGTTCGATCCGGCCTGGTCGCACAGCCAGACGGTGGCTTCGATCCAAAACCTGGGTGGCGTGGCGGGTGCGTGGTTCGCGGATATTTTCTTTTACCTGTTCGGTTACCTGGCTTACCTGTTTCCGGTGATGGTGGGGTTCAGCGGCTGGCTGATCTTGCGCGGACGCCGCAGTGAAACCCCCACGCCCGCCGCGCATGTGGCCGCGCGCGCGGCCGGATTCGTGCTCACCATGATTGGCGGGGCGGGGCTCGCCGCGTTGCACTTCGCGGGCTCCGGATTACCGGCCGACAGCGGCGGAATTCTGGGCAGCGGCGTGGGTCAGGGCATGGCCGCCGGGCTCAGTTTTCTAGGTGCCACGTTGTTGCTGCTGACGTTGTTCCTGACCGGCGTAACTTTGTTCACGCATTTCTCGTGGCTGTGGGCCATGGATGCGCTGGGGCGGCTGACGCTGAGGCTGATTGAATGGTTTAAGGATAGGCTAGTGCGCGCACGCGACGCGTGGGCGGGCCGGCGCGCGCGGGAAGAGCGCAAAGAGGTGGTGAAAGAGGACATCAAAAAAAATAAAAAACGCGCGCCGCCTAAAATCGAACCGGTGGCGAAAAAAGTCGAAACCAGCGACCGCGCCGAACGCGAGAAACAGATCCCGTTGTTCGCCACGCCCACCAATGCCGCCTTGCCGGCCTTGTCCTTGCTCGATCCGGCCGAACCGTCCAGGAATGTCATTTCCAAGGCGTCGCTGGAAGCCGTGTCGCGTCAGGTGGAACTCAAGCTGGCGGATTTCGGCGTGGAAGGCGAAGTCGTCGAAGTGCATCCCGGTCCGGTGATCACCCGTTACGAAATGCAACCGGCAGCCGGAGTGAAGGCCAGTCAGTTCAGCAATTTGTCTAAAGACCTGGCCCGTTCACTGCTGGTGAAGAGCGTGCGTGTGGTGGAAGTCATACCCGGCAAGTCCACCGTGGGTCTGGAGATTCCCAACGAGCACCGCGAGATCGTGCGCTTGAGCGAAGTGCTGAATTCGGCCGCGTATGACGAATGCAAATCGCCGCTGACCTTGGCTCTGGGCAAGGACATCGGCGGCAATTCGGTGGCCGCCGATCTGGCGCGCATGCCGCATTTGCTGGTGGCGGGCACCACCGGCTCGGGCAAGTCGGTGGCCATCAACGCGATGATCTTGAGCCTGTTGTACAAGGCCACGCCGCACGATGTGCGCATGATCATGATCGATCCGAAAATGCTGGAATTATCGGTGTACGAAGGCATTCCGCATTTGCTCGCGCCGGTGGTCACCGACATGAAAGAAGCCGCCAACGCGCTGCGCTGGTCGTGCGTCGAGATGGACCGGCGTTACAAATTGATGGCGTCGCAAGGCGTGCGCAACATCATCGGCTACAACCGCAAAATTCAGGATGCGCTCGACGCGGGCACGCCGATTTTCGACCCGACCTACAAGCCGACCGATCCGGCGATACCCAAGCGCGAACTCACGCATTTGCCGTACATCGTGGTGATCGTCGACGAGCTCGCCGACATGATGATGGTGGTCGGCAAGAAGGTCGAAGAACTGATCACGCGGCTGGCGCAAAAAGCGCGCGCGGCAGGTATCCATTTAATTCTCGCCACGCAGCGGCCGTCGGTGGATGTCATCACTGGGTTGATCAAGGCAAACATCCCGACACGCATCGCGTTCCAGGTCTCGTCAAAAATCGATTCGCGTACCATTCTCGACCAGATGGGTGCCGAAGCGCTGCTTGGCCATGGCGACATGTTGTACATGCCGCCGGGCACCGGCCTGCCGGTGCGCGTGCACGGCGCGTTCGTCGCCGACCATGAAGTGCACCGTGTGGTTGAACAACTCAAACAGAATTCCACTCCCAACTACAACGATGAAATTTTGCAAGGCTCGGCCGAAGGCGACGCGGTGTTGCCCGGCGAAAAACCGGCGGAAGGCGAAGCCGATGTGCTCTACGACGAAGCGGTCGCGTTTGTTACCCAGTCGCGGCGCGCATCGATCTCGTCGGTGCAACGCCGCTTCAAGGTCGGCTATAACCGCGCCGCGCGCCTGGTCGAAGAAATGGAACGCGCCGGCGTAGTCAGCAGCGTCGAATCCAGCGGCGCCCGCGAAGTGCTCGCGCCACCGCCGCCGGAAGACTAATGTGGCACCTTTACAATTCAGGGCATGACATGACAGATAAAATACAGCATTCCTTTCCGCTGCAAGAGGGAGAGCAAAATCGTAACAGCACTTACCGTTGTCAACACGCTACAACAAAGCATCCCTTCCCCCTACGAGAGGGAAAGCAAAATCGCAACGACACTCATCGTTGTCGACACACTACAACGAAGCATCCCTTCCCCCTGCAAGGGGGAAGGACAGGATGGGGGTGGACCATTCAGACACGTTCATTTGAACACCCCTATCTCGGCAACTGCTCCTGCGTTGCTCTACCTTCCGCCATCCATGGCGGTCGCCCACCTCCCCCTTGCAGGGGGAAGGGGAGTTTTATTTCTAAGGGGATAACTCTCTTCACCTCACTAGTATTGACATTTATGCTGATGAGCAACGTACACGCTGCCAGCGCCACGGATCGCCTCACCGATTTTTTTAAAAAAGTGCAGTCGCTGCGTGCCGGTTTCCAGCAAATTGTCACCGACGCACGCGGCAAAACCATCCAGGATGCACACGGCACTTTTCTGATGCAGCGTCCCAATAAGTTTCGCTGGAACTACCAGAAGCCGTATGAACAAACCATCGTCGCCGACGGCGCTAAATTGTGGGTCTACGACAAAGACCTGGAACAAGTGACGGTGAAAAAACTGGATGAGGCGCTTGGCAACACTCCCGCCTTGCTATTGTCGGGCGGACATCCGTTGACGGAAAATTTTAAGATCACGGAACTTACGGATCGCAAAGACGGCTTGCAATGGACCACGCTCACACCCAAAAACGAGGAAGCCAACTTCAAACAAGTGCGTCTGGCCTTCGGTAAACAAAGCCTCGAAATCATGGAATTGATCGACAGTTTCGAACAAACCACGCA
>CAZHHW010000126.1:0-2105 GCA_964532385.1 uncultured Gammaproteobacteria bacterium | reverse complement strand
CTTCTTACGCTTCGCCCACCTGATCGACGTCCTGAATGAACGCGTCGGCCGCAGCGCCTACTGGCTGGTGTTGATCACCGTGTTGCTCAGCGCGGGCAATGCGATTTCGCGTAAGGGCTTCAACTTAAGTTCCAACGCCTTGCTGGAAATCCAGTGGTATCTCTTCGCGGCGGTATTCCTGCTGTGCGCGGGTTACACGCTCAAGCACAACGCGCATGTGCGCGTCGATGTCATCAGTGGGCGTCTGAGCAAGCGTGCGCAAGCCTGGATCGACATCATCGGCGGAATGTTATTTCTGCTGCCGATGTGCGCGGTGGTGATTTATTACAGTTGGCCGTATTTTGTGAATTCATTCGTTTCGCAGGAATGGTCGAGCAATCCGCAGGGCTTGATTGTGTGGCCGGCCAAAGCGCTGATTCCGGCGGGTTTCGTTTTATTGTTTCTGCAGGGCGTTGCCGAAACCATCAAGCGAATTGGTTTTCTGCTGAATGTTGCAACACCCGAATTGCCTCACGCACAAAAGCACGCCTGAATGCCGCTCGATTTAATGCCGCCGTTGATGTTCGCGGCCTTGACCCTTCTGCTGCTGTTCGGTTATCCGGTGGCTTTTGCGCTGGCCGCGAACGGCTTGCTGTTCGGCGTGATCGGCATTCAGATGGGCTTGCTCACCGCCGATCTGCTGAATGCGCTGCCGCAACGCATCTTCGGCATCATGCAAAACGAAACCCTGCTCGCGATTCCGTTCTTCACCTTCATGGGTTTGATCCTGGAGCGCAGCGGCATGGCGGAGGAGCTGCTTGACATTATCGGGCAATTGTTCGGGCCGCTGCGTGGCGGCCTGGCCTACGCGGTGATTTTCGTCGGCGCGCTGCTGGCCGCCACCACCGGCGTGGTGGCGGCCTCGGTGATCTCGATGGGTTTGATTTCGCTGCCGATCATGTTGCGTTACGGTTATGACCGGCGCATTGCCACCGGTGTAATCGCCGCCAGCGGCACGCTCGCGCAAATCATTCCGCCCAGTCTGGTGTTGATCGTATTGGCCGATCAATTGGGCCGCTCGGTCGGCGACATGTACACCGGCGCGCTGGTACCAGGCTTGATATTAACCAGCCTGTATGTCGTTTATGTGATGGGCGTGACCCTTATCTACCCGCACGCCTTACCCGCCTTACCATTGGAAGCGCGCAGCGTGCGTGGCACCGCCTTGTTGCGCAAAGCGCTGGTCTCATTGGTTCCGCCGCTGGTGCTTATTTTCCTGGTGCTGGGAACAATCTTCCTCGGCATTGCCACGCCCACCGAAGGCGGCGCGATGGGTGCCACCGGCGCGCTGGTGCTGGCACTCATAAACAAGCAGCTCAACTTTAAAATGTTGAAGCAGGCAATGGAGGCCACCGCCAAACTTTCCTCGTTCGTGATCTTCATCCTGATCGGATCGACTATTTTCAGCCTGGTATTCCGCAGCGTAAACGGCGACTTATGGGTCGAACACTTGCTCACCGGCCTGCCCGGCGGACAGCTCGGCTTTTTGATCGTCGTCAACCTGGTGATGTTCGTGCTGGCCTTCTTTCTGGATTTCTTCGAGCTGGCCTTCATCCTGGTGCCGCTGCTGGCGCCAGTAGCAGACAAATTAGGCATCGACCTGATCTGGTTCGGCGTATTGCTCGCGGTGAACATGCAAACCAGCTTCATGCATCCGCCGTTCGGCTTCGCACTGTTCTATTTACGCAGCGTCGCGCCCAAAGAAGATTACGACGACAAAGTCACCGGCAAACGCATCGGCAAAATCACCACCGGCCACATCTACTGGGGCGCCATACCCTTCATCGCCATTCAACTGATCATGGTGGCGGTGATCATCGTATTTCCCGGCGTGGTGAGCGTCGAGAAACACAAGAAATTTGAAGACACGCCTTTGCAGATTGAAATGCCCGCGCCCGAAGAAGAGTCAAGCTCCGCGCCGCAGTTTAATTTGGAAGGCGAGGGCGGTATGGCGGCAACGCCGAATATTCCTGAAAGGTAGTACGAACTGGCAAGGAATACTTGAGGAGCTATTGAAGTACAAAGTCCGAGTTAGAACCTACCCTCATTCAACGCATTGGGAAAAT
>CAZHHW010000125.1:6422-8458 GCA_964532385.1 uncultured Gammaproteobacteria bacterium | reverse complement strand
TCGCCAGCGGCGTGCGCGCCTGCCACATCGTCGACGGCCGCGTACCGCACGCGGTAATGCTGGAGATATTTACCGATCAAGGGGTGGGGACGTTGATTGGCGGGTAACGTTGCCGCGCGTTTATTCCCGGCGCGTTGTGTATAAAATCGTAAAACGTACACATCGGAGCAACCATGCGCACCAACATAGACATTGATGACAAACTCATGGCTGAGGCCATGAAAGCAGGCGGCTACAGCACCAAAAAAGAGACTGTGGAAGCGGCATTGCGGATACTGGCGCAGCGTAAAAAAGCTTACAGTGGCTTGCTCGCACTCAAGGGCAAAGCAAAATGGGCAGGTGATCTAAAAGAAATGCGTAAAGATCGCCTTCCGGATTGGAAATAATGCTGGTCGACTCAAGTGTCTGGATCGACTATTTTCGCGGGATCTCGACCCCACAAACCGATTTCCTGAAAGAAGCACTTACCAACCTCGGACAAAGCCTATTGATTGGCGATCTGATCCTTGCCGAAGTACTTCGAGGTTTCTCTGAACTCGATGCGCGACGCACCAAATCTGCCTTCGATAAACTGGAATGCGTTGAGTTCGCGGGCCGCGCGTTCTCTGTGAAAGCTGCGCGCAATTATCGCGTGCTGCGTGCCAAAGGCATCACCGTGCGCTCGACCATCGACTGTTTGATTGCGACTTACTGCATCGAAACGCGCACCCCCCTGCTGCACAACGACCGCGACTTTGATCCATTTGCTAAACATTTGGGCCTCAAAGTCGCATTGGTTTAAGTCAGCAACACGCAAGTCTCCAGCATGGACTTCCCCCACCAACTTATCCTGTTCCTCGTCTCGCTAGTCGCCAATGTATTTTCCGCGTTAGCGGGCGGTGGCGCCGGGTTGATACAATTTCCGGCATTGATTTTTCTTGGGCTGCCGTTCGGCATTGCGCTGGCCACGCACAAGGTGGCGAGCGTGGCGCTGGGCATCGGCGCGACGCTGCGCAATCTACGCGAGGAAGCGCTGGAGCGGCGCTTTGCGCTGTTCATTCTGGGTACGGGTTTGCCGGGTGTGGTGCTGGGGGCGAGTTTCATTCTGGCGGTGCCGGATCGGACGGCGCAAATTACCTTGGGCGTGCTCACGGCGGCCATGGGTGTATATTCGGCGTTCAAGCCGTCGCTGGGACAGGTGCACACCCCGGCGCACCGCGATCGCGCCGGTTATGCGCTGGGCGGGATGGTGATGTTTGGCATCGGCGTGCTCAATGGTTCGTTAACATCGGGCACCGGATTATTTGTCACGCTCTGGCTGGTACGCTGGTTCGGATTGGATTATAAACGCGCGGTCGCCTACACCCTGATTTTGGTCGGCATGTTCTGGAACGGCGCCGGCGCGATCACGCTGGGCCTGTTGGGGGAAATCAAGTGGTCGTGGTTACCGGCGCTGCTGGCCGGGTCGTTGATCGGCGGTTACCTGGGTGCGCATCTGGCGATTGTGAAAGGCAATGCGTGGATCAAGCGCGGGTACGAGGTCGTGACGATATTGGTGGGTATGAAGTTAATTTGGGGCTGAAAGAACAGTGTTGCCTCGTGCGTGGTGTTCGAGGTAGTCACATGTCTTCACTGTACCTAAGCAGAGACGGGCGGATCTGCGTCGAACAACGCTATCCGCCCGCGCTCATGCAAGCTTCAGACACTGTTCGATTCGTTAAGCATCGCGGCGAAAAACAGCGCAAATAAAGCACTGAAAATTACAACCGCCATCGTTATGCCATCCATAATGACCTCCTCAGGTGAGTTTCGAAAGGACCACGAGGTCATTATTTGCGGATGCACAAACCCGGTATTGATCTGGATCAAGAAAAGGCGCGATTTTCTATCATTGATTTATGCGGTGGCACCGTACTGTGCACGGTATGCCTTGATCGCCGCGACATTCTCCGCCATCGCGGGCAGCGCCGCTAAATATTCGATCAAAGCATCGAGGTTCACAATGTTGACGACCGGCACCTGCAGCGATGCTTGCACTTCCTGAATCGCGGATTGGC
>CAZHHW010000125.1:0-6322 GCA_964532385.1 uncultured Gammaproteobacteria bacterium | reverse complement strand
GGGCCGAACAGCATGTCGTATTGAATCCCGGAACGTTCCAGCGCCGCCGCGTAATTGCGCCCGAGCCGCGCGAGGCTCTCACCGCTGTTGAACAACCCGGCGTTAAAAAAATACGGGCTCTTGCGGCCGGACTTCAAAGTGAATTCGCCAAAGCGCAGCACACCGCGCGCGATTGCGAATTCGAGAAATTCGCGTTGGTAGTTTTGCATGTGAGTTGCCGCCGCATTGTTTAGAATAGTGGACATTGTACAAAGCCAAGCGAGGATTACGGTAGGCAGAATTCTGACTACTTAAACGTATGCGTATTATCACCGCCAACCTCAACGGCATCCGTTCCGCCGCGAAAAAAGGCTTCTTCGAATGGATGCACGCGCAAAACGCGGACGTGGTCTGCATTCAGGAAACCAAGGCCCAGGAGCATCAACTGGTGCCCGATCCGTATTATCCCGCCGGTTATCATTGCTACTACTTCGACGCGGCGAAAAAGGGGTACAGCGGCGTGGCGATTTTCAGTAAGCGCAAACCGGATAAAGTCGCCATCGGGCTGGGTTGGGAGCGCTGCGACAATGAAGGGCGCTATATTCAGGCGGATTTCGGCACCTTGAGCATTGCGTCGTTTTATTTGCCGTCGGGTTCGGCGAGCCCGGAGCGGCATGAAGAGAAGCTGCGTTTCATGGAGCAAATAAAAACCGAGCTCACACGTCTGCGCGCGAGCGGCCGCGATTACATCATCTGCGGCGACTGGAACACCGTGCATCGCGAGATCGATATTTGCAATTTCCGAGGCAATCAGAAAAATTCCGGCTGCACGCCGCCGGAACGCGAATGGATCGACCGCATGTTTGCCAGCGGCGAATGGGTCGATGCATTTCGCGTGGTCAACGAGGAGCCGCATCAATACACTTGGTGGTCCAACCGCGGCGAGGCTTGGGCGAAGAATGTCGGCTGGCGGATCGACTACCAGATTGTGACGCCCAGCCTGGGCGCGGCGGCGCGTGCGGCGGAGATTTACAAGACGCAACGCTTTTCAGATCATGCCCCTTTGATCATCGATTACGATTACAAGCTGTAATCCACTTTGCGACGGAACGGAAAGAGCACATATGGACCCCAATGAATTTGCCATTCACGCCGCCCTCGAAGATGAACACTGGTGGTTTCGCGCGCGCCGCAACATCATTAGCGCGGCGCTGGAGAAATATGCGCCGCAACAACGCAAGCATTTGCTAGAGATCGGCTGCGGCACCGGCGGTAACTTGCGTTTTTTTGCACCGCGCTTTGCTGCCGTGACCGGCGTGGATGCCGCACCGCAGGCGGTGGCCTTTGCCAGGCAGCGCGTACCCGGTGAAGTTTTTTGTGGAGATTTTCGCGAGTTGTTGCGCGGGCGCTGGCATGACTACGACGTGGTATTACTGGCCGACGTGTTGGAGCATGTCGAGCATCATCATGAATTATTGCGTGATCTGGTGACCGAGCTCAAGCCGGGCGCGACTTTGATCATCACCGTGCCCGCGCACCCCTGGCTGTGGAGCCCGCATGATGCCGCGCTCGGGCACTTTCGCCGCTATACGCTGGAAACTTTGCGCGCGACCTGGGCGGCACTGCCGGTGCGTACGCATTTCATGTCGCATTTCAACACGCTGCTGTTGCCGCTCATCGCCTTGGCGCGCTATACGCCGCAACAAAAAGCCGCGACGAGCCATAGCGACTTGCAACAACATGGCGCCTTTATGAACCGTCTGCTCTACGCGATTTTCAACTCGGAAACATTCTGGCTGCGTCACGCGCGCTTGCCGCTGGGATGCAGCGCGCTTGCGGTGCTGCAAAAACTTCCAGCCGTGCAATCATGACGTGGCGTATGGCGGTGAGTACGGGTGGCGCGCTGCTCGCATTCTTCGCTTTCGTGTACACGCCGATTGCCGATTCCGATTTCTGGTGGCACATCACCGCCGGGCAATGGATTGTCGAACACGGCCGCTTGCCGCTCACCGATCCGTCCGCAATATATTCCGCCGCCGACCCGGTGCGCAACGATACCGTGCTGCGTGGCCAGTGGTTGGGCCAGGTATTGTTGTTTGAACTGTTCAACCATGGCGGCAGTGCCGGCGTGATTGCGCTGCGCGCCTTGCTTTTAACCGGGTGCCTGGGCTTGTTATTTTGGCGCGCCCAGCGGCTCGGGGCGGCAGCCTGGGCCTGTTGGGCTGTGCTTATTCCCGGCGGCTTGCTTGCGCTAGGATTTGCCAATGATCGTCCGCAGTTATTTTCCTATCTGCTCGCGGCTTTATTATTTCTTGTGCTTGATGTTTATGAACGCAACCGCGACCGGCGGCTGCTGTGGACGCTGCCGTTGATCGGGGCGCTGTGGGCGAACCTCCACGCGGCATTTTTACTGGCAGTCGTGTTGCTGCCGCTGTATGTTGCGGGCCTGTGGTTGCAGGGGCGCTTTAAACGGCAAAACTTTCGTGACCAGCATGGCGCGCTTGCGCTCGGGGCCATCGCCTTCCTGGCGGCAACCTGGATCAATCCGAATGGCCTGACGGCTTACAGGTATCTTTTCAGTCTGGAAGGTTCGGCGTTGCAAGCCGCAACCTCGGAGTACATCAGTTCATTCGCGCTCTATCAACTGGGGAATACCGTACCGCAACTTTGGGTAGCGATGCTTTACATTCTAGCCATCCCTGCCTGCGCGGGTTTATGGCATCGCGACCGGCCGCGTCTGGCGCTGGTTATTTTTCTGGCCGTGATAGCCGCATGGTCTTACCGTTATCTGGCGTTCATGGTGTTTATCGCCGGACCCTATCTGGCGGCGGGCCTGAGTCAGTCACTTAATATCAAATCCCGCTTCTTTGTGCCCGGTGCGGGACTGTTTGTCTGGCTGGTGCCGGTGGCCGCCGTGGCCGCGATCACTGCCGGGGTGCAGAACGGTGTGGCTTTGAGAAGCGGAGTGAATCGCAACCTGTTTCCAGTCGCCGCGCTCGATGCGCTGGGCGCACAGAATATCTCCGGCAAGATTTTCAACCATATGCAATGGGGCGGTTATTTACAGTGGCACTTGGGAACGCATGCGCATTTGTACGTCGACGGCCGCATGCTTGACAGTGCGCGCCTGGAACCTTACCGGCACATCCTATGGGCGACGCCCGACGGAATCAGGCTCTTGCAGCGCGAGCAGTTCGACATGGTGATGCTGCCGCCCGGGAACCGTTTCACCGGCGAACGCTATGCATTGACCGATTATCTGCTGATGCAGCCGGCATGGCGGAAGGTGTATCAGGATCACGATGCTGTGGTGTTTGTACGCAGTGATGGGGGCAACTGAGCTTGCTCCGCGTGATTTACTCCCCTCCTTATGTTCAAGGCCGCTCTCGCGCATCCCTGCGCTTCGCGGCACTTGCACATCCATGTGCAGCGGAGGGGTGGGGTGGTTGCGGTAAAAGTACTAAAGAACCTAACCGCGACCACCCCGTCCGCTGTGCGTCCACCCCTCCTTGAAAATAAGGAGGGGAGAAAATTCAAATCATGCGCCCTAGCCAACCGCCGCCTGTAATGGCGCTTCGGCATTGTGCGTCGGCAAAGGTGTATTGATGGCTTCGAGCAAGGCATTGATGGTGCCGAGCTGTTTGCTCAAGTCCGCGCACAGCGCCTCCAGTTCGGCAATTTTCTCTTCGAGTTTCTCGCGCGACATTTTTATTTTTTTAAGATTTTCCAGATGCTCGTCGAGCTGGCGTTTGCGTTCCTTGATACGCGCGCCAAGCGGATTCATGACCGATTTAGCCCAGTTTTCGGCGTCCTGTTTGGCCTGGAAATAAACATTGCGCACATGGCTGACCAGCGATACGAAAAATTTCTTCACCACAAAACTTTGCTCGGTCATGGTGGTGACCGGGCTGTCGCGGAACGCATCGGCTTCTTTGTGCAGGCGTTGTAACTGGGCGATGTATTTTTTTGTCGAGAACAGAGTTGCTTTGACATCGGCTAGATCGTGTTCGTCACGAAAACGCTGGTAAATCGCCTGTACCAAATCGTTGGCTTTGTCGGCCTGCCAGTTGACCTGTTCCATGATGTGTTGCGCCGAGTCGAAAAATATTTTCATGGTATTTTTCATGCCGCCGGTGGTCCAACTGTCGACCATTTCGTTACGCGACTTGGCGATCATTTTGTCAAAGGCATCGATACTGAGCGTTTCCAGAACCAGCTTCACTTGCTGCGTCAACACGTGACGGCTGGTCTGAAAGTTCTCGACATTTTTTTTATAATTCGCCTGCGCTTCGCGCGCTTTGTTCATCAGTTGCAAAATAACGTCGGTGTTCTTGCCGCTGAGCGAACGCAGCTCATTCAACTGGGCTTCGGCCGCGTTGAAGCGGCCCTGCAATAATTGTTGGGTGGTCTCGATCCGCGTGCCGATGCGGCTGACGACATTGTCGCGCACAATGCTTTGCCGCGAAGGCACCACATGTTCGGACAAATAACGTTCGAGCGGCAACAACCCGCTGCGTTCCAGCAGGGCGGTGTCCTGTTTTACTTTGGCAAGCAGACCCTTTTGCGCGGAAACTGGAAACACCTGCGCCCTGTTTAGGCTCAGCATTTGCGCCGTGGCGGCACATTGCGACTCGATGCTTTCGTTAACACCCGCGTCGTCCTTGAGGTCGTCCCACAAGGTATCGATCTTGTTGAGAATGGCCAGCACGCCGCCGTCTTCGATATTCATGTGCGGCGTGATGCAATGCTTCCACATGTCAAGATCGGTCTTGGTCACGCCGGTGTCGGCGGCCAGAATAAACATTACCGCTTGCGCGGCCGGAATCATTTCCATGGTGAGTTCGGGCTCATTACCCAGCGCGTTCAACCCCGGCGTGTCGAGTACGACCAAACCTTGTTTGAGTAATGCGTGCGGAAAGCTGATCATCGCGTGACGCCACACGGGCACCTCAACGAGGTCGGGCGGCGGCGCGTCGGGTGTGGCCGGATCCGGGTGATACAAACCGATGCGCTGCGCTTCGGCGACGGTCACTTGCTTGACGCGCACGATTTCTTTAAACGACTCCGCCATGAGGTCGGGCGAACTGGTGTCCAGGTCGATGTTGGTCCAGTACATGGGGTTGTGTTTGTACTGCGCGATGGTGGTGTCTTCGGAGCGGGTTTCAATCGGCAGCAAGCGAATGTAGGAGCGGTCCGCCGCCAGGTCGTAAAATAATTCGGTTGGGCACATGGTGGTGCGGCCGGCCGACGACGGCAGCAGACGGCGTTGGTAATCGGCGAAGAAAATGCCGTTGATGAGTTCGGTTTTGCCGCGTGAAAACTCCGCGACGAAGGCGATCGTCAAAGCATCCGACTTGAGCGCTTCGACCAGCTCGAAAATGCGCAAATCGTCTTCCGGTTCGTTGAGATCGTTTTTAAGTAGCCATTCTTGATAAGCGCGGATATGCGCGATCATGCGCGCCTTCCATATACTGTAGGCTTCAAGTTGCTGTGAGAACTGCTCGTGCATCGGCATGATGCTTTCCTGCAAGTGGCTTGCGTTTTAGTGTTGCGGTATGACGCGCAAAAACTCCGTCCAGGCAGAGCCCGGCTAGGTGAGATATCGTCAAGACGGGATGGAAGTTTAGCCAGTAGGTGATATCAACAGGGTTTGCGCATGAATCCAGGGATAAAAATGCCAATCGAGCGTGCGAATGCCAATGACGTCGCAAAATAACCTGCAAATCCGCCGCCTGGGCCGGCGCGAATATCTGCCGGTGTTACACGCCATGCAGCAGTTCACGGCGCAACGCGGGGTCGGCAGCAGCGATGAAATCTGGCTCGTGGAGCATCTGCCGGTGTACACCCAGGGGCTCAACGGCAAACCCGAACACCTGCTGACACCCGGCGCCATTCCTGTGGTGCAAACCGATCGCGGCGGACAAGTGACCTATCACGGGCCGGGGCAACTGGTCGCCTATGTGCTGGTGGACTTGCGGCGTAAAGGCTGGGGCGTGCGCGAGCTGGTCAGCCGCCTGGAGCAAGCGGTGATCGACCTGCTGCACGGCTATGGCATTCCCGCTGTTGCACGCCGCGACGCGCCCGGCGTGTATGTCGGCGGCGCCAAAATCGCCGCGCTGGGGCTGCGCGTGAAGCGCGGTTGCAGCTATCACGGCGTGAGTTTTAATGTCGCTATGGACTTAGAGCCGTTCAGCCGCATCAACCCCTGCGGCTACGCCGGGCTGCCGGTCACGCAATTGCGGGCCTTGGGCGGGCCTACCGATCCCACGGAAGTTGCGGAGGATTTGCTCAAGCATCTGTGCGCCAGGCTCGGGTACAATAGTGCGCAAAGCATGGCTGAACC
>CAZHHW010000124.1:0-8501 GCA_964532385.1 uncultured Gammaproteobacteria bacterium | reverse complement strand
TAATCACGTCATGATGTCATCTTTGCTTGAATTTACCGCTGTGTGTTTTGGTCCGGGATTGCTGCCCGGCGGGCAGCGTGTCACGGCGCGGATCACAGTGCCGGAGTTGCTGGTGAGTGTGGTGCCGGAGCGTGACGACAGTGTGGCGTGGCCGGAGTTGCGCGTGGCCAGCGGCGGTTTCGATCATCAACAAATGTTGCTGTCGTGGACGCGCGGCGGCGAGGAGTGGTCGCTGATGCCGGTCGATGCCGCCGCACGCGACTTGCTGGTGGCGCATGCGCCGTCTGCACTACAAGCACAGTTGGCGCAGTGGAAAAAAAGCGTTGCGCGCACGCGGCGCGGTTTTCATTTGGGTTGGGGCTTGCTGGGTGCCCTGATTCTAAGTCCGCTGGTGCTGGTGTTGATATTTTGGTGGCAAGCGGACCGTGTCACCGGCTGGGTGGTGGATCGCATCTCGCCGCACACTGAGCAGGAGCTGGGCAAGCTGGTGTTCTCGCAGGTTGAGGCGAGCACACCACTGATCAAGGACGGCACCGCGCTCGATGCGATTCGCGAGCTCGGCGTGCGCCTGACGGCCGATTCGAAGTACAGCTATCACTGGTATATCGCGAAAGATCCGGTGGTTAACGCGTTCGCGATGCCCGGCGGTTATGTGGTGGTCAACGCCGGCTTGATTCAGGCCGCGAGCAGCGCCGAAGAAGTTGCCGGGGTGCTGGCGCACGAGGTTCAGCATGTCGAAAGGCGCCATAGCTTGAAAGGCATGGTGCGTAATCTGGGCTGGAATGCCGCCGTTAGTCTGGCCCTGGGCCAGATCGGCGCCGAGGCATGGGCGGGCATGGCTGCTCAACTGAGAAGTCTGAAATTCGGCCGCGATGACGAAACCGAAGCGGATAGGCTGGGTTTGAAGGCGTTACATCAGGCGCATATCGACGCCCACGGCATGCTGCGATTTTTCGAAAAACTACAGCAGCGCGACGGTACCACGATTACCATGCTTTCGACTCACCCGGCGACCGCCGACCGTCTCGCGGCGCTGAAGATTGCGATCGATCAGCAAGACACCGGTGGAATACAACCGCTCCCTTATGATTGGGAAAAAATCAAGGCCGAGATCAAGGCGCGCTAGAAAATTATCCTTGCGCGCGCCGCACACGATGAGGGTGAGCTGGCGTATGTGTGTTGTAGGATGCGGCGGGCGTATTCAGGCCCAGGGCGGTTTTGAAACCTTTGAGATGATCGAGCACCGAGAGCACGCGCAGCCAATAAGCGAGCGGAACGCGGCTGCAACCGCGTTCCATGCGGCGATAGGTTGGAATGGAAATGCCCAGGTGCGCGGCGAAATCCACTTGGCGCTCATTGCGCGCGTAACGGTAGCGTGCCAGCTCGCGTCCCAGGTATTTTAGTACGCGCACTTCCTCTTCTGATAATGTAAACATTAGACGCCCTATTGATGCTTTTTTAACTAAACTCCTTAGTGACCCAGCATCCAGGGGCGCTGGCGACGGCGTGTCGATTGCTGCACTGGTGGGACTGCCGTAGAGGTATCGCCTGTCTTTGCGTGACAGGTATGCGCGCCGCTGCAGCCGCACGTTGACTTGCGTACCCTGGCGGGTTCGTGCGCGCTTTTTTCATTGCGTTCCCATGCCTGGCGCAGCGGCGCGGGCAGGCCGGCGAGGAACGGAGCGGAGATTCTGCGCGCGCTGGTTGTGCTGCACTCCGGGCAGGATGAAGGTTCCGTAGCCTGACTCATCGGTTTGATCGAAGAAAAAACGCCGCACATCGTACATTCGTATTCGTAGACGGGCATGGTACGGGCTCCTTAATGTTGAAAGTATTGCGATGTTTCTAAAGCGTTCTTTGCTCAGAAGGGCGCTTGTTACTACGCCCAATATGATTAGCTACCCTAAATGACATGCAATGCCCCTTCCCCCTTGCAGGGGGAAGGAATCTTTTGACGGTCATTGAAAGGAATTTTTTTTCACTTCATTGGTTCGTAAGTCAGCTCCAAGCAACGTGATTCCCTGCACTAACTCGTGGCCGCGAGATCCACCTTGCCGGTAACGTATTTCACCGGACCGTCCGGATTGGGGCGGATGTCGAAATCGAAAATTTGTGTGGGCAGCCACAGCGTCGCGCACGCGTTGGGAATATCCACGATGCCGGAGATGTGGCCCTCGACCGGCGCGGTGCCGAGAATCGCGTACGCCTGTTCGCCGGTATAGCCGAATTTCTTCATGTACTCGATAGCATTCAGACACGCCTGCCGATACGCCACGGTCGCATCGAGATAATATTGTTTGCCTTTTTCGTCGACCGAAATGCCTTCGAAAATCAGGTAATCGTTGTAGCGCGGATCTATCGGGCTGGGACGGAAAATGGGATTGGTGATGCCGTATTTGCGCATGCCGTCCTTGATCAGGCTCACGCCGATGTCGATGAACCCCGCCATCTCGATCGCGCCGCAAAAGGTAATTTCGCCGTCGCCTTGCGAAAAATGAATGTCGCCCATCGACAGTCCCGCGCCTTTGTTATACACGGGGAAGTAAACACGTGACCCGCGTGAAAGATTCTTGATGTCGCAGTTGCCGCCGTGCTCGCGCGGCGGCACGGTGCGCGCACCGGTTTCCGCCGCGGTTTTCGCCGCCAGTCCGGTCATATTGCCCATCAATGCGGTGGGTGCGTAGGGCAAGGTGGCGAGCGGCGGTGTGCGCTCGGGGTCGGTTGCAACCAGCGCGGATTCCCGGTGGTTCCAGGTCTTTAATAAATCCGGCGAGGGCAGACAACCGATCAACCCTGGATGCAAGGTGCCTGCGAACTTGACGTGGGGGATATGCCGCGAGCTGGTATACAGGCCATGAAAATCCCACACCGCTTTACGCGCATCGGGATAATGGTCGGTAAGAAAGCCACCGCCGTTTTTCTTGTCGAAAATTCCGGTAAATCCCCATTCGGAATGCGGCAGGGCGCCCACATCCAAAATGTCAACAACAAGTAGGTCGCCGGGCTCTGCGCCTTCCACGCCGTACGGACCGCTTAAGTAATGCACCTTGGTGAGATCGACATCGCGAATATCGTTCGCGGTGTTGTCGTTATTAATCTGTCCGCCGGTCCAGTCGAAACATTCGACGCGAAACTCGCTGCCGGGCTTCACCCAGGCGGCCATCGGAATATCCGGGTGCCAGCGATTGTGCGGTTTGGATTCCTGCTGCTCCGGTGCCTTCTTGAAGTCGTAGGAAATAAGCGTTTTCGGCATGATGACTTCTCCTGTGAGAAATGTAAAAAAGTGGCACAAGCACGCGGCGGTGCATGCAAAGCTGTCGATGGAATTCCGGCAAGGCCAGCCGTATCTGGGCGGTCATTCCGGTCACGCCCGTCCATTGCGCGGGAAAGCCATCGCTGTCTCAACATCCGAGCAACCGCCGCATGCTTGTAACAGTGCAATTGCAACCGGTATGCCACGGCGCACTGACACGCGCGCTATGTGATTGTGTATAGCTAAAACACACTCGGTCGCGCAGGTGCGTGGGCAAACCACGCGCTCATATCGGGCAACTGCGGCACTGTTGTCGTGCGCTGGAAAGCGGCATTTGTTTTAACGTGCGGCCCCGTGCCGCACCGCATCCGCTGCGCGGCGCAGTAGACGAGCGACACACGCAGGCACAAATAATGTGAAGGTTGCTTTGCATCGCGCGAAAACAATTCGCGAGGCGCACTTGGGAAGTGCGTAAAACATGCGCGCTGATGATCGGTGCATACGCTCCCTACATGCGAAGCAGCGGGTCTCGATAAAAAGTTTGAAACTGTCTGAATATGCCTAGTTATATAGCCTTTTATCATTACGCCGCCCGCCGCACCCAGGCTCGCGGCATCCACGAAAAAATGCTCTGGCATATCGGTTGCACTGTGGGTCTTTGTGGCGGGTGGTTCCGCGACAGGTAAGCGCGCTGGTCACGTCGCATTCTGAAGTCACACAAGATCGAGGTGCTCAATGATAAGTAATCGTAGTGAAGTTCGATGCGGTAATCAGAGAATGCGCAAGAGCATCCTGGCACTTGCTCTGCTTACAGGCGGAATGGTGTGCGCGCCGCAAGCAGGTTTTGCCGCCGCTCCGCCGACGGCACAAGTCAGCACGACCGGGCTTGCGGTCACCGACGATAGTGTGACGGTCGGTATTCTGCATTCGGTGACGGGCACAATGGCGATCAGCGAGGCGGGCTCGGTGGAAGCGGAAAAACTCGCCATCGAGCAGATCAACGAGATGGGCGGTGTGCTGGGCCGCAAGATAAAAATCATCGAGGAAGACGGTGCGAGCGATTGGCCGACGTTCGCAGAGAAATCCAAAAAACTGCTGGAAAAAGACAAAGTGGCTTCAGTGATGGGTTGCTGGACTTCGGCATCGCGCAAGGCGGTGTTGCCGGTGTTCGAGAAAAACAATGGGCTGCTGTACTACCCGACCTTCTACGAAGGTTTGGAACAATCGAAGAATGTGTTCTACACGGGTCAGGAGGCGACACAACAAATTATCGCCGGGCTGAACTGGATCGCCAAGGAGAAAAATGCCAAGACCTTCTACTTGATCGGTTCGGATTACATCTGGCCGCGCACATCGAACAAGATCGCGCGCAAACACATCGAGAAGGTGCTCAAGGGCACGGTGGTGGGCGAGGAATATTACCCGCTGGGCCACACCAGTTTCGGTTCGCTGATCAACAAGATCAAATCGAAAAAACCCGACGTGATTTACAGCATCGTGGTGGGCGGCAGCAATGTCGCCTGGTACAAGCAGCTTAAAGCGGCGGGCATCACGTCGGACAAATGGAATCTGCTCACGATTTCCGTGACCGAAGATGAAGTGAAGGGCATCGGCGGCGAAAACGTGGAAGGCTTTTACTCGATGATGAAATACTTCCAGAGCCTCGATATTGACAATAACAAGAAGTTCGTCGCCGCGTTCAAAAAGAAATGGGGCGCCGACAGCGTGATCGGCGATGTCACCCAGGCAGCCTACCTCGGCCCCTGGTTGTGGAAAGCGGCGGTCGAGAAAGCCGGCAGCTTCGACGTGGATAAAGTCGTCGCCGCTTCGCCCGGTATCGAGCTAACTACCGCGCCCGAAGGCTATGTGAAGATTCATCCGAACCATCATCTGTGGTCGAAAGCGCGCGTCGGCAAGTGGAAGAAGGACGGTCAGGCCGAGGTCATTTACACCTCGGAGCTGATCGAACCCAATCCGTTCCCGGAAGGTTATCAATAAGCACTTCGCTTGGAGTTGCCAACTCAATACTTCATCAGTGTTAAGCATACGAAATGCAAAACAAAGGTTCCTTCCCCCTGCAAGGGGGAAGGGCAGGATGGGGGTGAGTAGGAAAACGGTGTGCTTGCACACCCCCATCCCAACCTTCCCCCTTGCAGGGGGAAGAGGCTAAGACTTGAGCCATCTTTATCAAATAACGAGGTGCATATTTTATGGACGGATCATCGATATCGGAAATGAGTTCGATCCTCGCGATGCAGGGTTTCGCCGGGATCAGCCTGTTCAGCGTGTTGCTGTTGATGGCGCTCGGTCTTGCCATTATTTTCGGACAGATGGGTGTGATCAATATGGCGCACGGTGAGTTCATGGCCGTGGGCGCGTATACCACCTATTTGTGTTCGCACCTGGTCGTGACTTATTTCCCGGATTTTCAGAGTTACTATTTTTTCTTCGCCGTGGCCGCCGCCTTCGGTGTGGCTTTCGGCCTCGGTTATCTGGTCGAGCTGGGCTTGATCCGCTTTTTATACAAGCGGCCGCTCGATACCTTGCTTGCAACCTGGGGCTTGAGTCTCATCATGCAGCAAATTCTGCGCTCGGCCTTCGGTGCGCGCGAGGTGAGCCCGACATTGCCGGACTGGCTGCTGGGTTCGCTGCATCTTACGGAAAGCATAGAAATTCCGATCAATGGCTTGATGGTCATGGGCCTGACGGTATTTGTCACGCTCGGCGTGTTTCTGCTGCTGCATCGTTCGCGCTGGGGATTGCGCGTGCGCGCCACCGTGCAGAATCGTGGCATGAGCGGCGCCGTGGGTATCAATACGGATCGCGTCGACCGTGTGACTTTCGCACTGGGCTGCGGGATCGCGGGTATTGCGGGAGCCGCATTCACCACCATCGCCTCGACCGGCCCCACCAGCGGTTCGCAGTACATCGTCGACACATTTCTGGTCGTGGTCTTCGGCGGGGCGGGCAGTTTGCTCGGCACGGTGGCGTCGGCATTTGCGATCGGCGAGACGCAGTCGATCCTGGAATTCTTCCTTAACGGTTCGATGGCCAAGGTCATCACGCTGTTAGCGATCGTGGGAATCTTGATGATGCGGCCGGAAGGTCTGGTCGTCAGCAAGGTGCGGCGTTAATCGATCAGTCACAGGAGCGAACACAATGACGTTTTCAATACCCAAATTTTTTAGCGGGCGCAACGGATGGGTGAGTATCGCATTGCTTGCCGTGGTTATTCTGGTGGTATTTCCGCTGGTATTCGATCTGTTTCGCCTGAACCTGATCGGTAAGTACCTGACCTATGCATTTGTCGCCATCGGCCTGGTGACGCTGTGGGGTTACGGCGGCGTGCTGAGCCTGGGGCAGGGCGTATTCTTCGGCATGGGCGGTTACTGCATGGCGATGTTTTTGAAACTGGAGGCTTCCGATCCGGAAAGCACCAAGATTCAATCCACGCCGGGCATTCCCGATTTCATGGACTGGAATCAAATCACCGCGCTGCCGTGGTTCTGGGAACCGTTCCATAGCTTTACTTTTACATTGCTGGCGATTTTCATTATTCCGGCGCTGCTCGCGTACTTCATCGGCGCCGCAATGTTTAAACGCCGCGTCGGCGGCGTGTATTTCGCGATTATTACGCAAGCCATTGCCTTGATTCTGACCATTCTCATCATCGGTCAGCAGGGCTACACCGGCGGCGCGAACGGCATGACGGATTTGAAAACGCTGAACGGCTGGGATATCCGCACCGATTCGGCGAAATACATTTTGTATTTTCTGACCGGCAGTGTGTTGATCGGCGTGATGGCCGGTTTGCACTGGATGCTTGCGACCAAATTCGGGCGTTTGCTGCTGGCGATGCGTGATCGCGAGGATCGCGTGCGTTTCTCAGGTTACGACGTCGCTAACTTCAAGATCTTTATGTTTTGCGTTGCGGCGGTGGTTTCCGCAATCGGCGGCGCGCTGTTTACCTTGCAAGTCGGTTTCATGTCGCCGTCGTTCGTCGGCATCGTGCCGTCGATAGAGATGGTGATTTTCACCGCGGTCGGCGGACGCATGTCGCTGGCCGGCGCGGTCTACGGCGCGCTGCTTGTAAATGCAGGCAAAACGGTATTTTCCGAAAGTTTTCCCGAGTTATGGTTGCTGTTGATGGGTGGGTTGTTTATTGCGGTCGTAATGTTCTTCCCCAATGGTTTGGCCGGACTCTACGAAAAACACAAAACGAAGCTGAATAAGGTGCTGCACTCAATGATGTCACGCCATGCGCCCAATGCGCCGCCTCCGGCATCGGCGTTGGTCAGTAAACTGGAACCGGGGAAAAGTGTGCCCAGCGCGGCGCGCGCTCTGCACGATGCACCGGCGGTGCGCACCCGCGAGGTGACCCGATGAATGCCGCTAAAGTTGTTAAAGCCGCTAAAAACGATTTTGCGTTGACGATCGAGGACCTCACCGTGTCGTTCGATGGTTTCAAAGCCGTGGACGGCGTGAACCTGTATGTGGAGCGCGATGAATTGCGGGTGATCATCGGCCCCAACGGGGCGGGCAAGACCACGTTACTGGATCTGATTTGCGGAAAAACCAAAGCATCGAACGGAACCATTCGCTTTAAGGATCAGGAGTTGACAAAAATGGCGGAGTACGAGGTGGTGCGCTCCGGCGTGGGACGCAAATTCCAAACCCCCTCGATCTATGAAAATCTTTCGGTATACGAAAATCTGGAGGTATCGTTCCCGCGCGGCCGCAGCGTGTTCGGTTGTCTGGCGTTTAAGCGCACGCCGGACGTGGTCGAACGCGTGAACAGCATCGCCGAGATGATCGCTTTGCAGGATCACTTACAAAGCGAGGCGGGCGCGCTTAGCCACGGTCAGAAGCAATGGCTGGAAATCGGCATGTTGCTGATGCAGGACCCGGAATTGCTGATGCTCGACGAACCAGTCGCCGGTATGAGCGTGAAAGAGCGCGAACAAACCGCCGAGTTGCTGAAGCGCATTTGCAAAGGGCGCTCGGTCATCGTGATCGAGCACGACATGCAATTCGTGAAACGTATCGCGCACCGCGTGACGGTGCTGCATCAAGGCAAGGTGTTGTGCGAAGGCGGCATCGACAAGATCCAGAACGACCCGAAAGTCATTGAAGTCTACCTCGGGCACTGAGGTAGTATTTTCCTCCCCTCCTTATTTTCAAGGAGGGGTGGACGCGAAGCGGACGGGGTGGTTGCGGTTAAGCGCAAAAGAATCTCTAACCGCAACCA
>CAZHHW010000123.1:0-8634 GCA_964532385.1 uncultured Gammaproteobacteria bacterium | reverse complement strand
GGAGCGCCCTGGTCGTGACGAAGCATCGAATCTTTTCGCACTGCAAGCGAGTCTGAAATTGAGGGAGTCACAATGAACCTGAACAACTATCAGCGGGAAGCGCAAAAAACCGATCGTGTTCCAGGCCGAAAGGACGCGCAAGCCGGTGTCGATCTTGTCGTGCCGCTACTGGGGCTCGCCGGTGAGACGGGCGAGCTGCTGAGCGAGTACAAGAAGCATCTAAGGGATGGTAGCGCCCATTTGCTTTTCAAAGATCGTGTGGCAGAGGAACTTGGCGATCTGCTTTGGTACGTCGCCAATGTCGCGGCCAAGTTCGATCTGAAGATGGAGGACATCGCGCAAGGCAACCTGAAGAAAACCCAGGATCGCTGGGGAAATCAAGACACAGCTTCGATCGTCTTTGACGCTAAGTACAAGAAGAGCGAGCGATTCCCTCGGCAGTTTGAAGTTCAGCTGAGCGAGGTTGTCGTCAGGGGCAAGAAGAAGATCCGTGCCCACATGAATGGCAAACAGATTGGCGACGATTTGACCGACAACGCGGATGACCCTGATGGATATCGGTTTCACGATGTCTTTCATCTGGGTTATGTCGCAGTGTTGGGCTGGTCACCTGTGATTCGAAAGCTCCTCAAATGCAAGCGGCGAAGCAACCCGCAGGTGGACGAGGTCCAAGATGGCGGGCGGGCCCGAGTGATCGACGAAGGCGTCGTCGCGCTCGCGTTCGATTATGCGAAAGGTCACAAATGGCTGGAGGGTGTGACCGATCTCGACTATCAGTTACTCCGGACCATCAAGGGCGTTACCTCGCTTCTCGAAGTTCGCGAGCGGTCGATGGGGGAGTGGCAGCGCGCGATCCTTCTTGGATTCGATGTGTGGCGTGCTGTGTTGAAATCTGGCGGAGGTCGTATTCTTGTTGATCTTGATGCAAAGGATCTCAAGTATCTTGGCCCGCCTAACAAGCCAGGCACGAAATGGGTACGGTCAGCTTCACCTGCGAGCCGCACCGCTTTGAAGCGCACACGACCGAGCCAAGACCAATGACGCCTCCTGGATACATAGTAGGACACGGTGTGGACGCCGTGGACATCGCTGATTGCTCGCGTCTGATGGCGTTAGCGGCGGGTAAGCACTTGGATCGATACTTCACTGCGACGGAACTGGCTGACATTGGCCACGGCGCTCGTCAAGTTGAAAGGCTTGCTGGTCGGCTTGCTATCAAAGAAGCGGTGTTGAAAGCGCTGGGTGTTGGCTGGGGTGATGGCATTGCGTTCACCGATGTCGAGACTGTATCGAAGGACAGCGGCGCGCCTGCCGTAATGCTACATCGTCGCTTGTTGGCACTTGAAAAAGAGCGTTCGATCGGCCGATGGCTGGTGAGCATGAGTCACACCAGTTCAGTTGCTGTTGCCAGTGTTATCGGTGCAACTACGTAGGGTCGTCGTGATCTGCAGGCGCGTCCCTGGGCTTGTCAACCGATCAGCAAGAGTTTTTTCAAGCTGGCCCACTTCGAAACTCGCGACCGAATCGTGATGTTCCGACATATTTAATATTACCGTTTGCTGAATTCCGCGCCGACAGTACATCGGCGTTTCTTGCTGTGCCAGCTGCAATCAATCAGGCTTTCGATTTCGGCAAGTCGGCGGCGCGCACCCCGCGCAGCACTTCCCGAAAAACATCATCAAATGGTGGAGGTTGCATCTGGCTCAATTGAATATCACGAACTTCGTAAGCTCAGAACGTTAAGCTGCATTTCCAGCCTAGCCTGAACGTCCTGTCGGGGCTAACAACGTGGGCAAGACTGCGGTTGTCGATGCCTAGTAACAATTGAGTGGGAAGGATCTGAGTTCTTTGAAATTTATATGCCATTATTCTAGCGTTAGTTAATAACTATAGCTAAAATAATGGCACTATGGCAAAAACGATTGCTCCCTTGCTTCCATCGACCATCGAGCTATTGCGCAGTTTTGGTGATCGGTTGCGTCTCGCGCGACTGCGTCGAAGACTGACCGCCAAGCAGGTCGCAAAGCGCGCGGGTATGGCGCCAATGACCCTGCGCAGCCTGGAGCGGGGAGGGGCAGGCGTGACGATGGGTGCCTACCTCGCGGTCATGCAGGTGCTTGGTGTTGAGAAGGATATGGACCTGCTCGCCGCAGTGGACCCACTGGGGCGCGAATTGCAGGACGCCCAATTGCCGGTTCACAACAAGGCTACGGCACGTACCACGCCATCGGCACCCGCAGACCCAATACTGCCCAAAGCCGTGCGACGGAAGAACGCCCCGGCCGCGCAAATAAAAAAACAGCGCAAATCCAGCAAGGACGATGTCGGCTGGGTTGAGAAGGGTGGCTTTATCAGTGACCAGTCGCTACTCGACCTGATCAATCCTAGACCGCCTTCCGCATCACCGTCGAAGAAGAGACGTTGACGCATGGCCATCGTCATCGCTGTCTATGCAGACTGGGAGGAGTTGTCCGCGCCGCTGCGTCTGGGCGTATTGCGTGTGCAACGCAGTACAGGTCGAGACATTTTTGAATTCGAGTTCGACGCCGCCGCACTGGTTCACCGGGCGACGCTCAACCTGCGGCTCGATCCCCGGCTGGGTCTGTTTGAGGGCCGACAGCATCCGCCGCAGGGCAACGAGACTTTCGGCGTTTTCGCCGACGCCAGTCCGGATCGCTGGGGTCGGATGTTGATGCAGCGGCGTCTAGAGCGCGAGAAGCGGGCAGGGCAAGCGCCCAAGAATGCGCGCCTGCGCGAATCTGATTATCTGCTGGGCGTGCATGATGCCTTTCGGATCGGTGCGCTTCGATTTCGGCTTAACGATACCGGCGACTTTCTCGACAACCGGCATGGCATTGCGGCACCACCATTCATTCAACTGCGCGAGCTGGAAGCCGCGAGCCTCGCGCTGGAGCGCGACGCAGACAATATCGCCGCAGCGGGTGACGCTTGGCTGCGCATGCTGATCGCGCCCGGTGGTTCGCTCGGTGGCGCGCGTCCCAAGGCGAGTGTGGTCGACCCGAATGGCCACTTGTGGATCGCCAAGTTTCCCAGCGCGCGCGACGCGCATGACGTAGGCGCATGGGAATTGTTGGTCCACACGCTGGCACGAAGTTGCGGACTGCGCGTGCCCGAAAGTCTGGCACGCCGCTTTGCGAGCCCGTATCACACGTTTCTCGTGAAGCGTTTCGACCGCACTCCGGAAGCGCGGCGACTGCATTTCGCATCGGCGATGACACTCTGTGGCCACCAGGATGGCGATGATGCGTCGACCGGGGCAAGCTATCTGGAAATCGCCCGCGTGTTGATCGACCACGGCGCACAGACCGGTGCCGATCTGCGTGAACTCTGGTCGCGCATCATATTCAACATGCTCGTATCCAACTCCGATGACCATCTGCGTAATCACGGCTTTATCCTGGTGCCCGGCAAAGGTTGGCGTTTGTCCTCAGCGTATGACATGAATCCCATGCCCGAATCTTACGGCCTGAAACTCAACATCAGCGAAACCGACAATGCACTGGACCTCGACCTGGCCCGTTCGGTGGCACCCTATTTTCGTGTCGATGCGAACACGGCAAACGCAATCATCGAACGCAGCCAGGCGGTCGTGAAGCAGTGGTCGAAGCTTGCTGCTCGCCTGGGCATTCCAGTTCGGGAGCAGGAACGGATGGCTTCAGCGTTTGGACTCGTAGGGTAGGTCCGCAATGATCGCATCACGCTGTTAAGCGGGACGAGATTGTCGCCATCTATTTGCGTGGAAATGAGACGCAGCCGATCCTGACTCTCGATCTGCCATGCCCGACTCATTGCCCGAAAGTGGCAGTGGATTGAGGCATACTCTCGCTGCTGCCGTGCGTGGCATAACGCTTAAGTTGGAGATAGAACATGAGCCAAGATTTAGAATCGAAGGTAGCAGAAACAATCAAGTGGGGATGAGCTTGGAAACAACGGCAACCGACGAACACTGGATGCATTGCGCCTTGAAGCTCGCGCAGCAAGCGCAAGCAGAAGGTGAAGTGCCGGTCGGTGCGCTTGTCGTTCTCGATAATCAGATCATCGGCGAAGGCTGGAACCAGCCGATTGGATTATGCGATCCGAGTGCGCATGCCGAAATCGCCGCCTTGCGCGCGACGGCTCGCCGCCAAAATAATTACCGCCTGCCCGGCGCCACGCTCTATGTCACGCTGGAACCGTGCGTAATGTGCGTGGGCGCGATTATTCAGGCCCGCATTGCTCGCGTGGTGTACGGCGCAAACGATCCCAAAACGGGTGCCGCAGGCAGCATGTTCGACTTATTGGGCAGCGGCAAATTCAATCATCAGGTGGTGGTGACAAGCAACGTGCTCGCCGCGCAATGCGGCGAAATGCTACGCAGTTTTTTCCAGTCGCGCCGTTAAATCTAAACCGTGCTTTGATCTTAATAGACCCGCAGCGGTCTTTATTATGGATGGATAATGCCTAAAATCGTATTGAGCTCGGTGCTCGCCGGCAGCTTATAGACCGGTGTTTCGGTATTCGAACGCAGCTTGGTCCAGCCTCTTGGATCATAGAGCCATCGATCACTGCTTTGTACGGTTTCAACATCGATTTTGTACACCCATTGCGGTTCAGTGGCGGGTTTTGACAATAGCTTGGTTTTCCAGTGACGGTCAAATTTTGCGAGTGCTTCGGTATTTGAGAGCGTAGCCACTACCTGATAGGTTTTTTGGTGGACTACGGTAACTTGCGTGAGTTCTTGTGCGCATGCCATGGCTGGCAAAAGACTCGCCAGTATCAGCCACCCGTACCTCATATTGTCATTCCTCTTGGATACAAATCAGTTTTACCAAGTTATTTCGATATGCTGTTTCAAAAACGGTATAGGGTTAACGATTTGACAACATTGATTGACACAATGTTGCAAATACGCGGCAGTGATCAAGATCTTGTGAGAGGCTGTGGTGTCACAGGCCATGCGGGGACAACAAGTCGTGCGCCTGGCATGGATATTTCGTTCGCCCAGCGATTCATGACGGATATTTCCGGAAGTGGGACGTTGTGTTTGAATAGGCCGTGGCTTGAAGCACATGGAACAGATGCAGTTATTCCTAATAAATACACAGGCGGCGGAAGTCGCAGTACGAGCGCGCGCGCTCACAAAGCATTGTGGGCGGCTTCTGGCGTTCGGTCATTTCACCGTGGGAGTTGCGCAAGCAGCCTGTGGAGTTGCACATTGATACATGAGCATGATTCGCGAATAAAATGCGTAACTTCTTTTGGAACTTGGCGCAGGCAGGTTATAATTCGCCCCTCTTCTGGAGAGGTACCGAAGCGGTCATACCGGCACCGACTCGAAATCGGTTGGGGGTCTAAAGCCCCACGTGGGTTCGAACCCCACCCTCTCCGCCAATTTTAAATTCATGCAAAAGACGCAGCTTGCAAACGTAATCTTCCTGAGCGCCGCGCTCACGGCATGTGCTGCGCCCAGCCAAACCGGTCCGCAGAGTGGTGCGGCGGCGGGGCTGTCACGCACCGCTCCCAGTCCGGCTTGGCTGACACCCGCACAGCTTGATTTCAGGTTAAAACAGACGGGCAGTATTTCCGCATGGCGCTGCATTTTTTCACCCAGCGGCACGATTCACCTCCAGTCTCTTGCCAGCGACGCGGGCCGCAGTGAACTCCTGTTAGTGGGAGGATATGCGCTGGCCGTGCGCGGCGCGGTGCCATTGCAGCGCGACATTCTGGAGCTGGTTGACGACATCATGATGAATCAGCAGCTCGCCGCCCGATTGTTGCAGCAGGCCGCGCCACAGGGGCCGGAGAGTGTCATTTCGACGCAGCCGGTGCGGGCCGATGACGACGCTGAAGCGGTGGGAACCGAGACCACCAATAGCGCGCGCTATTACTATCCGCCGTGGAAATTGCGCGGTGAACTGCGGCGTACCGACGTCGGCAGCATCGCGTTCGACTTGCAATTCGATGCGCATGCTCCGGTCGCCAGTGCGCGCAGCGAACAATTTTTAATCTCCGGAACCTGGCAACAACACACAACTGCCGCCGCCCTTGGCGATGATTTTTCCCTGGCGGGATGGAGTGTTTACCGCCTGCGGATGGGGACGCGCGACGCGGGCGGGATCACCATCGCGGCGTATGTCGCGGTCGCGGATTCGCGGCGTTATCAAACCTTGGGCGAGCTGCGCGCGGCTTTGCCCAATGCACGCTAACCGGAACGGCAGGGCATGAGATTCATCTCCAAAATGTGGCCGACCCGGCTGTGGCGCTACCTCTGGAGCACGGACCTCGCCACGCTCACGCGCTGGCAGGCGCGTATTTTATGGACGTTGCGTTTTGCTTTCGTATTAGTGCGCGATCTGGCCCGTGACCGCGTCAGTTTGCGCGCCACCAGTCTGGTCTACACCACGCTTTTGTCGCTGGTCCCGTTGCTGGCCGTCAGCGTCGCCGTGTTGAAGTTGCTCGGTATCCAGAAGCAGTTCGAACCGATCTTGATGGATTTTTTCGATCCGCTGGGCGACCGGGGCCATGCGCTGGGTGTCCAGATCATGACATTTGTAAATAATCTGCAAGTGGGGGTGCTAGGTTCGGTGGGTTTGGCGCTGGTGTTCTATACCGGCATCACCCTCCTGCACCAGAGTGAAGCCGCCTTCAACGAAATCTGGCATGTGAGCCGGTCGCGCGCATTATGGCGCCGTTTTAGCGGTTATCTGGGCGTGTTGCTGGTGGCGCCGGTGCTGGTGGTGTTGGCGGTGAGCGTCACCGCCGCGGTGATGAGCACGGCGGTTGTGCTCAAGTTGATGGAATTCGGCGCGATCGGCATCGTCGTGGCGCTGGGCGGAAAATTGCTCTCGTCCGCGATGGTCATCGCGGTGTTCACGATCGCTTATATTTTCGTGCCCAACACGCGCGTGCGCTTCAGTGCCGCGCTCACCGGCGGCATCATCGCCGGCATTTTGTGGGAACTGGCCGGCTGGGCATTTGCGGCTTTGATGATGGGTTCCACGACTTACGCCGTGCTGTATTCCAGTTTCGCCATCGTGATTTTATTTTTCGTCTGGTTGTATGTGAGCTGGACGATCGTGCTGGTGGGCGCGAGCATCGCGTATTACACGCAAAATCTCGACGAAATCGCACGCCGTGAAACCGACGCCATGGCCACCAACGGCGTGGGCGACCGCCTCATGCTCGCCGTGATGCTGCATATCGGCCGCGCTTTTGCCGCCGGTGCGGCGGAATTGAGTTTCGAGGAACTGACGCATAAATGCCGTGTCAGCAGTGCGACCCTCGAACCGGTATTACAAGCGCTGATCGCGGGCGGGTGGATCAAACAGCTGCCAGGCGATCCGCCCAGTTACCGTCCCGCAAAAGCGCTGGACCAAATCAAGATCGCGCAGCTCTGGCGCACCGCGCATGTCAACAGCAGCGGCGATGCGCCCGGACTGGGTAAACTGCTGCAAGAAATCGATGCGGCCATCGCGCTGGGCTTGCGGGAAGCCACCCTGCATGACTGGGTCAGCCGCTCCCTCGCGGATCCGGCCTGAGTCCGCATTTATGTCATGTCCTGCTGCGTTATTGGTTCCGCCATGCATCCTGTGATCCGGATGGTCGGCTTGATGGTGCTGGGCGGCGCCATGACATTCAGTCAGGGGCCTGCGGTGTGGTTCGCCGCCTCGCTGGTGCTGGGCTTGTATGTCGCCACATCAACCACGCATCTGGCGCCCGCATTTAACATGCTGCGGCGCATGCGCTGGTTGTTTATTTCCATCGCCGGTTTTTATTTCTGGTTCACGCCGGGCGAGCCGCTGTGGAGCGGCGCGTCGAACTGGCTGCCCAGCATTGAAGGCTTGCGGCAGGGCGGTGCGCGCATTACCGCATTGGTGACCTTGGTGCTGGCGGTGAATCTGTTGCTGCAAACCACACCGCGCGACGCGCTGGTCAGCGCCGTGTTGTGGTTGACGCAACCGCTGTGCCGGATCGGTTTTGCGCACGAACGCTTCGCGGTGCGCCTGACGCTGGTACTTGAAGCCGTGCGTGAAGTGCAAAGCTTGTACACCACCGCCGTGCCGGTCGGCGCGCAATCGCGCATGCCTCTGGCGCGTTTCGGCGCGCGGGTGGCAAGTTTGTTCGAGCAAACACTACAGCGCGCCGACGCGCAGGAGTTGCATACGCTGCGTGTTGACATTTCCGCAAATCCGCCCTGGTATCAGTGGCTGTACCCGCTGCTCACCGCCACTGCGATGTTTGTGGTATTGGCCAGCGAACGGTTGGGATAAGCTAGCATCCTAGAAACGGCAGTTGACCGCTGCAAGGTGTAAGTAAATTCATATGGGTATTGACATTTTTTGTATGGCTCAGCCTCATTTGCCGGGTGAAGCCCGCTACGGCCTGCGGAGCACGCCCCGTTGTGCGCATGGCGTCGTTGCAACTCGACGGAATAGCTCGCTATTCCTCGCTCGTTGCGCCTCGCCCTGCACCCAATGGGTCGCACTCCGCAGGCCGTTCAACTGCTGTTTCTAGGATCATGCGCATCGCCATCGGCATCGAATACAACGGTTTGGCGTACGCGGGCTGGCAGCATCAGGGCCATGCGCCGACCGTGCAACAGGCTGTCGAGCAGGCGTTGTCCAGGGTCGCCGA
>CAZHHW010000122.1:0-8673 GCA_964532385.1 uncultured Gammaproteobacteria bacterium | reverse complement strand
CAGTTGGGTGGATAACAAGGGCGATAAAGACAGCGAAGAAGGTCAGATTCAGTAATTTTGGCAGACGCAGAGCCCTCACTTCGCACGTCACCCATTTCGTGGACGGAGGAAATAATGAAACAATTACTCTCTATAGTATCGTTATGCGTATTAATTGCCGTACCGGCAGTATCTTCGGCGGGGCCGGAGGATGACAAAAAAGTATTCCAGCAATACTACAAGCAACGCTTCCCGAATATTCCATTTGACGACTATATCAACGGTGTATACGCGATAAGTCCGGGCGCGCGCGAACAGTGGATGGCGATTGAAGAGTTTCCGCCCTACCAGATCGCCATTGATGAAGGAAAGCGGCTGTTTGATGCACCGTTCAAAAACGGTCAAACCTATGGTAGTTGCTTCACTAATAATGGCATCGGCGTCAACGATCAATACCCCTTCTTTGATGTAAAACGCGGCGAAGTTATTACGCTGTCGTTAGCAGTCAATGAATGTCGCGTGAAAAATGGCGAGGAACCACTGCCTGAGGAAAAAGGCAAGCTGGCTTCCATCCTAGCGTATATGGCATTTACTACTCGCGGCAAAAAGATCGATATCAAAGTACCCAATGATCCCAAGGCACTGGAAGCATTTGAACGCGGCAAGCAGTTTTATTATGCGCGCCGTGGTCAGCTCAATATGGCTTGTGCTCACTGCCATCTTGATAATGCCGGCAACAATTTACGTGCGAATCTCCTGAGCGCTGCGTTAGGTCACGCGTCGCACTTCCCTGTTTATCGCTCAGATTGGGGCGAAATTGGTACGCTGCATCGCCGCTTCATCGGATGTAATCAGCAGGTACGTGCCAAACCATTCAAGCCACAGAGCAAAGAATACCGTGAGCTGGAATACTATTTAACTTACATGAGCAACGGGCTGACCTGGAACGGACCAGCCGCGCGCGAGTAAGTGGAATTTCACATTGCGTGTGAAGCCCGGCTTGGAAACAAGCCGGGCTTTTTATTTACATGAGCATTGATGCTCTGAATAAGACAAACAATATTTGCGCATCGTAATATAAGCCTTGCCTGTTTAAGTAACGAACACTTAGAATGCTGTGATTTTTCAACTTCTTGTCAGCATTTTTGAGTGTGCGTTTTTAATCGCTGTATTTGCTTAAGTTGACTGTCGCAGGAGAACAGCATGGGTATTTCCCGCCGGGAATTCTTAGAGCTGCTGGCCATTGCCAGCGTAGCCGGAATTGATCTTTCAAATCGCGCCAATGCAAACCCCGGCGATGCCTATGATCTACCCCCCTTCGGCAATGTTTCTCTGCTGCACTTTACCGACTGTCATGCCCAGCTCCTTCCGGTGTATTTTCGTGAACCTCATATCAATCTAGGTATAGGCACAATGCAAGGCCAGGCACCTCATCTGGTCGCCCATCATTTGTTGAAAAAATACAATATTCCGGAAAATTCACTGGAAGCCTATGCAATGACGCCGCTTGGCTATGTGGAAGCGGCCAGAAAATACGGCAAAGTCGGTGGCTTTGCTCATATGGCCACCCTGGTAAAAAAACTGCGCGGACAACGTCCCGGCTGTCTGTTACTCGATGGCGGTGATAACTGGCAAGGTTCTGCCACTTCATTGTGGACACAAGGTCAAGACATGGTCGAAGCCTCGCTCCTGCTGGGTGTTGACATCATGACGGGGCACTGGGAATTCACCTTCGGTGCGGATCGCGTTAAACACATCATCGCTAACAGCCTTGATGGCAAGATGGAGTTCCTCGCACAAAACGTGGTTGACAACGAATGGAGCGAGCCAGTTTTCAAACCCTATGTCATCCGTGAAATCAACGGCGTTCCCGTTGCCATCATAGGGCAGGCCTTCCCCTATACGCCGATTGCAAATCCGCGCCACTTGATCCCCGATTGGAGCTTTGGGATTAATGAAGAACGCATGCAGGAAACCGTCGACAAAACACGTGCGGCGGGCGCCCACATCGTCGTGGTGCTATCACACAACGGTATGGACGTGGATCTTAAAATGGCCAATCGTGTGCGTGGCATCGATGCGATCTTGGGGGGGCATACCCACGACGCCGTGCCAGCCCCGATCCTGGTGAATAACGGTGGTGGCAAAACCATCGTCATCAACTCCGGCTCCAACGGCAAATTCCTCAGCGTTCTGGATATGGATGTCAAAAACGGCAAGCTGCGTGATTTTAAATTTAAACTATTGCCGGTATTTTCCAATCTGCTCGCCGCCGACAAGGAAATGGACACACTCATTGAAAAGGTGCGCACTCCATTTAAATCGAAGCTTGAGGAAAAATTAGCGGTCACCGAAGATCTGCTTTACCGCCGTGGCAATTTTAACGGCACCTTCGACCAGCTCATACTCAATGCAATGATGTCGGCTAAAGATGCCGAAATCGCATTTTCACCCGGCTTTCGATGGGGCACCACATTATTACCCGGCGATGCCATCACCTTTGAAAACGTGATGGATCAAACTTCCATCACTTATCCGGCCACCACCCTGAACGAGATGACCGGTGAGCGCATTAAAGAAATTCTCGAAGATGTGGCCGACAACTTGTTTAATGTCGACCCCTACTACCAGCAGGGTGGCGACATGGTGCGCGTGGGTGGTTTGAAATTCACCATCGACCCCGCGGAAAAAATCGGCAAGCGCATCAGTAATATGGAATTAAAAGGCAAACCGCTTACCGCAGGCAAAAAATACAAAGTTGCCGGCTGGGCCAGCGTTCAGGAATCGGTCAAGGGCGAGCCGATCTGGGATGTGGTTGCTAAATACTTGCGCCATAAAAAGACCATTCAAATTAAAGATGTGAACGAGCCCGTCATCAAAGGCATTAAAAACAATCCGGGCGTGGAAAAAGTGTAGAACTAAACTATCCGCGCTCAGCTCAGAAAGCGCCGTCGCAAAGCAGCACGGCAAATTGACTTGCCGCTCTCAGAAAATCTTCCGCATCAAATAAATCGAATAACTACTGAATATCACCGCAGGCAGTAATGCACCGGCCACGGGATTAAGTTCATAGACCAAGGTCACATAAGTCGTGACTTGGTTGAACAGATAAAACCCGACCCCCAGAAGAGTTCCCACCACAATACGTTGTCCGGCCGTGACCGAACGCAATGGACCAAATACAAAGGGAATCGCCAGGAAGACCATGACTCCGGTGACAAAAGGCGCCGCGATTTTCGACCAATAAGCGACCTCGTACCGTTCCGCTTTCAGTCCGTTCTCATGCAGGTAGTCCACATAGTTTCGCAGCCCTGTAATCGAGAGGGTATCGGGCTTGACTATTACCACGTTCAATAAATCCGGACTCAGACGCGTGCTCCACTCTTCTTGGAGTACCTGAGTCACCTGCACATGATCGTCTTCGAACCGCTGGTGTGTGACTTCCTGCAGCGACCAGTGATCGCGCAGATATACGGCCTGTTTGGCACGGGTGATTTGCTTGAGCCGGTTAGGCTCCGCAAAATCGTAAATATAGACACCAGAAAGTTTTCCGTCCGGCAGGATTTCCCGCACGTTCACGACACTGTTCGAGTCACGCGCCCACAATCCGTTTTTTCCTTTGAAACTGATGTTTTCCGACATTGAAACGGAGCGCAGCACTTGCGCCTGGTTTTCGCTGCGCGGGGCGATCCATTCGCCGATGACCGACACGATGATCATCAGCAACAACCCGACTTTCATTACCGACCAGATGATACGCGCCAAGGGCACGCCCGCGGCGCGGATGGCCGTCAGCTCGTTGTAGCGCGCCAATAAACCTAGACCCGCCATGCTGCCGATCAAAGCCGCAATTGGAAACATCTGCACCATCATGCGCGGCATGGTCAACAAAACATATTGACCCGCTTGCGCCAAGCCGTAACTACCGCGGCCCACCTCACCCATTTCATCCATGAATGCAAAGAAGGTGAACAAGGCCATCAGCACAAACAGCACAATGGCGGTGTGCACGGCGATACTGGTGGCGATGTAACGGTCGAGAATCCGCATGGCTCAGGCAACCTGGATCTTGGTGGTTCGCGTGCGCGTAAAACGCCATCCATATTCACGCGCCAAGAGCGCGATAATCACTACGGCCAACAGTGCATGCACCCACCACATCCCCAACGCCGGCGGGATCTTGCCACGCTGCAACCAGTTTTGCGCGACCCCCATCAAATTGTTGTAGATGATGTAAATCAGAATCGCGCCCAGTAAACGCGCATAGCGTCCCTCGCGCGGCGAGGTGCGGCTGACCAGCACCGCAAGCAGTCCCAACAACAATGCTGAAACCGGCATCGAAACCCGCCATTGAAATTCGGCCAGGTCATGAATGTCGTCCGACTGCATTAATTCGAAAGTGGATTGGGCATCGCGTTTGCGCGCATGCGGTTGCAGATTTTTTGGCTCCATCCGGACAGTCGCTTTGGCGTATTCATGAATGCGAAAGTGGGCCGCTTCCGGATTGCCTTCGTAGCGGCGTCCATCCAGCAACACCACGAAGCTGTCACCGGTTTGCGTGTCGGTATATTGGTAACCGTGATTGGCGACAAATAAATCATCACCCTCCGGCGTGCTGTTTTTCACGAACACGTGGTTCATGAGTTTTTTATCCGCCGACAGACTCTCAATGTAAAACACACTATGATCGGAACCGATCTCACGAAATTGTCCGGCAGTAATGGTGGACAGTTCTGACTGCGCTTCTGCCTGCTCGCGTAATTGCATCCCCTGCTCCACCGCCCACGGCGATACCACCAGGGACAACCATGCGACCAACACCGCAATTACCAGCGACAATAAAGCGATCGGACGCAATATGCGTGCGGTGCCTACCCCCGCGGCTGCCAGCGCCGTCATTTCGTTATCACGGTACAACCGTCCGAATGCCAGCAGCACCGCGATATAAAATGCGAAGGGCACCAGCAACACCGATGAACTCAAAGTCAAGGTTGTGAGCAAGCGGAAAATCAGTTCCGCCGGTAATTCACCCGAAGCGGCTTCAGCAAGGTAACGCGCGAAATGGCGGCCCAGAAAAATAAGCAATAACACCGCCAGCACCGCGAGCAGCGTTTGCAGAACTTCTTTGATCAAGTAACGTTGAACGAGCAAGGTGCTATGCTTTCAAATTCGGCAAGAGAGCGAAATGCGTTGATACACTAATACATTCTCAAACCCAACAAAATACGTAAAATAAAACGCTGTTGAATTCACTTCGGCCACTTCCGCCGCCACCTCGAGGATGCGTCATGGAATTTACAATTAAAAGCGGCGATGCCCACCGGCAGCGTAGCGCCTGTATCATTGTGGGCGTCTACGAAACACGGCGCTTAAGCGAAGCGGCGCAACAACTTGATAGCGTCAGCAAAGGTTATCTCACCGATGTATTGAAGCGTGGCGATATCGACGGCAAAACCGGCCAGACACTTTTGCTGCAACAAGTCCCGCACGTCTTGGCGGAACGCGTGCTCCTGGTCGGCTGCGGCCGCGAGCGTGAATTACAGGATGCGCAATATCTGAAAATTGTCACGACCGCGCTCAAGGCGCTCAACGATATTAACGTTACCGAAGCGCTCTCGTACCTCGCTGAACTGGATGTCAAAGAACGCGAGCTGCCGTGGCGCATACGCCAGATGGTCGAAGCCACGCGCGACTGTGCGTACCGTTTTGATCAATTAAAGAGTAAAAAAGAAGCGCCGCGCCGCGCGTTGCGTAAATTAAACATCGGGGTTTCCGCACGCAAAACCCCGCCTGCCGCACAAACCGCTTTGCAAGCCGGGGTAGCCATTGCAAATGGGGTTGAACTGGCCAAGAACCTGGGTAATTTACCGGGCAATATTTGCACCCCTGCTTATCTTGCCGAACAAGCCATTGCCTTGGGCAAAGAATTCAAGTCCATCAAAGTCACGGTGCTTGAAGAACGCGACATGGAAAAACTCGGCATGGGTTCGCTGTTGTCCGTGTCACGCGGCAGTCGCGAAGACGCCAAGCTGATTTTAATGGAATATAAAAACGCGCCCAAAACCCTCAAACCGATTGCGCTGGTGGGCAAAGGCCTGACCTTCGATGCCGGCGGTATTTCCATCAAACCGGCCGGTGACATGGACCTGATGAAATTCGACATGTGCGGCGGCGCCTCGGTGTTCGGCGCATTGCGCGCGGCCGCCGAACTGGAATTGCCGTTGAACATCATCGGCGCGGTTCCGGCGTCTGAAAATCTGCCCGACGGCGCGGCCAACAAGCCCGGCGACATCGTCACCAGCATGTCCGGACAGACCATTGAAATTTTAAACACCGATGCGGAAGGCCGCCTGATCCTGTGCGATACGCTGACCTACATCGAACGTTATGAACCCCGCGCCGTGATCGACATCGCCACCCTCACCGGCGCCTGTGTTGTCGCGCTCGGGCGCCATGCCAGCGGGCTGTTCGGCAATCACCCGCCGTTGGTTCAGGACTTGCTCACCGCCGGTAAATACGCCTACGACCGCGCCTGGGAATTACCGCTGTGGGATGACTATCAGGACCAGCTCAAATCCAACTTCGCCGACATGGCCAACGTCGGCGGGCGCGACGGCGGTGCAATTACCGCCGCGTGCTTCCTCGCGCGTTACACCAAGAAATTCAATTGGGCGCATCTGGACATCGCCGGCACGGCATGGAAAACCGGCGGTGAGAAAGGTGCCACAGGTCGACCGGTCGCTTTGCTCACGCAATACTTGCTGGATCAATGTCCGGAACGGACACCGGCAAAATAATCGTCATGGCTCCCCAGGTGGATTTTTATATTCTTGCGCAAGCCCAACAACGCGCCCTGTTTGCCTGCCGCCTGGCGGAAAAAATTTATCGGCTGGGCAAACGCGTCTACATCCATACTGCGGATGAGCAACACAGCCACATGCTCGACGACCTGCTCTGGACATTTCAAAGCGGCAGCTTTGTACCGCATGAGCGCTATCAAGAACGCGAAGCGGCGCAAAGCCCGGTGGTGATCGGACATCACGCACAGCCCAACGGAGATGCCGACGTGCTCATCAATATTAGCGATGAATTGCCGATATTCTATTCACGCTTCGCACGCGTGGCTGAAATTGTCGACGGCGAGGACATCGTAAAACTTAAAGCGCGTGATCGCTTTCGTCTTTATCGCGAGCAGGGATGTACTATGCTGTCTCACTCCATCGACGCAACGAGTTCTGTATGAGCGATACCATTCCACCGCTGGCCGTCTGGCTCAAGGCAAATGCGGCTGAACGCAAAACCACCGCCACGCCGTCCGAGAGCAACATACCAACCTTAAATACGCCCGCTTTGTTTCCAAGTGAACCCGTGCCGCCGACGATGCCCTCCTTCGACCCGGTCTTGATCGGGCCGGAACGCGGCGGTTTGCCGACCGGCGAAGCCACGCCGGAAAGCCAGCTTAGCGCGGAAGATATCCGGCAGATTTCGGAAAAATTGCGCAGTGTTTTGCTGCCGGAAATCGACAAAATCGTCGGTTATGCAATGAATCATGCCTTTGCATACGCGATGGATCAGGCGACGCATATCCTGCGCGAAAAAGTCCACGCTAAAATAAAAGAGCAAATACCCAAGCTCGTTGAAGACGCGATTCGGAATTCCCCGCCCAAGACCAAGTAGTCCGTTCCAAGCCAGGGCTAAACTATGCTCTCCCGCGCATGCAGCTCCTGCGGCGGGAAGTGGATTTTTCGCCAGGCGCGCTGCTGACCCGTGTTAAAGAGCGGAAAAAAATGCGGCTCATGCCGCCCATGAGTGGAACGAACGACTTGTCCCGGTATAATCGTCGCGCGCATGACGCTCCCCCCATTTTTGCAACACAGCCAGAGTTTAAAAGTCCATGGAAAAAACTTACGCGCCCCACGCCATCGAACAACGCTGGTATGACACGTGGGAAAGCCAAGGCTACTTTAGCCCCAGCGGCACCGGCGCACCCTTTTGCATCATGATCCCGCCGCCCAATGTGACCGGCAGCCTGCACATGGGCCACGCGTTCCAGGACACCATCATGGATGCGTTGACGCGTTATCACCGTATGAAGGGCGATAACACCTTGTGGCAAGCAGGCACCGACCACGCAGGCATCGCCACGCAAATGGTGGTCGAGCGCAAGCTCAATGCGCAAAACAAGACCCGGCACGATCTGGGCCGCGAGGAATTTATCAAACAGGTGTGGGACTGGAAGGCCGAATCCGGCGGCACCATCACGCGCCAGTTGCGCCGCATGGGCGCGTCGCTGGACTGGTCGCGCGAGCGCTTTACCATGGATGAGGGCTTATCCACGGCGGTCACCGAAGTGTTTGTGCGCCTGCATGAAGAAGGTTTGATCTATCGCGGTAAGCGGCTGGTGAACTGGGACCCGGTATTGCACACGGCGGTGTCGGATCTTGAAGTCATTGCCGAAGAAGAAAGCGGCAGCCTGTGGCATCTGCGTTATCCGCTGGCCGATGGCAGCGGGCATTTAATTGTCGCGACCACGCGCCCGGAAACGATGCTGGGCGATACGGCGGTGGCGGTCCATCCCGAAGATGAGCGCTATCGGCATCTCATCGGCAAGAGCGTGAACCTGCCGCTCACCGGCCGGCAGATTCCGATCATTGCCGACGATTACGTGGACCGGGAGTTTGGAACCGGCTGCGT
>CAZHHW010000121.1:0-8734 GCA_964532385.1 uncultured Gammaproteobacteria bacterium | reverse complement strand
ACCGCTTTCTCGATATGTGCCGCACCACGCTGAACGTAACCGGCGATCTGGTCGCGGCGGTGTATGTCGCGCGCGGTGAGCCTAAGTAGCTTCCTCATCAAAGTTGCAGCTCGAAGCTTGCTTTGCTCAAAAATAAATGGGTGTAATTGGGTGTATTATTGGTTATATGCTTCAAATTGACTCACTTCAGATCACCCCGGAAATCCTAAGCCTTATTGCCCGAATTGATGAATTCAAAGGGGCGTGGCGGGCTCTCGGCACGCTTGCTCCGGATCGTCTGTTGGCGTTGCGTCGCGTTGCTACCATTGAAAGTATCGGCTCATCGACACGTATTGAAGGCAGCAAACTCTCCGACCGGGATGTCGAGCGTCTACTTTCCAATTTGCAGATCAAGTCCTTCGCCTCCCGCGACGAGCAAGAGGTCGCCGGTTATGCCGAGCTGATGGAGATCGTGTTCAGTTCGTGGCAGGACATTCCCATTACAGAAAACCACATCAAACAACTGCACCAGATTCTGCTGCGCTTTAGCGAGAAAGACTCGCGGCATCGCGGCAATTACAAAACGCACTCCAACAGCGTCGCCGCATTTGACGAGGACGGCGTGCAGATTGGCATCGTGTTCCAAACAGCGACACCATTCGATACGCCGCGCTTGATGACAGAATTACTCACGTGGCTTCAGCAAGAACGCGAAGCGCAGCGTCTGCATCCGCTGCTGGTCGTTGCGCTATACGTCGTGGTGTTTCTGGAAATTCATCCATTCCAGGACGGCAATGGGCGACTCAGCCGCGCACTGACGACACTATTACTTCTGCAGGCCGGTTATGCCTACGTGCCGTACAGCTCGTTAGAAAGTGTCATCGAACAGAACAAAGAATCTTACTATCTGGCCCTGCGGCAGACGCAAGGCACGATCCGCACTGAAAAACCCAACTGGCAACCGTGGCTGGATTTCTTCTTGCGCTCGCTGGCCGAGCAGGTTCAGCGGTTGGAGAAAAAAGTAACCCGCGAGAAACTTGTGCTGGCCCCCCTACCCGAACTCTCGCTGCAAATTATTGAATTTGCGCGCGAGCACGGGCGCCTCACCATCGGCGAGGCTATCAAATTGACTGGCGCTAACCGCAACACCCTCAAACAACACTTCCGTACTTTGGTGGAACGGGGGCATTTGAACCAACACGGCAGCGGGCGAGGAGTTTGGTACGAGCTGCGTTAAATGGCGTCTGCGATGTAACATTTATCAGCTACGATAACAGGATAAGACCAGACCCCTCTAAAAAACTCTTCATCGTCCTGCCAACATGATGTGATCTCACTTGACGCCATTCTCCGCACTCGAGTCTTTACCCGCCGGAAACATGCGCTTCTCGCGCTGGTACACCATCACCGAGCCGATGCGCAGCGCACCCAGCACCAGCAGCAACACGCTGAATGCATAGATCTCATCCACTTCGGCTTTGTGTTCGAACAACTTGATCATCACTTCGCGCAACACGAACACGATGCCGGCGTCGACGATAAAGGTCATGCGTAGACGTTGCGTGTGAAAATACTCCACCAGCGAACGCGACAGCTCGACCAGGATGAACATGGTCAGCACGTCGGAAATAATCTGGTGATACTGATGCACAATCCCTTCCGCACGTACCAGTTGGAGCACATCGAGAAACAACTGCACCACGCCCGCAATGATGCCCAAGGTAATAAACAGCAGCATCACGCCAAAGGTGATTGCGATGACATTGTTAAACAACTTTAAAAAATTAAACGGCATTTTCATAACGCTACATGCTCTCCGGCTTGGTAATTCTTCCAGGCTGTGAAAAATATAAGGCGCCTTATATTTTCATTCGTATTGGATTGAGAATCCACCTGCTCGCCTCCTAATGCAGGCTGCCCGGCTCAGGCCCATCGGCCGACAGCACACCGGTCGCCGCGAGTTGCCGGATCATGCGCACGGTGTCGATGTCCGCATCGCGGTACGCCGACTTGCGGTATTCGTCCGAATCGCCGACGGCATCGTCGGCCATGGTTTGCAGCGTATAGGCGAACCGCAAAAATAATTCGCCCGGTTGCGGCTCTTCGATGCTGATAATCAGCCGCGCGCCGGTCACTTCCAGCGTCGGCTCGACATCGAAGCGCACCCGCAGCGGAGGCTCGTAGGTCACACGGTCGCTGACCTGCACAGTGCCGAAGCGCATCACCCGCCGCAGCGTATCCGCGGTGCGTTCGACAATCCGGCATTCATCCAGCCCGATCAAAAAATATTGCGGCCGCTCGGCACGCGCGACCAAACCCTGCCACAACTGTTCGCGGGTTAACGGGTCGATCTCCGCATCATTGGGGTCGTTTATTTGCAGCAAATGTTCGTAATGCATCGCGAGTAAACCAAAGCGGCGGCGGCCGGGCATGGCCATGGTAATGCAATTTCCTTGCATCGCCACCGGGAAATCAAAGCTAAGGAGGATCTACGTTCGCGTCAGTGCGATCTCCCTCACGTTCAGTGGCGCGCGCGCAATGTCTGTTGCAGCGCTCCGATCAACGTCTCCATATCTTCTTCTGTGTTGTAGCCTTGATACGACACACGGATGAAATGCTGCTGGTTCCAATCCATCAGCGGAATTTCGATTTTGTATTCCGCATAAAGACGGGCTTTGAGCATCGCCAAATCCGTCGGCGGAATCCGAATCGTGGCCATTTGCCCAAACCAGTCGCGTGAGTCAGGACAAATGGATTCCAACCCGGTGATGGCGTTGATCCGCCGCCTGGTTTCCGCGGCCAATACATGGCGCCTCGTGCGCACGTCATCCCAGCGATGTTGCCGCTGAAACTCTATCGCCGCTGGCACGGTGAGAAAGGCGCTGATATCGCGCGTGCCTTGCCATTCGTGATTGCGGATGAATTGCGTCTCGCCCCGCTCCATCATCGGCGGGATTTCGTGATCACCCCATCCCCAACTCACCACCAAGGGTTCGAGCCAGCTTTGCACGTGGTGCCGTGCGTACAAAAACGCCGTGCCCTTGGGCGCCGACAGCCACTTGTGGCATGCGCCGGTGTAGAAGTCGCAGCCGAGCTCATGCAGGTTCAGCGGCAGATGGCCGGGCACATGTGCCCCATCGATGAGAGTGAGAATGCCGCGCGCGCGTGCCCGTTTACAAATTTCCCGCACCGGAAAAATCAACGCCGTCGGACTGGTGAGATGGCTGATGGCAATCACTTTGGTGCGTTCGTTAACACTCGCCCAGAAATGGTCGACAAAATCTTCCGCCGTCGTAAGCGGCAGCGGAATCGCGCGATACACAAGCTTGGCTCCCGCCTTTTTACACCGCGCGTGCCAAGTGCGATTGACCGCGCCGTATTCGTGGTCGGTGGTGAGAATTTCATCACCCGGTTGCAGCACGAGACTGCGCGCCACCATATTGATGCCGTGCGTGGGATTCGGGTAGTAGATGATCTCGTCGGCGTCGGCGCCCACATACGCGGCCAGCGTGGCGCGCGCCTCCGCCAGCAAAGAGGTGGCGCGTCGCGACATAAATTCCACCGGCTGCCGTTCTAGTTCCCGCTGCCAGCGTTGATACTCGCGAAATACCGGCTCAGGACACGCGCCGAAGGAACCGTGATTTAGGAAGGTGATATCGGGGTCGAGGAGGAAAAGATTTTTCATATTAGGAATATTCGTCCAGCGATAAACACTGCCTAATATAGGCGAAAATTTCCCTCCCTGGCACGGCACTACCGAGTGCACTTGCAGGTCCATGGCTAGTGCATCGATATTCCGTGAGCTCTGGAATTCCAGCTTCGCAAACTAAATCGTGAGCGCCGCCGGGCAGCTTCCCATCTTTGTGTACAGAGGATTTTACCGCCGCTGGACGATAACCCACTAAGCATTGGACATACCCTTCAGAGCCGCGTTGATGATTCAGCCTATCAACAATAATCCAGAGAAAAGCCCGTCGGAACATACTCCGTCTTCGACGGTCGACTTCGGCTGGCTATCGCTGTTCGAAGCGATTCCCGATGCGACGACGATAACGACGTTGCACGAGGGACGTATGCTTTATGTCAATCCGGCCGCCGTACAAATGTATGGTTTTCCCCTCGACCGGATCATTGGACGCACCACGGTTGAGCTGGGATTGTTCAGGTCGGTCGAATACCGTCAGTCTCTCCTCGAAGATTTGAAATCGGACGGCACGCTCTACACCCACGAAAGTTTTTACTGGAACGCAGACGGCGAACAGCGCGTCGCGATGTTTTCTATCAAGAAAATAAATTTTGATGGCGCCGAGTGTCTACTCATCATCGGACGCGACATCACGGAAAATCAACGCGTCGAAGATGAGCTGCGCCGGCACCGCGCGAACTTGCAGGAACTGGTTGAGCAACGAACCGTGGCGCTGGCCATCGCTCGCGATCGGGCTGAAGAAGCAAATCGCGCGAAGAGCACCTTCCTGGCGAATATGAGCCATGAGTTGCGCACTCCACTCAATGCGGTCATCGGATACAGCGAGATGTTGCTCGAACGCACCGCCTCCTTGCAGCTCAATGAATTTGACGATGACCTTGAAAAAATCCGTGGTGCCGGCCTGCATCTGCTCGCCATCATCAGTGAAATTCTCGATTTGTCGCGCATCGAAGCTGGGGGAGCGGAGCTCAACATTACCTCCGTTGATATTCACGAGCTTACGGCAGCCGTGATCAATACTGTTTCGCCGAGTATTTCCAACGGAAATAGGCTGGTGGTGGATTGCCCGGAATCGATTGGAAAATTCAAATCGGACGCGATCAAGGTGCAACAGTGCCTGCTTAATTTGATCAGCAACTCCAGCAAGTTCACAAAAAACGGCACGATTACGCTCACGGTGGCGCGTGAGAAACATGAAGATGGTGAGCGTATCGTATTTTCAGTTTCCGATACCGGCATCGGCATCGCGGCCGATCATCTTCAGTTGATCTTAAGCCCGTTTTTCCAGGTGGAACCTTCCAAAACGAGCAATCGCGGCGGAGTCGGATTGGGACTCGCCATCACCCACCGGCTGGTGACCCTGCTCAATGGAACCCTCCGCATCGAAAGTGAAATTGGAAAAGGCTCGTGCTTCAGCATCGCACTTGCGGATTACGGCGCTACGTCCAGCCTCGAATAGAAAATATCCGGCACCAGTGAAAACCCAACCAGAAACTTTTTTATTCCCAAGAGTGGCTGCTTTACCATTAATCGCGATCATCTTTACGTTTAATTTCCCAATTCGTTTGAGAAGAAAGAGGTTTTTTATATTATGTGCGCACCACTTTGAGTGGCACGCCCGTGATCCTGCGGGTTGCGTGCGAGCGCAACAATTTGTTTTAGTAACGGAGTCTATTGAGCATAAATAGAACCTAGTAATAATGATGACAAGATGCATAAATATAAGGATGTAGACAAGGGTAAAAATGCTCGTTCGCGCCAGTAATGTTGATCAATCTATTCCGGCACGCACACTCAAATCACGAGCTCATAACGCGTGCTTCGGCCCGCGCCGATGCGTTGCAGAATTCCAATATCTTGCAGATACTGTAGATCGCGCGTCGCCGTGGCTTTGGATGCACCAGTGATCCCGATGTATTTGCTGGCATTCATACCGCCGGAAAAACCTTGCGGACCTTCTTCGAGCATGCGGCATAGTGCCTTGAGTTGACGTTCGTCCAGTTGGCTTGTGTAGCGATCGAAAAATTTGGCTTTCTTCAACACGAAGTCGATTTGTTTTTCGGCGTCGAGCTGGGCTTCCAGTACGGTGTGGACGAAGTAACTGACCCAGCCGGTAATTTCGTTGGAGCGCTGCGCTGCTTTCAACGCGTCGTAATATTTTTTCTTGTTCGCTTCGATGGTTTTTGAAAGGCTGAGTAAGGCTGGATGTCCCAAACCTTGCGACAAGGCTTTTTCGGAAAGTGCGCGTCCGATTCGGCCATTGCCGTCTTCGAAGGGGTGAATGCTTTCGAAATATAAGTGCGCAATCGCCGCACGTACCGGGGCGAGTTTGATTTCTTGTGTACCGCCCGGCGCAGTCGTGTTGAACCACTGAATGTAAGCGTTCATTTCCTTGGGCACGCGCTTCGAAGGCGGCGCTTCAAAATGCACTTTGGTTTTGCCGACGGGACCGGACACCACTTGCATTGGTTCGGCATGCACACGCCACGCACCCACGCGCATGTTTTTCGCACGCGCGCCCAACAGCATGCGGTGCCAGGTAAATAGCTTTTTTGTGGATAACACTTCGGTAAAAGAGCTGCGCACGTCCATCATTAATTTTGCCGCGCCGGATGCGCGTGGATCGCGCACAGCTTGCGGCGGAACGTTCAACGCCAACTGGTTGCGGATGGACGACATGACATCGGCGCGACTTAATACTTCGCCTTCGATCGCGGAAGTCTTGATGGCTTCAGAGACCATCAGATCCAAAACTGTCTCGGTCTGCGCGGCCTCGGACAAACCTTTCAGGATGCCGCTCATATGCCCCATTTTTGCGGCAATCGCGAACAGCGCATCCTGAATAGATGCGAGGTTATAGCGGAATCGGGGCCAATCGGGCCGCTGCCAGTTGTAAGTCATGAGCCGATTATAGATCGTAATCGGCTCATACATATTATATTTTTGAGCCGATTACGATCTATAATCGGCTCATAGCTTGAATAAGCTGAACGCAATACGTGAACCACTACGCTAACCTTGAGATGAACCCTGCGACCGCAAGTATTCATTTTCCACCGCCGTACTCGTCCGTCCCAAAATTTCATTGCGATGCGGAAAGCGACCGAAACGTCGCACGATGTCGCGGTGATGCAAGGCCCATTTGAGATTGTTCTCCAGTCCCGGTTGGGAAAAGAGCCGCACTGATTGTTCCTGGTCGTCGAGATTTTCGCTGTGCATGAACGGCAGATATACAAAGACCTGGCGCTCCGGCGCAAGCGTGCGGTCGAGTTCTCGCCACACGATGCGTCGCGCAATGGCGCGGGCTTGCGCTTCCATCGTGTAGCTCTCGGCCTGCCGGCGATACATGTGGTGCGGGAACTGGTCGAACAAAATCACGAGGGCGAGCGCGCCCTCGACCTCACGCTCCCAGTCCGCCAACTCACCGCGCTTTCCCGCTTGGTATGTGGCCTCGAAGCGCTCGCGCACTTCGCGGTCAAACTCGGCAGTCGAGTTGAACCACATCGGACGCGTCGTTTCTGCAAACCACAGATCGAGAATTTCTCGCGGCGTGGCGAGTGTGCCGCTGTCGGCGTCGCGCGCATGGCTCGGATTGACGTGTTTTATTTCTGACAAGCTCGGGCCCGTCAACGCATAAGCCTGCCCGAAACCGATCACGTACGACGCTTCGAACGGCATGAAGCGCATTAATCCAAAGTCGGCGAGGTTGCGTAAGGTCTCCATGAACGGGCCGAAGCGCGTGTCGAAGGTCTGCATGATCGCGCGCCATTCCGCCGCATCGCGACTCACGGGGTGCGTGAAGCAGCGATACACCAGACGCTTGCGTGCGAACAGATTCGTGCAGGCATGTTCGTCTTCCAGAAAAATAATGCCGGCTCGACCGGTGTGCTGCATGTTGCGCGTATGCCGCGACAGCGTGCTGACGAAGGCATAGAGATTACCGAACGCATCGCTCACGTACGGGGCATAACTCGCCTCGGGTTCACCAAGGGCATTGACCGTTGCCAGCGTCATGGTTTGAAACATCGCGCGAAACGCGGCGATTTCTTCTGGCGTGGGTGCGGATGGGTTTGCACTCATGGCTGGATCCTAGGAAGCCGGATAAGTTGACACTTGCCCCCACAAGGCGGTGGCAGCGATATCATGTAGCGTGCGCCATGCGCACGACATCGTATGCCGGTGCGAAGGTCGTGCGCATGGCGCATACATTGTCAGCCCGCAAAATTCCCCGCTACTTCACCGCAAAGCAGTAAAGCAGCGCGTCGCCGCCGGTGCTCTTGACGCCTTCGGGGCTGCAACCGCGTGTGGGATGCGCAGAGTTCCAGGATGTTGCCCACGGATCGGTGTTGGGACCGCTGCGGTCGTGATGTCCGATCATGGCCGAACCGTCATCGCTTTCTTTGGTCCAGTTGCCGCAGGTCATATCCGGGAACGGCGTGGAGGGAGCGAAAGCCGATCCATCCACGCGCGAGCCGGTGAGGATGTCGTGTTTGTTGGGCGTATCGCCGCGGCCATTCACGACCTGGCCCTTCTCATCGAGCGCGGTTTCCTTGCTTAACTTGTTGTGAGCGGTATGCAGGTCTTCGACGTTCTTGGCGATCATCACGCCCTTGGCGTTGTGCCACGGTCCGGTACCGATGCGGTCACGCGCATGCACGACGGTCTTGTCATTAAAGTCCGCGCCCTGCGTGCTCAGGTATGCATGCCAGGTGCGCTTGCCCGCGCCGGCCGCCTCCGCCAGCGACTGACAGTGCCGATCCGCGCCTTCAATCCCACCCAGATTGCCGCCCTTTCCCAATCCGGTGCTGCTTATAAAGAACGACATCTTGCCGCCATCATTCTCCTTTGAATAACTGGTTTCGCTGGTTGTCATCATTATCGAGCCGACCACAATCAACAGCGTCCAAAGCATCATGCTGCGCATAGGTTTCTCCTGTCTGTTCAATTGATCGATACATATTCATACCGCGAGTCAGTCGCGTAAGTGGAGATACTAACGAAATCTGCGCGCGAAGCTAAGCGGCTGAGAAGTTCACACGTAGAGAAGGT
>CAZHHW010000120.1:3255-8876 GCA_964532385.1 uncultured Gammaproteobacteria bacterium | reverse complement strand
TTCAACAGGATCATGCTGCGCTCCCTTGTGTTACTGCACCGCATAACCCTGATGTGCCCGCTTTTCAATGTTGTGCATCAGGCAGTACAGCTTCCTCGGTAATTGCTCCTGCATTACTCTACCTTCGCCCATCCCTGGGCTCGATTGCCGTCCACTTTGGTTTTTCCGCGCAGTGTAAATCGGTTCAGCCGTTTGTTGCCCCGCAGGTTTCCGAACACCGCTGGAGGGTGGCCACACCCAGCCTTTGTAAACCATGAATGAGCCGGTACGAGGATGAGCTTGAATCGTTTCTAGAGCGACGACAAAACAACGTCGTCAACGACTCTCAATATGTGTTTAGGGCAGTACCTGCGTTTTGAATTGTAAAGACAGTGAACCTGTGGCCCGGATGAATTAACGATACTGCAACGTGCCCGGTAGGGACGACTTCGTCTGTTGACGGGCGGGGGCCTCATATGTGTTAGGCATGCTTGGACGCTCCAAATAATTTTAAGTCTTTAGTGCCGTGATGGCACGACCGTGTAACGCCCCGGAACACCTTTAGCGAGACCCACTCGTGCTAAATATAAAATTGCGTCATCCACAGTTTCTTGCGATTCCGCGATTGCTTCCGGAGTGCCGGACTCACTCTCCTTCTCATGAACGATGCGATTTCTTAGCACTTGAACGAACTGAAGCTTGCTGTCTAACCCTGCTGGAAAAGGCATCTTCGTGTGCGAAGAAACACGATTAAGAACTTTGGAATACTTGCCTTGGCATGCGGTTTCACTAGCCCGGGCGGCCAACCGAGCCAACAGCTGCTCGCGACCTGCGCTTCTCAGAATGTCATTAAGTGTCACAACGCCTTGGACCTCCCCGGACACGAGATAATCGTGCAGTTGCTCTGGGTGGCTAAAGAACCAAGCACGAAAAAACTCCTTGTTTGCGACCTCTAATGTGGTGCACAGGGTCACGATGGTCTGCGATCCAAAGTGTGCAACGAGTTTGCTAATGGATTGACGTTCATCGTCACGCAATGCATCTACGAGCTCCCGCGACACCGGCTCTCCACTTGAGCTGATTATTTCTCGCGACGACAGATGTGACTCAACAGCCCCCTTGTCTTCGACGAGCGAGCGAAGAGTTTTGTACGACACAAGGTCTTCTAGGCACTTCCATACCCATAGGTCCGCGTTGAACTCGATAGCGATGGACTCCATTTTCCTGCCTAACGACGGTGTAGAAAAACCCAACTCTGAACCTGGCGTGCAGAAGTTGGAAAGTAATTTTTGCAGGTGTTGTATGTCATGCCATGGCGCCGGTTTCTTTTTTGATTCGCTTCATGCACTTCAATCTGCCACCTTCGAGCCTTGCATACGGCGCAACGCGGGTCGTTTCGAAGGGTTCATACGCTGTACCCTTCAGTTGCCCAATCGCCCATTTACTAAAATGAGGTTTCCTTTGGCTGGATGTATTTGCAACATGTGAGCATCTCCTTTTTTGCAAAAGTTATATCAGTTGGTTCTATCGCCATTCTAACGAACTCCAAATATTCCAACTCAAACGCGTATATTTTTCCGGAATTGAGCACGTGCCCATATCGTACGGTAGGCAGACGAGCTATCAGGGGCCACCCATATTCAAAAGTGTGGAGTCCAGGCGTGACGTAAATCCACGAGAAGCCTTTTTGGGGTAGTGATACCACATCTTTTCCGTCAATTTTAAAATTGGCAGTCAAGGATTTTTGTCCAGGATCTTGTCGGTAAATATACAGAATTGCCTCATCATCCTTGGGAGCGGGGACTGGTGCATTTGAAAAATCGGGACCTTCCGCAGTAATGGCACAACCACATAACGTTACGACTAGCGTTAAGACAGGAATACGAATTATTTTCATTTTTTCTCCTCCTCCAATTTTCATAAATTATATCCAAGAGGATGTTACGTTTTTTGAGGCGCAGCGAGGCTGTAGAAAAACCCCATTCGCAAACAGTATCAGCGACTCGGATTTTCGTAAACGAAGTTTTCTCGAAATGGCATTGATCGTGATGTGTCTCGTGGATGTCACGCTATGGACCCTGCCGCCGCGCCCTCACCTCACTACGCCCTGCCGCAATTCGCAATCTTCTTGATGTTGTGGACCAAGGTTGAGATCGGTGAACATCGGTTCGACGATGAGCCGGTACAAGGATGAGCTTGAATCGTTTCTAGCGCGACGACAATACAACGTCGTCAACGACTCTCAATATGTGTTTAGGGCAGTACCTGCGTTTTGAATTGTAAAGACAGTGAACCTGTGGCCCGGATGAACTCACAATACTGCAACGTTTACGGTAGGGACGATTTCGTCTGTTGACGGGCGGGGGCTTCATATGGGTTAGGACTTTTTGTGTTTGGCACGAGCATTCTCCCGATTCTTGAATTCCTCATAACGGTCAGCAAGATCGTAAACGTACTCAACAATTGCATTAACGAAGGTTTGTAAGTCTTCAGCGTCATGGCGTGAAATGCTTATGTCTTCTGGGTGTGCTGCGAGATTGCGAAATGCTTGAAGTTGTTGGCTCCAGTCATACAAACGGTCATCAATGATTTTTCTGTCCCTGAGTTTTTCAATCCCCTCTCCAAGCATGATTTTCTTCTTTTGTTTTGCAGGAGTGGCTGGGGCTGTTTTCGTAGATGTTGCTTCGGGCGTTGAATCAAGAATATCTCGGCATAGCGCCTCAAGTGCGCGGCCAAGCATTACGCATGCGGCAATATTGGCGCCTGCTTGTAGTGAGCGATCTGCTTCGTTTAGGGAATCCTTTACGACCCTGGGAATTCGATAACTCGAAAATACCTTTGGTGGCTTCGGATAAATTCGGACTACATCGCTCCAACGATCTTCATCGGAGTCGTAATTTTCGAAATCAATTTGATTTGTTTCTCCGACTAGAATTGCGCTGCAACTCGGGCAAATTCCAACGAGTACTTTGGAGCCATATGGCTCACCGGCATCGTGATCGAACCCGATCCGCTCGGCACGGCCGGATTCAGATGCTGCGACCTTAGCTTTACACCAAGGGCAATCAACAATAAATGTTCGCGGGATAGCTGCAGGCATGGAAAGTCCTAACGAGGATGTAGAAAAACTACTGCAAATTGTTCGAGGGGTGAAAATACGGTGTCACAAAACCCCTCCCGATACTGAGATCGTCGCTCCTGAGCCATTCTGTGAAGTCGGTTTTTATCAGAATTCATTTGCGAAATTTCCAACAGGGTTTTTCTACACCCTCAACGTTCACGTTAACCGGCCGAGAGGGCGCGCAGCGACCCCGAGGTCCGGTTGAACGTGTTGTTGGAAGCCAATTCAATCACCGGTGATTAATTGATGAAACTCGCCATGCTCCCAGTAGTATAAAGTGCTCGATTTCTCAACAAAGACCAAGTGCACACTTTGATAGGATAATTTCGCAACTCTTTTTTCTACTGGAATAGTGTCGTCTGGAAAACTCTGTATGACTCCAGGTTCTTCTCGTTTTATGTAAATGCGCAAACGGTCAATTGGTTCGTCAATTGTGCCAAAGGAATAAAGTTGGTGCTCCTGAAACCCTTGAGAGTTACGAAGAAAGACAACCAAACGTAGTGCTCCACTCGACGTTTCTTTTACCAGCGCAGCAATGTCAGACCGTAGATCTCCATTGAAATCTCCAGTCATGTAAGTTGGTGAGTTTTGCATTTCTCGTATTTCTGGGCGAAGAAAAGTAGGCGGAATAATTTCGTAAGGTGGATTGCGTTGAGATAGATGTTTAAGAAAGTCGCTAGGCAAGGGAATGCCTTCGTGTGAAATAGCTACAAGAGGTATCGCGAAGACGATGGAAAACGTAGCTAGGCGTACAAGAAAAGTGTCCATTGGCTTCCAACGTTAAGTAGACGGCATATTACGTTGTACTGCACCCAGTACTTTGCTCTGGATGTAGTACAACAATGTTCGAGAAGTACTCCATATAGAACGCTTCATCGCACGATTCTGTTTTCCAGACCGATGCGCTGGACATGCTCTTCCGGTGCATACCAAAGTTTTTCACCCGCGTTCCAGATGCCCGCCGATGGCTTTTACTTGTTGTTGCAAATCTTTCTCAAAATATTGGATGCGCGGCGGTACGCGTGGCGTGGTGCGCGGCTCCGGTGTGGGTGGCGCAATCTCATCATTCGTTTGTGCGGGCGGTTGCCAATCTTCCTGCGCAACGATGAGCTCGACTGTTTTATAACGTTTGCCTTTCGCGGGATCCTCGCGGTACCGCACGTTGACAAGGCGGTCGCCATATTTTGCGACGAGTTTAAGCGTGCCGGGATCACCCGGTTTACGAACGGTACGAACGTGCATGGTCTCCCCCGAGGCTTTTGCAAAAAAATGGATGGCGCAGCTTAACGCGGCCTTCTTGATGGGGTCAATGTGAGACAGAGGAAAAAATATTTTGCAGCATGGAATGATGGGTCAAGCTTGTGCACTTGCATAATGGGTATTGAGAACGTTGAGAAGCACATGTCTTGCCCGCGCAGGCGGGCATCCAGAAACGGGTGAAAGTACTGGATTCCCGCCTCCGCGGGAACGACGGCTAAACGGCAATCGTTAGGCTGCAAAATTGGATCAACCGATCCCGGCAGTTGCCGCTGGTGCACGTTCTAGCGCTTCGGCGCGGATGAATTTTTCCGTGTGTGTGGTTTGTTCGGTGATTTCTTCGCGCAGTTTTTGGTCGGCGTTTTTTAGCGGAATATCGTAAGTAATGCGGGCGCCGTACGCGTGCGGCGCCTGCGCATCGAGCCGCACCTTGTCGAATACCAGCAGGCGCGTGCCCAGTTCGAAACCTTCTTTAATGTCGTGTGTGATCATGAAAATAGTCATGCGGTGTTCGTCCCACAACCGCAGGATGAGTTTGTGCATGTCGGCGCTGATGCCGGGGTCGAGCGCGCCGAACGGTTCGTCGAGCAGCAGGATGCGCGGCTCGCATATCACCGACTGCGCAATCGACAAGCGTTGTTGCATGCCACCGGAAAGTTGATTCGCATAGCGGTTGCGCACGGCGAATAAACCGACTTCCTGCAAAATGGCTTCTGCTTTTTCACGCGCCTGTTTGCGCGCGGCGCCGAACAAGCGTCCTAAAAATCGCGAGCGCGCGAATTCCAAACCGAGCATGACATTTTCCAGAACGGTGAGATGCGGAAACACCGAATAACGCTGGAACACAATGCCGCGATCCGGCCCCGGCTCGCCGGGCAGCGGTTTACCGTCCAGCAAGAAGGTGCCGCGTGTCGGCACCTCTTCGCCCAGCAGCATGCGCAGAAAGGTGGTCTTGCCGCAGCCGGATGCGCCGACGATGGTCACGAACTCGTGCTCCGGCACTTTCAGGCTGAGGTTTTCGAGCACGACGGTGTCGCCGTACTCCTTCCACAGATTCTTGATTTCGATGATCACACGGTGTCGCTCCGCTGCATCCACGGATACAGGCGTTGCGACGCCCGGCGCAACAGATAATCCATCGCGAATGCGAGCAGCGTGATCCACACGACATACGGCAAAATCACATCCATCGCCAGGTAACGGCGCACCAGAAAAATACGGTACCCCAAGCCTTCCGTCGCCGCGATGGCTTCGGCCGCGATCA
>CAZHHW010000120.1:0-3155 GCA_964532385.1 uncultured Gammaproteobacteria bacterium | reverse complement strand
CCGAACACGACGAACAGAATCGGCAATACCGCGAGCGGCGGAATCATCGACAGCGCACCGATAAACGGTTGCAAGGTCGCGCGCACATAAGGCACCACACCCACCGCGATGCCGAAAAACAAGCCCAGCGCGGCGCCGATGCTTAATCCCAACACCAGGCGCTTTAAACTCGCCCAGGTATCGATCCACAGCAAGATATCACCGCTGCGTTTGTCCGCCGAGAAGGCGTAGCTGTGAATTGAATCGGCAATCGTAGTCAGCGCGGGCAGCAATTTGTCGTTGGCGTTTTCCGCCAGACGCGCATCGGAAGCCAGCACGTAAACGATGAACAGCAAAAAAAACGGCAGCGCGCCCAGGCCGAGCGCGCCGCCTTTACCGGGGAATTGGTTAATTAAACGGCGCATGTTTTTGAATCGAATCGGCCTTATCCTTCACTGCAAATCGCTCCTCTAACAAATGTCTCGACTGTGTCGAATTACGAAATACTAAAAAATTGATCCCTTCCCCCTGCAAGGGGGAAGGACAGGATGGGGGTGAATGGTAAGGCGGTGTGTTTACACACCCCCATCCCAACCTTCCCCCTTGCAGGGGGAAGGAGCCCAAAATTCGAATGAATTTAGGAATTTTTAGCTTAAATACGACCGATGCGGTGTTCTCATTTTTATAGTTTGCCCTGCGCCGCCAAACGAACGAACTCGGAGCTGAAACGCAGCTTGATATTTTTCTTGTCGCCCAGGGTTTTACCGCCGGGGAATTCGATGCCGACCACATCCACGCTTTTGGCACCTTCGCCCAGAATGCCGTGATCGAACGAGAAGTTGCGCACCTGGTCCATGGTCTTGACAAGGTCGGCGCCCTCGGTGAATTTCGCCGCATCGGCGGGCGCATAGAACATGCGCGTGGTCATGAGCTGCTTCTCGTATCCCGGCAGATCGGTGCCGGAGGCCTTGCCCATGAAAGCGCGCGCTTCCTGCCCCGCCGCATCGTTCTTCGACATGATGCTCATGGTTTCAAACCAGGCGCCGACCACCGCCTTGGCGAATTGCGGGGATTTTTTCAACACCGCGGTGTTGATCACCGTCATGTCGATAATCTCGCCGGGAATTTTGCTGGAGTCGAACACCAGCGTCGCATCGGGGTTGCCGTTCAAAATTTCCGAAAGCTGCGGATTCCACGGCACCAGCGCGGTGGTGCCGGGTGCTTTGTAGGCCGCGACGATATCGGCGTCCGAGGTATTCACCACGGAAATATCTTTCTCGCCGAGCTTGACCGTGCCGAGCGCGCGCGCGAGTAAATAGTGCGACACCGACAGCTCCACCAGATTCACCTTCTGCCCTTTGATGTTGGCGAGCGTCTTGTCCTTGCCTTTGAGAATGACGCCGTCATTGCCGTTGGAAAAATCGCCGTTGATCACCGAGGTGGTGTCAACACCCCCGGCCGCCGGAATGGTCAACGCGTCCATGTTGGTGAGCGTCACGGCGTCGAATTTTCCGGCGGTGTATTGATTGATGGATTCGACGTAATCGTTGAGCTGCACCACTTCCACATCGATGCCGTATTTGTCCGCCCATTTTTTTACGATGCCCTTGTCGGTCGCGTAGGTCCACGGCATCCAGCCCGCGTAGATGGTCCAGGCGAGTTTGAATTTGGGTTTGTCCGCGGCAAACGCGGATGATGCCGTGAGCGCGCAGAGTGTGAGTGCGGTGGTTAGAACCCGTGCTAAGCGTTGAATGGATCGCAGTGCCATGTGGAACTCCTTACGTTCAATCCCCGCGTACGGCGGTGGTGATTAGTTACGTGAGGCACGTGCGGTGGTCTCGGCTGCGCCGCGTCACCGCTGTGCATCGCGCGTCGATCTCCCGGGCTTTTGTCCCGCCGTGTGTCCAGCCTGCGAACAGAATGGATGGCCTCTCTCGGACCAGACATCTCGCACGAGACCGGAACCCTAGAGACCCATTTGCGATTTGATTCAGCAAGGACCATGCCCTACTTAAAAATTGTCGAGTTCACCGCACGGCTCTGGGCGCACGCACGCTGGGCGCGCAAAAAGAAAAAATAAATCGCACTGTTGTAGTGCCGGCCGGCATCGCCGTGCGCAGCCTTAGTGCACACACCACCGCTGCATAAGTTGCAACATGAACGAAGCCGCGTGTGATTGCAGCTCAAACGCGCGTGGTATGGGTTTTGCTGAACGCAGGAACAAGGCGAGCTTGGAATCCAGCATGGACACAACCATCACACCTGAGTCGTTATTGTGGGAAGAGCAGCTCGCTCCGGGCGCGCATTGGTCCGGCGTGGTACGGCGTGGCCATTCCCTGCGCCTCACCGATGTGCAGGGGGGTGCGAATGTCGCGGCCCTGTTTTACAACGCCGACGAAAAACTCGAACGCTATAACATGGCGGATACGCTGAAGGCGCAGCACACCGCGTATTTAACAACAGGCGTCGTGTGTTACTCCGATATGGGGCGGGTGTTGTGTTCCATCACCGCCGACAGTTGCGGCTGGCATGACACGCTGGGCGGCGTGTCCAACGCGGCGCTGGTGGAACGCAAGTACGGCAGCTCCCGCTATCAGGAGCATCGCAACGACTATTACAAAAACGGCTACGACAGTCTGCTCAATGAGCTGGGCAAATACGGGCTGGGTAAACGCGATCTGGTGTCGAATATCAACTTTTTCAGCAAGGTCACGGTGGATGCGAACGGTAAACTAATTTTTCATGCCGGTCATTCCAAAGCCGGCGCGGCGGTCGATCTGCGTTTTGAAATGAACGGCTTGGTTGTATTGTCCACCTGCCAGCACCCGCTTGATCCAGCGCCGCACTACCAGCCGCGCCCATTAAAAGTCACGTTGTGGCGCTCTGGCCCGGCGCCCGCCGAAGATGCGTGCCGCAACCGCTGCGCGGAAAATCAGCGCGGTTTTATTAATACCGAACGGTTGTACCTGTGATGAGGACTTTGCAGATGGCAGTTGTCTCAGAACTCGACGCTGTCATTCCCGCGCAGGCGGGAATCCAGGCTTTTAGTTTAAAGAATTGGATTCCCGCCTGCGCGGGAATGACGATTTTTTCTTTATCGCTCCATGTCGCGAGAATTTAAGTCATGAGCGGCGGACTGACGCAAAGCAAATTCGATTTAAGCACGGCCGCCTACC
>CAZHHW010000119.1:7267-8958 GCA_964532385.1 uncultured Gammaproteobacteria bacterium | reverse complement strand
GCGCGGAGAAGAAAGCCAAGAAAGGTTAAGTAAATTTTTTCGCGGTGCGTGATCCTGGTGGACGCCGCTGTCCACCAGGGTGTTTAAAAACATCCCGCCCTGCTTGCATTCTTTTTGTCATTAACGGTGGGACCGCGGGCTTCCAGCCCGCCAGAAATATAAAATCAACGCAGTCAGGATGACCATGCTCCGATGAGGCCGCATGAGCCATCACGCCGCGATCCCGCACCGTGACATATCACGGCCCGCGAATTTACGTGGCTTGATCAATCCATTTATCCGGATCAAATCGCCTGTTATCCACGAAATTTAAGTGAACCCGGATTTCCGCGACGCTGGCACAACGCTTGCCATCTGCGTATACAATTTCCTCTTTTGAGGCGGGTATGTCCGAACCACAAGCGATCACGTGCACGGTGTCCTGTTCCCGCGATGGTTCGCTGGAGCGGCTGCAATTCGCGCTCGATGCGACCGACGTCGCGGTGTACGAGCTCGATCTGGCGCGCGGCCCCGTCTACCTCAACGATACCGGTTATCGGTTGCTCGGTTATCAGCCCGGCGAAATTCATCTGGATCACGACGTGTGGCAGGCTTTGCTGCATCCTGATGATTTGCAGCGCATGAACGAGGAATTGCTCGACTGGCGCAGGGGTCACATCGATACTGTTTCCATCGAAGTGCGCGCGCAATGTAAGGACGGGCGCTACAAATGGTTTCATCAACGGGTGTGGGCGGCGGAGCGCGATGCGCACGGCGAACCCAGCCGCTGGATCGGCACCGCGATCGACATCGACGCGCGCAAGCGCCAAGAGGACGCGATTCACCGCTTGATGGACGCGACCGCCACCACCTTCGGCATGGAGTTATTGCATGCATTGGCGCGCGAGCTCGCCGGTGTGCTGGAAATCCGCGACGTCGCGGTAGCGGAAGTGCTCGATGCCTCGCTGCAACGCTTTCGCGCGGTGGCGGTGTGGAGCGACGGTCGCAAGCTCGATCCCTTCGAGTACGACGCGGCGGGAACACCCTGCGAACAGATTTTCAAAATCGACCGCTGTTTCTACACCGATAACGTTCAAGCGCATTTCCCCGACGATCACGCGTTGCGTGTTTACGGCGTGCAAAGCTATTGGGGCATCCCGCTGCGCGACACCGCGCATCGTCCCATCGGCCATTTGTTCTTGATGGACAACAAAGCCATGAGCCTGCCGTCCTGGATCGAGCCGGTGGTGCGTGTGTATGCTGCGCGCGCGGGCGCCGAACTGGAACGTTTGCGTTACGAGGCCACGCTGCGGTATCGCATCGGCATGGAAGAGTTGATTGCCGACATCTCCGCCCGCTTCATCAACTTGCCGTCCAGCCAAATGGACAGCGAGATCACCTTGTCGCTGGAACGCGTCGGCAAATTCGTCGGCGGCGACCGCAGCTTCGTGTTTCTGCTGTCCGAAGACGGACTGATGCTGAATCGCGTGCATCGCTGGGAAGCGGCCCACGTGCAGCAGTCCATGCATGCGGTGGAGGCGATCCCGGCGGCCGATTTCGAATGGACTTTCGCGCGGCTTGCGCGGCTTGAATCCGTGAGCGTTGCGCGGGTCAGCGCGTTGCCGCCGGAAGCCGCACGCGACCGTGGCAGCATGCTTGCCCTGGGCATTCAATCCCTGCTGGCGGTGCCGCTGACTTGCACGCAGCGGCTG
>CAZHHW010000119.1:5746-7167 GCA_964532385.1 uncultured Gammaproteobacteria bacterium | reverse complement strand
CGTGGCGCAGGCGGCGCTGCGCCCGGTCACGGGGTATGACGGCGCGCGCCGGCGCGTATTAATTGTCGACAACGCACCCGACAATCTGGCCATGCTCGCGGGCTTGCTGGTACCGATCGGCTTCGAGGTCGCGCAACTGGGTGACGGCGAAGGCGTGCTGACGGCCGCCGCGCGCTTCGAACCCCACGCGATTCTGATTGATGTCGCGACGCCGGTGCACGCGGGCCTTGCCACCACGCGCTTGCTGCGCGCCGCGGCACCGCAACGGCGGCCGGCGATTATTGCGTTGTCGGCCAGTGCATTCAACGAACATCGCAGCCAGTGTCTCGCCGCCGGTTGCGACGACTTCATTGCTAAGCCGGTCAACTTCGACATCCTGCTCGGTCGCTTGCAACACCATCTGCAACTGACCTGGCAATACCAACAGGTCCAGGTCAAGACATTAGACGATCCAAAAATAGCGCGCACCGCGCGACCCTCGCCGGAATGCCTGTGCGACTTGCAAGCGCTGGCGCAGCGTGGCGACGTACAAGGCTTGCGCAAGCGCCTGGAACAAATCGAACGCAATGAAAAACATGCCGGCTTCGCGGCGCGCCTGCGCGCACTGGCGGACAACTTCGACTTCAAGGCAATTCGCAACCTGCTGCGCCAGTGTTCGGAGCGGCCGGAGTGAGCGCCGACGGCGAAGCCGCGGGCGGCACGGTGCTGGTGGTTGACGACGTGCCCGCCAATATCGGCGTGTTGCTCGAAATGCTCGGTCAGCGCGGCTACCAAGTGTTGGTCGCGCGCGACGGCGAAAGCGCGCTGGAACAAAGCGGTTTCGCCACACCCGACCTGATCCTGCTCGACATCATGATGCCGGGGCTGGATGGTTTCGAAACCTGCCGGCAACTGAAGGCGCGCGTCGCGACGCGCGAGGTGCCGGTTATTTTCATGACGGCGCTGTCGGACACGGTCGACAAGGTGCGCGGATTTGACGCCGGTGCGATTGACTACATCACCAAGCCGTTTCAACACGACGAGGTGCTGGCGCGCGTCCACACCCACCTGACGCTGCGGCAATTGCAGGCGCGGCTGCATGAATCCCACGAACGGCTGGAGCAGCGCGTGGCCGAGCGCACCACCGCGCTGGAGCAGGCGCTCGCCGAAGTCCATCGCCTCAAGGACCGGCTGCAACAGGAGAATTTCGCACTGCGGCAGGAGCTGCGCGCGGGTCCGAGTTTCGACGCCATCCTGGGCAACGCGGCGCCATTGCGGCTCACGCTCGACAAACTCAAGCGCGTCGCCCCCGCCAGCACCACGGTGTTGATCCACGGCGAAAGCGGTACCGGCAAGGAATTAATGGCGCGCGCGCTGCACGAACTGAGTCCGCGCGCGGCGCGCCCGTTGATCAAGGTCAATTGCGCGGCGATTTCCGCGGG
>CAZHHW010000119.1:0-5646 GCA_964532385.1 uncultured Gammaproteobacteria bacterium | reverse complement strand
GTTTTTCCGCTCGACGTGCCGCCGCTGCGCGCGCACCCGGAAGATATCCCGCTGCTGGTGGATGCCTGCCTGGCGCAACTGTCGCGCCGCCTTGGCAAGCCGCTGCGCGGCGTGTCGCCCGCCAGCCTCGAACGCATGCAGCGCTATGCATGGCCGGGCAACGTGCGTGAATTGCACAACCTGCTCGAACGCGCGGCGATTCTCGCCACCGAGCCGGTGATCGAACTGGATGGCTTGCTCGGCGATCTGCCGCGCACCCCTGACGCTGAAGTTATCGCGAAGAACACCACGCCAAATGTCAAGACCGGCGCAACCTTGGAAAATATCGAACGCCAGCATATCGAACGCGTGCTCGAACAAACCGGTTACGTGATCGAAGGCCGCCAAGGCGCGGCGCTGATCCTCGGCTTGCCGCCCGGCACGCTGCGCTCGCGCATGAAGAAGCTCAGCATCCGCAAACCCTCACGCTAGCGAAACACCGATTTATGCATTTTTGTGGGACCGCGAGCGTCCCGCTCGCTGTTTTGCGGGCAAGATGCCCGCGCTCCAGGAAAAATGAATAACTCCGAACCCACGCATCCAGCCTGTCGCACGGCTCAGCTTTTCTTGTATCCAGCTTCGCGCTGATTACGAAGCGCGAGCACAAGCACGGTATCGATCTCCGGCACGTAGCGGTACAGGGCCACGTAGCCACGGGCGTGCCGCCCAATAATCAACTCCCGCATATCACCCGCCGCCGGGCGTCCAATAAGGGGGTTGGTCTCCAGCACGTTGACTGCTTGAATGATTTCGCCGATTCGTGCGGCGGTATTCTCGACATCATGTTGAGAGAGGTGGTCAAGAATCCGCTCGAAGTCGTCGCTGATCTGCGGTGCGAGTTCGATCCGCGACATTCCTTAACGCGCCAGCTTCTTGGCTACCGGCCGGCGTGACTTCTTCCCCGCTAGCCGATTCTCCAAGTAAGTGCGCATTTCACTCCAAGGTATGGTCTCACCGGTAGCGACGATCCCTGCATAACGTTTCTCGGCGACATCATGAAAGTCGGCGCGCCGTTCCGTTGCATCGGCCTTTTCAGCAATCGCTTCCAGGATAAAGCTGTGTGCCGTCGTGCCTGCCCGCTTGGCTGCAACGGCAACGCGGGCCTTGAGGTCGCCGGGGAGACGAATGGTGGTGGTAGGCATAACAGCGCTCCAGTGAATAGTTGCTTTAATGTAGCACTTGTGTGCTACACGGGGAAGTGATGCATGGCGCTTTTTGCATGCATCCAGTTGCGGCGTATCCCATGAGACCGCGCCGTGTCATTTGCCCAAGACGGGAGGTTTATTTCACTGTGAATCTTGATGTGTAATCCTCGCCGCGAACTTTCGCGGCTCCCGTGGCTGGCCGCTGCGAACCGCCGCGTAATAGTTCAGCAGAAATTAATCTCAATCGTGAAACAGTTGCAGTGACGCCGGTTTCCGCCCGCATTCGAAGCCTGCCGAGATCTGGCACGCCGATTGCCATGTCTATGCTCACGATGAATTCGAGACCCAAACATTTTCATCTGAATTAAATCACGACACTGTTTTTTAGGAGGGAACGCTATGAGTTCGAATAACGGCTTTACAAATAAATTTCTTCCGCGTGGGGTTGTCTTGGCGACGGGAACCCTGGCGTTGGCACTCAACCTCAGCGGCTGTGGCCCGGATTCGAACGCGAACACCGCCGCGGCGCCGCCTCCGCCCACGGTCAGCGTTGCGCAGGTCGTGCAAAAAGAAATCATCGATTGGGATGAATACACCGGGCGCCTTGAAGCCGCAAAAACAGTCGAGCTGCGTCCGCGCGTGAGCGGTTATGTTGAAAGCGTGCACTTCCGCGAAGGTGCCATCGTGAAACAAGGCCAGTTGTTATTTCAAATCGACCCGCGTCCGTTCCGCGCCGAGTTCGACCGCGCCCAGGCCGAAGAGGAACGTGCGCGTTCGCAACTGGCGCGCGCCAAGAGCGATCTCGCCCGCGCGCAGCGCTTGTTAACTAACCGCGCAATCTCGCAAGAGGAATTTGACCAGCGCGCGTCGGCGCTGCAAGAAGCCGATGCCACGGTGAACGCCATCACCGCCGCCGTAACAGCCGCGCGTCTCAATCTTGAATTCACCGGCGTCACCGCTCCGATCACGGGACGCATCGGGCGCGCGGAAGTGGTCGAAGGCAATCTCGTGGCGGGCGGGGCGGCCAATTCCACGTTGTTAACCACGCTGGTGTCGCTCGATCCGGTGTACGCCTACTTCGACGCCGACGAACGCGCCTTCGTCGATTACGCACGCAGCACGCGTGCGTCGAAAGAGAAGATGCCTGCCTACTTCGGGCTGCCCAGCGAAGAGGGTCATCCGCACGAGGGGCGTCTCGACTTTATCGACAACCACGTGAATCCTCAGACCGGCACGTTGCGTTTGCGCGCGGTGTTCCACAACCCGGACGGTGATTTCACGCCGGGATTATTCGTACGTTTGAAACTCCCGGGCAGCGGCAAATATAACGCGCTGCTGGTGAACGAACGTGCGATCGGCACCGATCAAGGCACCAAGTTCGTACTGGCGGTGAACGAACAGAATCAAGTGCAGTTCCGTCCGGTGAAATTGGGCCAGGCCGCGGATGGGCTGCGCGTGGTGCGCGAAGGATTAAGTCCCGGCGAGCGCATCGTGGTGAATGGCTTGCAGCGCGTGCGTCCGGGCATGCCGGTGACGCCGGAAGCAGTGTCGATGTTGACACTTGCCGCCGCCGGCGGCGCCCCGCTGCCCTCGGCCGAAGCGGAAAAATAAATTATAAATTTTAAGGAGGGTGTGCCATGAAATTCAGCCATTTTTTCGTTGATCGCCCGATCTTCGCGGCGGTGCTGTCGGCGCTGTTGTTCATCATCGGTGCGATTTCGGTTTATCAGTTGCCGGTTTCGGAATATCCGGAAGTAGTGCCGCCGACGGTAATCGTGCGCGCCAGTTATCCGGGTGCGAATCCGAAGGTGATTTCGGAAACCGTCGCCGCGCCGCTGGAGCAAGCGATCAACGGCGTGGAGAACATGCTGTACATGTCGTCGCAGTCCACCGCCAACGGCGTGATGATGCTGACCGTGACGTTCAAGCTGGGGACCGATCTCGACAATGCGCAGGTGCAGGTGCAAAACCGCGTTTCGCAGGTGTTGCCGAAGTTGCCGGACGACGTGCGGCGTTCGGGGGTCGCGACCGAAAAAAGTTCGCCGGACCTGACCATGGTGGTGCATCTGGTATCGACCGACGGCCGCTACGATCCGATTTACCTTTCTAACTACGCGGTGCTGCAAGTCAAGGACACGCTGGCGCGGATTCCCGGCATGGGTCAGGTCATGGTGTTTGGCGCAGGCGAGTACAGCATGCGTGTGTGGCTGGATCCGGAAAAAATCGCCGCGCGCAATTTGACCGCCGCCGACGTGGTGCGCGCGATCCGCGAACAAAATGTGCAGGTTGCCGCCGGCTCGGTGGGCCAGACGCCGACGCACAGCGATCACGCGTTGCAACTGACGGTGAACGCGCAAGGCCGCTTGAGTGACGAAGACGAATTCGGCCGCATCGTCATCAAGACCGGTGCGCAGGGACAATCGACACTGCTGAAAGACGTCGCGCGCATCGAACTGGGCGCGGAAAGCTACTCGATGCGCAGCCTGCTCGACAACAAGGCGGCGACGGCAATACCGATTTTCCAAGCGCCGGGTTCCAATGCGCTGGCGTTGTCGAACAACGTGCGCGCGGCCATGACCGAGTTGAAAAAACATTTTCCCGAAGGCATCGACTACAAAATCGTCTACGACCCGACGCTGTTCGTGCGTGATTCGATTAAAGCCGTGGTGACCACGTTGCTGGAAGCGGTGTTGCTGGTGGTGCTGGTGGTGATCTTGTTCCTGCAAACCTGGCGCGCCTCCATCATTCCGTTGGTGGCCGTGCCGGTGTCGATTGTTGGCACCTTCGCGGTGCTGCTGGCGCTGGGGTATTCGATCAACGCGCTGTCGCTGTTTGGGCTGGTGTTGTCCATCGGCATCGTGGTGGACGACGCCATCGTGGTGGTGGAAAACGTGGAACGCCACATTGCCAACGGCTTGAGTCCGCGCGACGCGACCAAGCGCGCCATGAGCGAAGTGACCCGGCCGATCATCGCCACCGCGCTGGTGTTGTGCGCGGTGTTCATCCCCACTGCGTTTATCAGCGGGCTGACCGGCCAGTTCTACAAACAGTTCGCCATCACCATCGCGATTTCGACGGTGATCTCCGCGTTCAATTCACTGACGCTGAGCCCGGCGCTGGCTGCGGCGTTATTGCGGCCGCACGACGCGCCCAAAGACGCATTCACGCGCCTGCTGGACCGTGTGTTCGGCGGCGTGTTCCGGCCGTTTAACCGGTTATTTGATCGATCCACGCACGGCTATGTGAACGTGGTGCGCAAGACCTTGCGCGGCAGCGGCATTGCGTTAGCGCTCTACGCCGGGTTGATTGGACTGACCTACCTGGGCTTCGCAAAAGTGCCGGAGGGCTTTGTACCGACACAAGACAAAATGTATCTGGTGTCGTTTGCGCAATTGCCGGACGGCGCAACGCTGGACCGCACCGACGCGGTGATCCGCCGCATCTCGGACATTGCGATGAATACGCCGGGTGTTGACAGTGCGGTGGCGTTTCCGGGCTTGTCGATCCATGGCTTCACCAGCAGCTCCAACGCGGGCGTGGTGTTCATCACGTTGAAGCCGTATACGGAACGCACATCGCCAAACCTGTCGATGTACGCCATCGCCGGACAAATCAATCAGCAACTGGGCGGAATCAAAGAGGCGTTCTCGGCGGTATTTCCACCGCCGCCGGTGATGGGTTTGGGCATGCTGGGCGGTTTCAAACTGCAAATCGAGGATCGCGCCGATCTGGGTTTGCGCGCGCTCAACGAAGTCAAAGATAAAGTCATGATGGCGGCCTATCAAACGCCGCAGCTGGCGGGCGTGTTCTCCGGGTTTCAGGCCAACGTGCCGCAGTTGAGCGTCGCGGTGGATCGCGAAAAAGCCAAGCAGCAGGGCATCGCGCTGACCGACGTGTACGACACCATGCAGATCTATCTGGGCTCGCTGTACGTCAACGACTTCAACCGCTTTGGCCGCACCTACCCGGTGACGGCGCAAGCGGATGCGCCGTATCGCTTGGCGGCCGCCGACATCGGGCGGCTCAAGACACGCAACCTGGAGGGTGAGATGGTGCCGCTTTCGGCACTGCTGTCGGTGACCGAGACCGCCGGTCCCGACCGGGTGTTTCGCTACAACGGTTATCCCGCCGCCGATATCAACGGTGGCCCGGCGCCCGGTGTCAGCAGCGTCCAGGCGCAGGGCATGATCGACGCGATTCTGCAAAAGGAACTGCCGCAAGGCATGAAGTACGAGTGGACCGACTTGACCTTCCAGCAGATCCTCGCCGGCAACACCGCCGTGTACATTTTCCCGCTGTGCGTGTTGTTCGTGTTCCTGGTGCTCGCGGCGCAGTACGAGAGCTGGTCGCTGCCGATCGCAGTGATTTTGATTGTGCCGATGGTGCTGCTGTCCGCTATTGCCGGGGTGTGGCTGACCCACGGCGACAACAACATTTTCACGCAGATCGGTTTAATTGTCTT
>CAZHHW010000118.1:0-9004 GCA_964532385.1 uncultured Gammaproteobacteria bacterium | reverse complement strand
GTCCGTTGCGCGTCCACCCCTCCTCGAAAATGAGGAGGGGAATAAAACCTCTCTCTCCCCCCTCCTTATTTTCGAGGAGGGGTGCCCCGAAGGCGACCGCCAGGGATGGCGGAAGTTAGAGCAACGCAGGAGCAGTTGCCGGGGTGGGGTGGTTGCTTTTTCGCGCGCTCAACTGAACTCCAGCGTAATTTCCGCTTCGCGCAAATAAATTGCTTCTTGCGTCAGATCGGCTCGCAGCAATGGCCGGGTCTCCAGCCAACCTTTTGGAAATAGCAACTTCACGGCGCGCTTGCCCGCTGTAATGGCCAGGCGCGGCAGCGCTTCCGCGCCGCGTCCACGCTGTAAAATGACGGCCAGGCGTAGCAGTACAGCCAGGCGCAGCCACGGTACGGTATGGGCGGCAGGCAAGTCCTTCGCTGCGGTAAGAGGCAACTTGCCGCGTTGCGCACGCAACAGCAAACCCAGCAGTTTATGTTCGAACAAGGTGAATCCATCAAGGTCGGCATTCTCGACAATATAGGCGCCGTGTTTGTGATGCTGGTTACTGGCGATATCCAGGCCGACTTCGTGCAACTGTGCAGCCCAGATCAGGCGCCGGGTGGCTTGTGCATCGCGCAAATCCCAATCGATGGCGACCCCGGCCAGTAATACGCGTGCGGTATTCTCCACGCGCTTGGCCTGCGCGTCGTCGACGTGAAAACGCGCCGCCAACGCGGCGACGCTGCTGGCGCAGGTGTCTTCTTCGGCGGGCCAGCCGAGCATGTCGAACAGTAAACCTTCACGTAGCGCGCCGTCGGAAACACGCATCTCACTCAGACCCAACACTTCGAACAAGGCCCGCAGAATTGCAACTCCGCCGGGAAACACAGCGGCGCGTTCCGGATTGAGCCCGGTGATTTTCAACCTGTCGATATGGCCGGACTTGACTATTGTTTCGACCAGCTGTTCCAGTGCCGCAAGCGTGATACCGTCGTCGCACCAGCCTGCCAGGCGTACCACGCTGTCCACCGCGCGGATGGTTCCGGAGGCGCCGACGGCATGTTCCCAGCGCGCTTTGCCGAAGTCGCCGGCCGCCGCCTGCTGCAGGATTTCGTGTGCGGCAGTTTGCGCGCGCTGCCAGCGCTTGGAGGTAATTTCACCGCCCTCAAAATATTTACGGCTGAACAAAACGCAGCCCATTTCGAGGCTAACCAAATGTTGCGGTACGCCGCGCTCGCCGATAATCAGCTCGGTGCTGCCGCCGCCAATATCGATAACCAAGCGGCGCTGACCGTTGTCCGCCAGGGTGTGTGCAACGCCCAAATAAATGAGCCGCGCTTCTTCCTGGCCGGAAATGATTTTGATGGGGTGGCCCAGCGCGCGTTCCGCGGCGGCGAGGAATTCTTTTGCATTGCGCGCATTGCGCAAGGTGTTGGTGCCCACCGCGCGCACTGTGCGCCGCGGCATTGCGCGCAAGCGTTCGCCGAATTTCAATAGGCAGTCCAGCGCACGCTGCTGTGCGGCCGGTGTGATGTTCCCATCTGTGTCAAGACCCGCGCCCAGATGGATCATCTCGCGCATGCGGTCGAGCACTTGCAATTCACCCTCGTAAGCGCGCGCGATTTTCATATGAAAACTGTTGGAGCCCAGATCGACGGCCGCGAGCACTTCGGATGATTTAGCGGGTGCGGGCATAGAATCTCGGCAGAGGTGAGAGAGAGAAGTCTTCAGCAAGTGTAGTGTGGTTTGGTGCGAAATGAATAATCCAACTCATGCGCCGCGCGGCGAGTAAACAGGTCTGGCTGTACCGCTTCGCCTCGTGCTTGTAGCATTTCTTCACATTTCAATTGGCCGCAAATTCTTTTATTAAGCAGTCTTGCCGATACACTTAGCGCAGCATGATGCAAATACAAAATCGCCGGAGAGAACACAGCGTGTCGAAATCGTTAACCTGGATGGTCATGCTCGCCGCGATGGCAATGCTGGTCGCATGCGCTGAGAAATTCGTCCTGAGCGGTTCACCGGAAGTGGCCGGCCTGCTCATTGTGGACCCGGTAGTAAAAACCAAGAGTTTTTACGGACAGGAAAGCGAGCCCGCGGTTGTAAAAGTCACTGTGCGGAAAGTGATCGGTGATTTGTTCATCGAAGGGGAGGTATTACAGGGCATGTTTGTGTTTCAGGGCTTGAAACCGGGTAAATACCAATTAGTGTCAGTTTCAACCAAGCCTGCGAAAAAAGAGGTGGTGCTGACGGTTCCTGGCGACGACGAAGATACGTTCACATTTGAAGTGGTCTCCGGGATGCCTTTATATATTGGCCAGGTGAAAATCCAGCAGGATGTTCGTCTTAAAGAGTTGGGCATCCGTTTTAGTCTTGTCCCTTCGCCACCCCGCGAAATCGAGGCATGGAAAACCTTGCTCGAACAATCCTTGCGTACGCAATGGAAGTTTGCCATCGAAAAACGCCTCGCCTCGCTGACCTGATGTCCTTCCTGCTTTAGTTATTCAAATCCGCAGTTAAAGAAGTTAATGGCCTTGACGATACAAGATCAGTTCTATCTTGTTACATATTTGCTACAAACCTATTTCAAACCGGCGGCAAATCTACCAATTGTTGCATCTTTGCCGAAAACTGCTATAACTACCGGGCGGAGAAATAGTACATACAACGACCTACATAACATTTGGGAGAGTAACTCAATGAAAAAGTCAGTTCTCGCGATCGCTGTCAGCGCCGCTTTAGCGGCAGGCTCTGCACAAGCCGCCGTCGAAGTGTACGGCAAACTGCATTTATCTCTGGATCATACGGACAACGGAAATATCTACGACGCAAATACAAATAATGGATCTGCGGTTACGGGCTCATCAAGCTTCAGCGGTGGCGCAGCCAATGCCGGGACCAAGGCGAAGTCACTGTATATCTCCACAAACGCATCGGTCTTAGGATTCAAGGCCTCAGAAGATCTTGAAGGCGGTATGAAAGCTTTGGCGGTGATTGAAGTTCAGATCGAAGCCGACAATCAAACTAAAACTATTCCCTTCACCGAGCGTGAAGTTTACGCAGGTTTGGGTGGCGGATTTGGTACCGCACGCATTGGTAAAATCGACACTCCGATGAAATTGCTGGGCGGCGTCGCTGATATGTTCCGCGATCAAGTCGGTGATAATCGTAACCTGATCTCGAAGGCCACGGGTTTGGGATTGGTAACGAATTCCCCATTAGTCACCGCCAGTACAACAGCCTACACATATAGCACTACTTCGCAAAAGCCCAGTTGGGAAGTACGTTCAACCAACGCTTTGGCCTACACAACTCCTGACATGGGTGGGTTCACGGTATCAATGCTGTACCAGCCCGACGAAGGACGTAAAGACTCCAGTATCAAAGATATCGCCGCACGCTTCACCAGTGATATCGGTGGCAGCAAACTAATTGCCGGATTGGCATGGGAAAGTCACGGTAAGGCTTGGAATAACGATCAGAAAGCTGAGACTGCGATCCGAGCTGTCGGTAGTTTCACTATGGGTGATATTAAGGCTACGGCATTGTATCAAAAGGCATCCCATATGAATGTGGATCCTATTCATAATGCGACCTCCGCTACTGCATATAAGTCAGACCTGGACCGTACCACTTGGGGGGTAGGTGGTTCATTCAAGATCGGTGCAGGAGCTGTGAAAGCTCAGTATTACAAAGCGGGTGAGACTGCTTCGGCTGCATACGATGGTGCAACGATGGTTGCTGTTGGTTATGACCACAATCTGTCGAAGAACACCAAGGTTTATGTTGCCTACGCCATGACCAAGAACGATCAGGGTCCGACGAAAGTCAATGACATACCTACACTAGGTGCGACATTCCCTGCTGCAGGTGGCGGTCATGACAACAATCCCAATAACGTAATTCCTGGGCAAGCCACAGCCACACCAGATAGAGGTAGCGACCCGAAGTCCTTGTCTTTGGGCTTGGTATTCAGCTTCTAAGTTTTTGTAAAAGCAGTGGGATGACGGGGCCGTTGGCCCCGTCAGTTTGTAACGATGAGTAAGTATGTTCCAGAAGATTCACAACACGAGGGGTTTAACCATGAAGAAGTCAGCATTGGTAGTGGCGGTGAGTGCAGCGTTGGTAATGGCCGGTGCAGCACACGCCGATGTATCCGTTTACGGTAAAGCGCATGTTTCAATCGACAGCTTGGACAATGGCGATGATTCGTTTATTTATGTATCGAGCAACTCCAGTCGCATTGGCTTCAAAGCTTCGGAAGATCTTGATGGCGGAATGAAGCTTGGTTTTCTCGCCGAACAAACCATCACGATGGATGGTGCGGGCGCCTCCGTTTTTGATCGCGAAACTTATGTAAGCCTCGGTGGCGGTTTTGGTAGTTTTGCAGTTGGCAAAATCGATACTCCTATGAAAACGCTTGGTCGCAAGATTGATTTCTTCGGCGACCAAATTGGTGATTCACGCAATCTGATCCAACAATCTTTTAGTTTGGAAGGTTTAGGTTTTACAGCTGGTGATATCTGCACGGGCCTAAGCGGAGCTACTACACCCACATTAGCTCAATGTACGGCCGCTATTAAGGTTAAGAATGTTGGCTATGATGCCCGCCCGGGCAACATGATTACCTATACCACTCCGGATATGGGTGGTATCTCGGCAACGGTCGCTTATATGCCGGAAGATGGCACTAAGGACGCTAGCGGTTTTGATCTTGCTGTAAATTACACGGGTGGCCCGCTGTTTGTCGGACTTGCTTATGAAACCCACGGGAAAGGTATGAACTCGGGTCTTGCTAATGCCGGAGCAGATGAATCGGAAACAGGATTTCGTTTGGGTGCGAGCTTTACCCAAGGTGATATGAAGGTGGCAGGACTGTATCAGAGCTCGACCGACATCGGTGGTTTTAAAGACTTGAACACGAGCATCCTTGGCGTCGGCGCATCTTATAAGCTGGGAGCTGGGTTGGTTAAAGGCCAGCTTTACAAGGCAGATAAATATAAGGACTCTTCGAAGACTGGCGCTACTATGATCGCGCTTGGTTATGACCATTCGTTGTCGAAGAATACCACCGTGTATGCAGCTTATGCCGTGACCAACAACGATGATGGTGGTATGTACAGCGTTGCGGGTGGCGGCCATGGTGCCAATCCTGGTGTAGCCACCGACAGTTCCGGCAATTCGGAAAGCCCGAGCGGTCTGTCTTTTGGCGTGATCACCAAGTTCTAATCATTTGAGTTGTTAACAATATTTTATAAGTAGTTTTCACGGGGCCTGCGGGCCCCGTTTCTTTTACTGCAATTTGGAATGATGGTGAAGGTAGCATGACGCGACATTCAATTTATCAGGGCAAGGTGGTGGACTTGGGCATGGAATCAGTACTACTGCCCAATGGCCGGAATATCGAACTGGAAATCGTGCGTCATCCCGGCGGTGCGGCGGTGCTGGCATTGGATGAGCAGCAACGCGTGTGCATGCTGCACCAATACCGCCACGCGGTGGGTGGCTGGTTGTGGGAACTGCCGGCAGGAAAACTGGATTCTGGGGAGCCGCCCCTGGTTACGGCGCAGCGCGAACTGGAAGAAGAGGCGGGCGTGCGCGCGCAACACTGGGCGAGTTTGGGCACGCTGGTGAGCACACCCGGATTTTGCGATGAAGTCATTCATCTATTTATCGCACATGAATTGACTCAGGTGCCGTTGCGGCGTGAACACGATGAAGTCATGCAGGTGTTCTGGTGGGCGCCGCAGGAGGTCCGTGCGCATCTGGCTGAAGGTGAGGTACGCGATGCCAAAACCTTGGTGGCGCTGTATCGCTGGCTGCAGGCTGGAGAGTAGTTTTTTGGTGGCTGTCAAGATTTGATTCCTTCTGTCCAAGTCGAGATGTCTGGAGTTTGTAGGGTGGGCACAGCCCACCGAATTACAAAGCGACTTTCTTAACAGATGGGCAGTGTCCACCCCAAAGCTCGTGGGTTATCCGGCTGGTGTGCTGGTAAATCAAACTTCCTTCCTGCCGATACTCTAAGCACGAGTCCTTTTTACCGGCATGGGCATGGCAACCAACGAACTGCGTTTAAGTTTTCCGGCATACGAACAGCTCGATGCACAGTCGCTTAATCCCGCGCCGCGTCATCTGGCGGCGTGGCTGGCGTCGTTTCGCGTGGGCGAACACGACGATGCGGCGGAACGCCTGCTCAATGTGCTGCACGCCTACAATCGATGTGCGATGAAACCGGGCGCGCGTTACCAGTTTCTTGATCAACTGCAACCGGTCATTCATGAATACGTCACCGCCTTGAGCGACCGCTTACACGGCAACACATTTCCGTTGACGGATAAACCGCGTGCGCGCTTCCAGTTGATCAGTGCCTTGATTCGTGAAAGCGCCTACGGTTACAAACGCGTGATTCACGATGTTATTCAGGATGACACGCGCAGCGAGGTTACCGATCCAGCGTTGGTGAACTCGATTTACCAGGCGGTGGTTTTTTTGAGTGAAAGCTTGCTGGCGGCCTACTCCGCCTATGTTCCCGAACCCGAAGGGGTCTGGGGTGAACTTCATCGATTGTATGGGTTCGCCGAACAGCATGATCTACTCGCGCGTTCGATGAGCAGTCTGGGGAGTCTTCGGGCGGAGGGTGATCCGCAAACCATCAAGCATGCCTACAAGCGCATCGTGTTGTTGTATCTCGCGAATCCCTACCATTTAATGAGCGGTGAAGCGGGTGCGATTTATCAGCATTTAAATGTGTGGGCGACGCACGGCCGCTTGCTGGCGGCGGATCATAACCTGTCGCTCGACGGGAAGTATTTTATCAAGCTGGATGAAGCGTCACCGCCGCAGTATGCCTTGCGTCATGATATGCCTCAGCATCGCCGGGATTTACGCGTATTGGATGTGAGCCGGCTGGTTGAGCATATTGCATTGGAACGGAATAAATATACCGAGACGGAATCCGGAACACATGTTTCCTCCATGACACTGCGCGAACGCATCCGCCGCGACATGCTGCAGCGCTTGGAGCATGCCTGGGGCGGACGTCAGGAACGCCAAGACCCGCGACTACCCGACAATGTGGGGATTGTGCTGGCGGCCGGAATGAGCCCCAGCCATCACTTCGTCAGCAATGAGTTGCCGTTTACCCCTGAGCTTGACGAAGTGCGGTTTCATCGGCCGGGCGGGGTGAAAGAAACATTTTCACTGGTTCCGATCGAGGACGAACCCTGGAAGCGCTCCGACAAGCTTGACAAATTAGAGTCCGGAGTCGCGAAGCCGCGTCTTTCGCAGTTTGCCGGGGCGGAAGATCTGTGGGAAAAAATTTATGCGAACAAGGCGAATACAGGTAAACGCGCCGAAGATGTGGAGCAGGATTTCACCGCGCAATTGTGGCGCCAGATCAATCGCAGCGGCGGCGGCATGGGAGTGTCGTGCGATGGACGCGGCAAACGCATTCGTGTGGGCGATGTGGTGGCGCTGAAACAGGCCAATAATCTACAGGCGCACTGGACTGCGGGTATTGTGCGCTGGTTGCGCGATGTGCGCGAAGAACAACTGGAAATCGGCATCATGGATATGGCCGGAAGCCTGCAACCGGTAGCTGTGCGTTCGATCGGCGGGGTGGGGAGTGGCGGTGAATATTTTCGCAGTTTGCTGCTAACCAGCGGTGACACTACGCACTTGCTGGTGCCCTCGGCGATTTATGATGTGGGTACCTGCCTGGTTTTGAATCGTGTCGATCATCTGATCTATGTGCGATTGGTGCGCATGCATGAAGCGACCGCTTCATTTTCGCGTTTTGAGTATGAAATCATCGCAACGCCTGCAAGCGAGCAAAAAAATATCGAGGCGATGCGCGCGGCTTAAGGCTTAGCGGAAATAGCTTAGCTGTGATTTTCCGGCCGCTAACACGCCCAGTCATGGGGGCAGAGCTATCCTTTAACTTACTTTTTTCCGATCTTTGCTGAAGCTGAAGACCCAACCGTCTCTTGCAATCCTAAGATTTGACAGTTAAGTTGGCGTTCGAAAATTTTGGTTGGTGCCGAGGAGAGGACTTGAACCTCCACGAGTTGCCCCGCTAGTACCTGAAACTAGTGCGTCTACCAATTCCGCCACCTCGGCAGGTGTGCGCCGGGCGCATTGTTCATGCTGTCGTCCGGAACGCGCAATTTACTGATCCGACTTGGCAAAGTCAATGTAAGGACGCCTTCGAGCAGGCGTCGCAGGTAATTATTTTTTTAATTTAAAGAATGGAAGACAAATGACCAAACCCAACGATCCCCACTGGGAACGCGAGCAAGAAAAATACGAACGCCCCATCCCCAGCCGCGAATTCATCATGGCAATGCTGGCTGAACGCGGCGAGCCGCTGACCTACGATCAGATTGCCGCTGAATTAAAACTGGCGAGCGAGGATGAGCTCGAAGCGCTGCGCCGCCGCCTCAAGGCGATGCTGCGCGACGGCCAGTTGCTGCGCAATCGCAAAGACGGTTTTGCATTGGTCGACAAAATGGACATGGTGGTCGGGCGTGTGGAAGGTCATCGCGACGGCTTCGGATTTCTAACCCCGGATGAAGGCGGCGGCGACCTGTTTTTGTCGGCCAAGGAAATGCGCGCCGTAATGCATGGCGACCGTGTGGTCGCGCGCGTGTCCGGGCTTGACCGGCGCGGACGCAAAGAAGGCCAGATTGTCGAAGTGTTGGAGCGCCGCAATAACAGCATCGTGGGGCGTTTGCACACCGAAGGCGGCGCGGCGTTCGTGGTCCCGAACAATCGGCGTATCACTCAGGACATCGTGGTGCCCAGCGAAAATCTGGGCGGCGCCGTTACCGGCCAGATCGTGGTGGTCGAAATCGCCACGCCGCCCAGCCAATATCGCCAGCCGGTCGGCAAGGTCGTCGAATTGCTGGGCGACCACATGGCGCCCGGCATGGAAATCGATGTGGCCATCCGCGATCATGAATTGCCGCTGGAGTGGCCGGATGCCGTCGAGGAGGAGATCGCATCGCTGACGCCGCAGGTGCCGGAA
>CAZHHW010000117.1:0-9481 GCA_964532385.1 uncultured Gammaproteobacteria bacterium | reverse complement strand
CTATGGCGACGCAAAGCGCACAAATAAAACTCAGCGGGCTGGCACGGCGGCTGGTGCAGGAGGGGCATCTGGCGGAGGCCGATGCGCAACGTCATTATGATGCGGCGCTCAAGAAGAAGGCGCCGTTTGTTTCCTATTTAGTCGAACACAATCTGGTGCCGCCGGCGGATATCGCGGCTTCGGCATCACACGAGTTCGGTTACCCCCTGCTTGATCTTGCAATGGTGGAGCTGGACGGCGATATCACCAAACTGGTCGAAGAAAAACTGATCCGCCAGCATCATGCATTGCCGTTGTTTAAACGCGGCAACAAGTTGTTCATTGCGTTGTCGGATCCCACGAATCTGCAGGCACTCGACGACATCAAGTTTCATTCCGGACTGAGCACCGAACCGATTCTGGTTGAGGAAAACAAGCTCGCCAAATTCATCGACACGGCGCTGGATGCCACTAATACGACATTGCAGGATCTGGGCGACACAGATCTCGACGATCTTGAAATCAGCAGCGATGAGGAGGGCGCCGCACCCGGTGCGGGCGATGACTCCAGTGTTGACGACACCCCGGTAGTGCGCTTCGTCAATAAAGTGCTGCTCGACGCCATTAACCGGGGCGCATCGGATATTCATTTCGAACCTTATGAAAAAACTTTTCGCGTTCGTTACCGGCAAGACGGCGTCTTGCATGAAGTTGCTTCACCGCCCATTGCCTTGTCCGGAAAAATGGCCGCGCGTTTAAAGGTGATGTCGCGTCTCGACATTTCAGAACGCCGCGTTCCGCAAGACGGGCGCATGAAAATGAAGCTGTCGAAAAACCGCGCCATCGACTTTCGTGTGAACTGTTGCCCCACGTTGTGGGGTGAAAAAATCGTCATGCGTATCCTCGATCCGTCCAGCGCCAAGCTCGGCATTGATGCCTTAGGCTATGAAGATTTTCAGAAGAAACATTACTTGGAGGCGCTTGCCAAACCGCAGGGCCTGATCCTGGTCACCGGACCGACCGGGAGCGGTAAAACCGTATCGCTGTACACCGGTTTGAATATTCTTAATACCGAAGATCGCAATATCTCCACGGCGGAAGACCCTGCGGAAATCAACCTGCCCGGCGTCAATCAGGTGAATGTGAATCCCAAGGTCGGCCTGACTTTCGCGAATGCTTTGCGCGCCTTCTTGCGCCAAGATCCGGACGTGATCATGGTCGGTGAAATTCGCGATCTGGAAACCGCCGAAATCGCCATCAAGGCGGCGCAAACCGGCCACTTGGTATTATCCACCTTGCATACCAACGATGCACCGCAAACCCTGACCCGCTTACTGAACATGGGTGTCGCGCCATTCAATATTGCATCATCGGTGTCGTTAATTATTGCGCAACGCCTGGCACGGCGCTTGTGTGGCCATTGCAAACAACCGGTCAATATTCCGCGCGAGCAGCTGCTGGCTTTCGGATTCAAGGAACAGGAATTGACCGGCCTGAAACTCTTCGGCCCCAAAGGTTGCGACCAATGCAGCAATGGTTACAAAGGGCGTGTCGGTATTTATCAAGTAGTGCCCATTTCAGAGGCCATGGGCCGCATCATCATGGAAGGGGGCAATTCGATGCAGATTGCCGATCAGGCGAAAAAGGAAGGCATCCCGGACTTACGCGAGTCCGGAATTAAAAAAATGAAAGATGGTCTCACCAGTATTGAAGAAGTCTCGAGAGTGACGAAGGAATAAATCATGGCTAAAACCACTGCTGCGACCGCGACCTTTGCCTGGGAAGGCATGGATAAAACCGGCAAAAAGAAAAAAGGCGAATCCCTCGGCTCAAGCGAGGCATTGATCCGCGCCGAGTTGCGCCGTCAGGGAATTAATGCAACACGCATTAAAAAGAAATCTTCAATGACGCGCGGCAAAAAAAGCATCGGCCCGAAAGACATCGCTCTATTTACCCGCCAGTTGGCGACCATGATGACCGCTGGTGTACCTCTGGTACAGGCGTTTGAAATTGTCGGCCGCGGCCACGAAAACCCTTCCATGCAAGATTTAATTCTGGCGATTAAATCGGATGTCGAGGGCGGCACCGGGCTTGCTGAATCGCTTGCCAAGCACCCGCTCTATTTTGACGAACTCGTATGCAGCTTGGTTGCCGCAGGCGAACAATCCGGCACACTCGAAACACTGCTCAAAAAAATTGCCACCTACAAAGAAAAAGTCGAGGCCATCAAAGGGAAGATCAAAAAAGCGTTGTTTTATCCCATTGCCGTCATTGCGTTTGCTTTTATCATCACCGCCATTCTGATGATTTTTGTCATTCCGCAGTTCGCCGAGATGTTCAAAGGATTCGGCGCCGACTTGCCTGCACTCACAAAGTTCGTGGTACGCCTCTCCGATATTTTTGTTGCCTATTGGTGGGCCATATTTGGCGCCATTGGCGGGGCGGTGTATGGAATGATGCAGCTAAAAAAACGTTCGAAGGCCTTTAATCATTTCCTGGACCGCTTCATGCTCAAGATTCCAGTGATCGGCGGGATCTTAACTAAAGCAACCATTGCACGGTTCGCGCGCACCTTATCGACTATGTTTGCAGCAGGCATGCCCTTGGTCGAATCGATGACTACGGTCGCTCAAGCCTCTGGCAATGTGGTGTACGAAGAGAAAATCATGAAAATGCGCGACGATGTATCAACAGGTACCCAGCTGAATGTGTGTATGAAGGAGGCTGGGCTGTTTCCTAATATGGTCGTGCAAATGATCGCCATCGGTGAAGAAGCAGGCTCCGTTGATGCGATGCTCGCCAAGGTTGCTGACTTCTATGAAGAAGATGTCGACAATGCTGTCGATGGACTGACCAGCCTGTTGGAACCCATGATCATGGCCTTCCTGGGCGTACTCATCGGCGGTTTGGTCATTGCAATGTACTTGCCTATTTTCAAGATGGGATCAGTGGTTGGTGGCGGAGGTGGATAGCCGTTTCGACGGATTGATCATCGGCACGTTCGGCGCTTCGCATGTCCTGTTTTGCAGTTAACAATATATGCCCATCGCCGAGTTCCTTACCCTCAATCCCACCGCGTGGATCATCTGTGCCGGCATTCTTGGGCTCGTAGTCGGCAGCTTTCTCAACGTAGTCATTTACCGTTTGCCGGTCATGCTCGAACGCGACTGGCGCGCGCAGTGCGCCGAATTTCTCAATTCCTCCGCGAACCCGGCACCCGCAGAAAAATTTAATCTTGCCACACCGCGTTCCCGATGCCCGCAGTGCGGCCATGCCATCCGCGCCTACGAAAATATTCCGGTGTTGAGTTATCTGCTGCTACGCGGCCGCTGCTCGGCGTGCAGCGTAAAAATTTCACGACGTTATCCGGCCATCGAACTTGTGAGTGGAATTTTATCGGCGGCGGTCGCCTGGCACTTCGGGCTCACCGTTGCAGGGGCCGGAGCTTTACTGCTGACTTACATCCTCATCACGCTGACCATGATCGACTTCGATCATCAATTATTGCCCGATACTATCACACTCCCCTTCCTCTGGCTGGGACTGTTGCTGAGCGTGTTCGACATTTTTGCCGGCATGCAATCAAGCATCATCGGCGCCATCGCGGGCTACTTGATTTTGTGGACGGTGTACCAAGTCTTTAAATGGATGACCGGCAAGGAAGGCATGGGCTACGGCGATTTTAAATTGCTCGCGCTGCTGGGCGCATGGATGGGGTGGCAAGCCTTGCCCGCAATTATCCTGTTGTCGTCGCTGGTCGGTGCGGTGGTGGGGATCAGTTTGATCGTATTCACGCGCCGCGACCGGCATATTCCAATTCCATTTGGTCCGTATCTCGCCGCCGCGGGCTGGATTTACCTGCTGTGGGGTACGCAATTGAATGCGGCTTATCTGCACTGGTCGGGGATGTAGGCGCCGCGTTCGCGTCCATGTTTAAATCTCACCATGCTCATCATCGGCTTAACCGGCGGCATCGGCAGTGGCAAATCCACCGTGGCCGAACTGTTTCGAGAATTCGGCGTACCGATTTTCGATGCCGATGTGGAGGCACGGCGCTTGGTCGAGCCGGGCCAAGCCACGTTGCAAGCTCTGATTCGTGAATTTGGTGCGCGGATTTTGCAGCCTGACGGAGCACTCGACCGCGCCCAGCTTCGCTCTCTTGCATTCTCCGACTCGGGCCTGCGTCAGCGGCTCGAAGCCATTCTGCATCCGCCGATCCGCGCCGCGCTGCAACGTCAAATTGCGGCGGTCCACGCGGACTATTGCATCGTAGTAATCCCACTGCTGTTCGAATCAGGGCAACGGGAGTGGGTCGACCGCGTGTTGGTCATAGACGCGCCCGAGGAGCGGCAAATTTCACACACCATCGCACGCTCGGGACTGGACCGCGCGACCGTGCAACGCATTATGGCGGCGCAATGGCCGCGCGCGCAGCGTGTGGCGCACGCCGATGACATCATCTCGAACCTGGGCGGTTTCGATGACTTGCGCGGGCCCGTCGCTCGCTTGCACGAAGACTATCTAAAGCAGGCGAAATTCAACAACAATCCCGCATTTTGACATCCGCAGCGTTTGCGTCCAGAGCGCAACTTATAGACAATGTCGACTTCGAATTTGAAGTGGCCGCCCTGTGAACAACGTCATTATTTACGAACAGCCTCTTAACGAACGCGTGCGCACATTTCTGCGGCTGGAATATCTGTTCCAGCATTTGCACGCATCGATGGTGGGGCCCTCTGTCTGGGAAAGCCGCGTGGCTGTCACCACACTCATTGAAATGATGGGCGTATTCGGGCGCACCGAGTTGAAATCCGACATCCTTCGCGAGCTTGAAAAACAATCGTCCACACTGGAACGGTTGGAAAATGCGCCCAACGTTGACCACGAGCTATTACACACCCTCATCCGTAACCTCGACACGCTCACCGATCGCGTCTACACCATGGAAGGACAAATCGGCGCTGAACTCCGCCTCAGCGAGATGCTCAAAAGCATCATGCAACGCTCCAGCATCCCCGGCGGGACCTGCGATTTCGATTTGCCCGGCTATCATTACTGGCTGCAGCAATCCACGGACACGCGTCAGCAAGATCTGGGACGCTGGGCCGGCAGTCTCGACGCGGTACGCGCTTCGATCAATTTGATTCTCAAACTGCTGCGTGAAAGTGCCGGAGCTCAACCCGAGCTCGCAACGGGCGGAATATTACAAAAAACGTTCGAAACCAATGTCGCTTACCAGTTATTGCGCGTCATTGTGCCGAGCGAGTTGCCTTACTATGTGGAAATCAGCGGCAGCAAACACCGCTTCAGCATGCGTTTCATGGAATTTTCGACCAATGCGCGTGCCCGCCAAACCGATCAGGATGTGCACTTCCAGTTGGCCTGCTGCGTACTATGAGCCTCATCGTCAATTGCCCCACCTGCGGTGCGAGCGTCGAATGGACTGAACAGAACATCGCGCGCCCGTTTTGTTCGCAGCGCTGCAAGCTCATCGATTTAGGCGCATGGGCATCGGAAGCATATCGCGTGGCGGCAGATGAAGAAGAAGCGTCTGAACACTCTTCCACACCCCCCGCCACACGCCGCCCCGACTGACCGCAGAATTTTTCTGCGTTTATGCAAGGCAATGCTGGAATTCTTGCACCCGGGCAGTGATGTCATCCGCATGCCAGATCGCACTCACCACCGCCACGCCTTGCGCGCCCTGTGCATATGCATGGCCCAGATGCTCGGCCTTCATCCCGCCCAAAGCAAATACCGGGGCACCGGCCGCTTCCGTGAGCGCATGCAATCCATTCCATCCCAAACACATCGCGCCGGGATGACTTAGAGTTGGCAACACCGGACTTGCCACCACGAAATCGACACCGATCGCTTGAGCCTGGTGCAATTGGTCAAGACTGTGCACCGAGGCGGCAACCCATTGTGAACGCGGCAGCGGACGCGCACGCAAATCCGCCAGACGGGCACTGCTCAAATGCACACCATCCGCATTCAACTCGGCGGCAAGCTGCGGCGCACAATTCAATAACAGGTGCGCATGCTGGGCATGACAAATCCGTTGCGCTGCTTGCGCCAGTACACGGTAACTCGCGGCATCCAGCGACTTCGCGCGTAATTGCACCAACCGCACGCCCGCCGCGACCGCTCGCTCCAACTTGTGTAAAAATTGCGCTGCACCGGTATCGGGCTCGCCGGTGATCAGATACACGGACGGCAGTAAGGCCGCCGTGACAATCGGCGCATTGGCTGCGGGGAATTGATAATTCCGTAATTCAGCGGGCGCGGCCCAAATCACCGCCTGACCTTCGCGCCCATGCGGCGTGCCATGAATCGCCGTGACGCGCCATACATCGAGCAATACCGATTTATCCGGATAAGCATGCCGCACGCGCAACAACGGATGCGCATGCTGTGCCGTAATTCCCAGTTCTTCGTGCAGTTCGCGATCGAGGGCCGCACGAATGTCTTCACCTGGCTCTACCTTACCGCCTGGAAATTCCCATAAACCGCCTTGATGCGCATGGTCAGGCCGGCGCGCGAGCAAAAACTCCCCGCGCGCATTTTCAATCACTGCGACGACGACATGGATAGGAGGATGAGGCATGGGGACTATCGCAGTTGTTGTAACTCCTTCCCCCTGCAAGGGGGAAGGCTGAGATGGGGGTGGTCAAGCATACTGCCTTTTTCATCACCCCCATCCCGACCTTCCCCCTTGCAGGGGGAAGGAGCTCTTCGTTCTACGATCATTTTCTAGCCCACCCTACCGGATACGCAGCGATCAGGTGCGGTATTCGGCGTTGATGCGTACGTAGTCGTAAGAGAAGTCACACGTCCACACACGCGCCGTGTGGGATCCGCGCGCCAGATTCACATGGATGGTGATTTCTTCCTGCTGCATGACGCGCTGGCCTTGCGCTTCCTGATAGTCCGGCGCGCGGCCGCCATTCCGCACAATGCATACGTCATCGAGAAAAATCGTCAACGCATTCAAGTCAAGATCGGCAACCCCGGCGCGCCCCACAGCCGCGAGGATGCGGCCCCAATTGGGATCGCTGGCGAAAAACGCGGTTTTGACCAGCGGTGAATGGGCGATGGTATAGGCGACTTGGCGCGCTTCGATCACATTGCGTGCTTCGTTAATCTCGACAGTAATGAATTTGGTCGCACCCTCACCGTCACGCACCACGGCTTGCGCCAGTTGTTCGCAGACTTCACGCACCGCAGTGCAGAGACTCTGATAAACCGCGCTCGAACCCGTCAAGGGCGCATGCTTCGCGCGGCCGGTGGCGACCAGCATGCACGCGTCATTGGTCGACGTGTCGCCGTCTACGGTGATGCTGTTAAACGAGGTCGCGACCGCATCGGTCAAACATTGTTGCAACAAGGCTTGCGACACATTGGCATCGGTCGCAACGAACGCCAGCATGGTGGCCATGTCGGGCCGGATCATGCCGGAGCCTTTGGCGATACCCGTCACAGTGATCGTTACGCCGTCGATGCTGATTTGCCGCGATGCGCCCTTCGGCACGAGGTCGGTCGTCATGATCGCGTGGGCCGCCTCTTCCCAGCCGCGTTCGGAGAGATTCGCATGCGCTGCGGGTAAACCTTGCGTGATTTTGCCAACCGGCAGGGGTTCGCCGATCACCCCCGTGGAAAACGGTAGCACTTCGCTGGGCGCGCATTCGACTAATTTCCCGAGCGCGACGCAACACGCATCCGCATCGGCCAGTCCGGCTGCGCCCGTGCCTGCATTCGCGTTACCGGTGTTGACAAGGAACCAGCGCGGCGCGCGCTGGGCAAGATGTTGCCTGGACACTACCACCGGCGCCGCGCAAAACGCATTGCGCGTGAACACGGCGGCGCAGGTGGAACCCGGCGCCAATTCCATCAGCGACAGATCACGCCGCCCCGGTTTTTTTATTCCGGCGGCTGCGATGCCCCAGCGCACACCGGCAACCGGGAGCAAAGGGGGCAATTCTTTAAGTCCTACCGGCATAGGGGCACCTCTAAAAATCCAGATTTCATCCCAACTGCAGCGTTGCGGAAAAAATTTCTCGCTTACATATTACTTATATGCGCGCTGCGAAATTTTTTCCGCGCCTTGCATTTGCGACCGCCACGGATGGCGGAAGGTAGAGCAACGCAGGAGCAGTTGCCGGGGCGAACTCTGAATTTTTAGAGGCGCCCCTAGGGATGGTGGTCCGTTAATGTTCCAAGCGGCCATGACATTGCTTGTATTTTTTTCCTGAACCGCAGGGACAAGGCTCGTTCCGTCCGACCTTGCGGCCTGTGCGTACAAAGGGTGCGGCGGCGGGCTCACCTTCACCTGCCGCGGATGCTTCACCAGCACCCGGTGCTTCGTCGGCAGCCAATGCCGACGCTTCCGCATGCTGAAACTGCATGGGTGCCTGGTTTCGACGTTGCTCTTCGACTTTTTCGACATCGGCTTCGGCGCGAATTTGCACCTTGGAAATATAGCCGATGACTTCGGTCTTGATGCGCTCGAGCATTTCGGAAAATAACTCGAACGCTTCGCGCTTGTATTCCTGCTTGGGATTTTTTTGCGCATAGCCGCGCAGGTGGATACCTTGGCGCAGATAATCCATTGCCGCCAGATGATCTTTCCAGTGGCTGTCGAGCACTTGCATCATGATGGCTTTTTCGAAGTGGCGCATAACCGGCGCGCCGGTCAACGCTTCTTTTTCGGCATAGGATTTTTCCAACGTTTCCTGAATACGCTTGCGCAACGGTTCTTCATGCAAGCTGCTGTCGGTCTCGAGCCACTGCTTGACGGGCAAACGTTGTCCGAATTCACGCTCCAGCGCGTCTTCCAGACCTACCACATCCCACTGCTCTTCCAAACTCTGCGGCGGCACGTGCACGCGGAACACGCTGTCCACCGCATCGATGCGCATCATCTTGATGGTCTCGGATAAATCTTCCGTGGCCATCAATTCGTTACGCCGTTCGTAAATCACTTTACGCTGATCGTTAGCGACGTCGTCGTATTCAAGCAGTTGTTTGCGCATGTCGAAGTTACGCCCTTCCACTTTGCGCTGCGCATTCTCGATCGCCTTGGTCACCCACGGATGCTCGATGGCCTCGCCCTCTTCCATGCCGAGTTTCTTCATCATCGCCGACACGCGCTCGGACGCGAAAATGCGCATGAGGTTGTCTTGCAATGAGAGATAAAAACGGCTCGAGCCCGGATCGCCCTGCCGCCCGGAACGGCCGCGCAACTGGTTGTCGACACGCCGCGATTCATGCCGCTCGGTGCCCACCACATGCAAGCCGCCGCTGGCCACCACCGCGCTGTTGCGCTGCTTCCATTCCTCACGCAATGCGGCAATTTGCGTTTCACTGGGGCTGTCAAGCTTGGCAACTTCAGAATTGAAGTTGCCGCCCAACACGATATCGGTACCGCGACCGGCCATGTTGGTGGCGATGGTCACCGCGCCGGGGCGGCCGGCTTGGGCAACGATCTCGGCTTCGCGCGCAT
>CAZHHW010000116.1:0-9664 GCA_964532385.1 uncultured Gammaproteobacteria bacterium | reverse complement strand
CGCTAAAACGCTTTCAAATATTCCAGCAACGCCGCTTTTTCTTCCGCCGGCAGTTCCGTGCCGAAACGCTTGCCGCTATGACCCGCATTGGAATTTCCGGGGATACGGGTATCAAACAGGAAATAGTTGCGGTTGCCGTCGTTCGCGGTGTTCGACACGAAACCCACGTTCTGCGCATCGTACACATCGTTGCCGCGATAAAATGTCAAGCTACGCTTCGCCGCCGGCTCGAGCAGTTCGCGCAGCGTGGGCACCGAGCCGTTGTGCAGGTACGGCGCGCGCAGCCACAAGCCGTCGAGCGGCATGTTGGCGTAGCCGTAGGTTTTTCTAAAATGGCTAAACCGCCAGGGATAACCGGTATACAAGGTGGCCTCATTCACCGCCAGTTCGTAGGTGTAGGCATCCAGGCGGCCACGGTCGGTGCCGATGTCGGCAATGGGCGTGACCTTGCCCACCGATGCGCCGGTAAAATCCTTGCCGCTCGCACCATGGCACACAGAACAATATTCCTTGTAGATCGATGCGCCTTTATTGGCCAGCGCCGTATCGACCGGATACGGATACGCCGGCGGCTTCGCATCCAGCAGATAATCCTCGATGCGTCCGATGTTGTGCAGATCGATGGTCGGCGGCGTGGTGCCGGTGCCGAAGGCGGCATTTTTGTTACGTTCGCTCACCAGGGTGTTGTTGCCGTCCCAGTGCAACTGCATGCCTTCGCGCTGGCGTTGATTCCAGATCGACGGAAAATCCGCCGTGCCTATCCGCTCGCGCGGCGACATGTTTTGCAGCGGAAAATTAAACGGTGTTTTGCCGACATTAAATGTATCGACGCGGCCCGGCCCCCACGGCGGCTGTTTGCCAGTGAACGCAAAGCGCTCGCGCAGCATGAACAAACGGTCGCGCATCAAATAAATGGCGATCGGATAAACGATATACCGGTCGATCAAGTCAAGATCCGCGCCCAATGCCTGGACTTCGGGAATGATGAATTCCGGCGTGAACTTGGCGTCGGCCGCGCAGTTGAAAAAGAAATTCTGGAAGCCCATCAAGTCGAGGCCATTCGCCGGCATGCCCAGCACCAGATGCGGCAGCGCGCCCGGCTTGTCGCGCACCGTGCTGGTATGACACACCGCGCAATTTAAAAACACGCGGTCCATACCGGTCACGTGGCGCCGGGAGACGCCGACGGGCAATTCTTCGCCGGGCTTGAATTTGCCGCGTTCGAACAACATGCCCAGCGACTCATAACCCTTGCCGGGCAAATACGCGGAACACACGTTCGGCAGTGCGCGCCAGATCCAGAACGGGAAACCGGACACGCGTTCGCCGCCGGTCGAGCCATATTTGAAATGGTCCTCGACGTCGATGTACTCCACCGGTTCATCGGTGCCGAAGCGGTTGACCAGATAGGCGGCGGCGACCAACACAAGGAAAACGAACAAGCCCACGATTGTTTTGCACCAGGTCATGACTTTTATCCTTTTTTATGGTTGTGCGGAAGTCTTTAAGGCCAGGGTACGATCGTCCAGCGCGGGCGGCAGACCGCGCGGATCAAGGCAGCACCAGGCGCCCGGCGCCGCACCCAAGAGCGCGAGCAGCGCCGGCATGGTTGCGGCCCGCCGGAAGGGTTGATCGGAAAATGCGTCTATGGCGTTATTTTTCACCAGCGCGTCCAGCGCCGCCCACACCGGCGCAAAATCGTCGCGCAGGACAAGTGCGCCTGTCCCATTCAACGGCGTCTGTGCCGGAAGCGCGCCGCGGCCGCGCAAAATCAAAGTTTCGAGTGCCACGCCGTTAATGCCGCGCAAATGCAAGCCGTTTTGCGCCAGAGGCAAGGTAAGCGACCAGGCATCCCCGCCATATTCCAGCACGCCGCTGCCTTCGAGATTGAAGGCGCGCAATTCCGCTTCATTTAATGTCAAGGTATCGATCTCGACCCGCATTACCCGGCGGCCGCGCAGATACACCCGGCCTTGCGCACCGAAGCCCACCGGCGCGATGCTTTGGGCGGGCTGACAGGTGAATCCGATTCGGACTTCCGCTTCAATATTTTTGGTGGTGTAGGTGCATACGCTTGCCACCTGTTGCGGTTTAACCTCATCAAGCGGTTTGCGTTCCCACAAGACTTTATCGAGTTGACGGATATCGGCTTGCGCTAAAAAATCAGCCAATCCGAGCACCAGCCGTTCCGCGATGCCGGGCTTGTCTCCCCGCCATGTGCTTAACGGGGGGCGCGGTTCGAGCGGTTCGAACGGCGCCCGCACGTCGGTATTGGCGAGCAGATCATGCAGGGTTTTTTTGCCCTTGGCGTCCAATTGAGGATTGAGCGCGATGGCGGCCGGAGCATCGTTGAATGCGCCCAGCGGATCGCGGTTAGGCAGGCTCTGGTCCGAGAGATACAGCCCGCCCGGCCAGCGTTCACGCCAATGCTTTTGCAGCACATTCTGCAATGCTTCGGTGACCCCCGCCGCGCGCATATCGAAACCGCGTTCGCCGTTCAACCGGTATTGCAGCGCCAATGCAAAAGCATACGCGCGGCAGCGCGCACCCTCCATGCCGCCGCAGGCTTCGCGCCACAGAAGCTGCGTAAGCGCGAATCCGTTGGCGCGTTGCGCCGCCTGATCGATGGCGAAGGGAATGTCAACACCGCGCGTGATCGGCACGCCGTGAAAATCGTTCCCCAGGTTGCTCAATAATCTGGCGATGCGCGGATTGGCGTTGGTCTCATCCCAGGTCTGGCGGGAAAAAATCGGCGCCGCGTTCTGGTGGCAGCTCATGCACACCGCGCGGTCCGCGTAAGCCACCTGCATTTTGCCGCCCGGCCGGTAATCATTCACCACCTGAAATTCAAAACGTCCGGCGGTTTCGTTATAACTGATCACTTCCAGAATCGCGGATTTTTCGCCGTAGCCGACATACAGGCGGTCCTTCAGCAACATACTCATGTCGCCACCTGGCACCGGTTCGGTATCGACGGCCGAAACCACGCGCGGAAAATGGAAAAACTCCGGCGCCGCCGCATTGCGCTGCAACGAGCGGCCCAAGGGAATCAATACCTGTTTGAGTTGCGGCGCGCTTAGGCTTGCGCCCTGCAAGCGTTGCTCAATGCTTTGGATGAAGGCGTTGTAGGGGAATGGTACGTTGTAAATACGTTGACCATTGCGCTCCTCGCTCACGACATAATCAAACAGCGAACGCCCGGCCGGGGGAAGATTCGCGCCGGCAATCTGCGGATCGACGACCCAGCGTGGCGGCGGGTCCGCCGTTGGTCCCGAGACCGCGAGGGACGCCGGTCCGAGAACCGCGCATGCCATCATGATCGCGCGCAGGGTTGCGGCTTGCGGAACCGGAAAAAACCGAGAGCGGCGGCGTTCGATGCGCATACGACGCTAAGTGAGGCGTATCACTTCACTGCCGCCACGACACGCGCTTGCTGGGTACCGCTCCAGCAATCTTCACTGCGTTGTCCAGTTTTCAGGAAGGCTTCGCCGTCGCGACCGGCGATCTCGTCGCTGTACAGCGTGAAGTTCAGTACGAAGGCGCGATCCAGATATGCACGGCCCAAATAGAAACCGGGGCGGACCATGCGTATTTCGTCGCGCACCTTGAAGCCGCGGCGCCCGGCCAGAAAATCAGGCAGTTCGCGGTAGCCTTCAATCTCGTCGCTGAAGGCGTAATCGATGATGATGGATTCGCGCCGGCCATCGAGCAGACTTTGACCACAATATAATTTCGCGGGGAACAGCAACCAGGCGTCGCGACCTTTCACCTTAATTTTCGGAATAGTGTCAAGCTCGCCGCTGATGACCGGTTTAAGCGCTTTCAGGTCGTCGATACGATTGCGCAACACGCGCTGGTCGCGATAAAACACTTTGCCTTTCCATAAGGTCTCGGCAATGGTTTCCAGCTTTTTGCCTTGCAGGTTCACGACCACGCCTTTCAACCCGCCCAAAATTTCCGAAGCGCGAAACTTGCCGCTGCCGCCTTTAGGGAGCAGGACTTTACCATCGAACGGGCCGTCCGGAATCGGCCCGGCGGTGAGCCGCGCGTAAATCTGATCGACCTGTTCCTGGGTAAACGCAGCAAGATTTTTCGGTGTGAGTTTTTGCAGATCGGCCGTGGTCAGCGGGTAGTTGTACTCGACGCTGGCGAAGTCCGGCTTTTCCAGATACTCGGCACCGTTCGTCGCGAACGCGATGGGCGGCGCTTTGTCGCCGCAACCGCCCAGCACCACGCTTGCCGCGAGTAAAGCGCCAGCCTGCCAAAGTGTGTTACGCATAAGCATTCTCCCGGTGTGCATCACAATGTCGCCAAAAATGCGGTAAGCGCCTGCTTATCCGGCTCCGGCAGATCTTCGCCGAAGCGATGACCGGCGTCTTCGACATCGGCCGTGCAGGAACTGTAAACATCCAGCACCAGCGGTAAACGTTTGCCCACCGCTTTGATCAGATGCGCGGGATCGCGCAAAATTTCGTCGGCGACTTCGCGCATCTGCACCGCAACCTCTTTGGCCTTGTCTTTTCCAAGGCTGCGCGCCAGTTTGGTTTCCAGTTGCTGCGGTTTGGTCTTGGACAGCACCAAATCCACGATGAACTGTTTGTGCTGGAAGTTGCCGAGCAATCCCGCGTTGGTGCCCTTGGGCACGGTGATGGTGAAGCCGAATAATTTCTTCTCGTCCTGACCGTCGAATACCTTCGGACCGATGTCCAGAATAATGTCCTGGTCGAGTTTGGTGATCTTGGAAACGCGCTCCTTGGGGTGCAACAACTGCCGCATCGATTCTTTATAGAGCTTGAAACGCCCTTCCACGCTCGGATCGTACGGCCAGCACGCGGGACCGGTTGCCAACGGCGCGCCCTTTTCGTCGACATACGGCATCCGGTAAAAATCGTTCTCTGCATTGCCGGGTGCACCACAAAGCTCCGGCCCCATCGCATTGTTATGCATGAACGGCGCATGCGCCCAGGCGTTCAACAGCGATACGTTGCGGTAATAACCGCGGCCGCCGTCGCCGGGTTCCCGCACGTTCGGGTCCGGGGCCCGCGCGCGCAGCGTGTCCGAGCCGTATTCCTGCCACACGTGACCGGCCATGTGATTGGAGTGCAAGGCACGGCAACGGAAAGTGCCAACCTCCGACACCGGGGTGGCCTGATCGTTACCCATCCAGTCGCCGCGCAATCCGGTTTTGTCGGAGACCTTCAGGAAATCGCGATTCTTGAACGGTCCGTCGACCGATTCCGGAATGCTCGAATGACAACGCGCACAGTTTTCGGCGAACACCATACGCCCGCGCGTCACTGCGCCTTTGCCGAATTCCTTGTCCAGATCTTCGGCCAGATCGTTGCGGTCGTAACGCGCGGCCGGATTTTTCGTTTTCACGGTGGTTTCACGCGCGCGTTGCAGATCCGCGGTGCCGCCTTCGGCGGACATCACGAAATCCAGCACATTGGGCAAGCGGTCCTCGACCGCGCGGAAGTTGGCGCAATCGCGCCGGCATTGCCCGATATCGAACGGCGTTTGGCCGAAATTGCGTTGTTGCGGATCGAGCTGCCGCAAATCGGTGAGGTGATTCACCCAGCACTGCTCGGAACAAGAGCCAATATTGATGAACACCCGCTGCAAGGCTTCGCTGGCGCCGATGCTGTCTTCGCCCCCTTTCAAAATGTGGTTCACGGCTTCGCTCTGCAGGCTCTTGTGCCAGCACTTGCCATTTTTTCCTGGTTCGCACCAGCAGGTGGTTTCGGGTTCGCTGCTGGTACAGGCCTTCACTTTGCGCCATTTACTGACCGCCTCGTTATTGAACACGGGCCGCTGCTTGATATTAATCAGCGCATTGATGGTGCCGGGATTATTCACTTGATCGGTGGGCACCGCGGAAGTATCGGTGGCCCCGGGACGCGCATGCGAGAACACCTGCCATTCGAGACTGTTCTTGCCCATGCCTGAAACCATGACTTCGGACAGACGCGAATACTGATTGCCGACCAGGCCCTTGATGTTTTCCCACTGGGGGTGCGACGGATCCTTGGGCGGGCGAGCCGGGTCGAAGGAAATGTGGCAGGCGCCGCACGCCATGCCGATCCGAAACGGCGGTTCAATCGAGGGGTCGAGCAGATGGCTGCTCTGGCTGCCGGACGCACCTTCCTGCGCGCTGAGTTTTTTGTCGTAACCTTCCCAGGTGCCAAGCTTGCCATTTAAACGGCGCCACTGTTCCAGATTGAATTTCGGATTGGGAAATTTGCGCAGTCCCAAGGCGCCGGTGGAGGTACCGAAGGCCAGATCGCAGGGAGATTGACGCTGGTCGGCGGGTCCATGCTCTTCGCCTTCGGCGAGCGGCGCGTCTTTGAAGTCGCAGGCCGGGTCACGGTAACCGGATTTGCCCACCGATTGCAGCAGCGCATCATCGCCGGGGCACCAGTCGAAACCGAAGGTTTCTTCGTAACTTTTTGCCGGGCAATTGGGCGAGCCCGGCACACAGCAACTCGGGTCGTTGATCAAACCCCAGGCTTTAAAGCGATCGTCACGCTGGTCGGAACGCAACACCCGGTACCAGTCGATCAGCACGCCCAGGCGTTGCTGGAAAACATAAGTATGAAAGCGGTCATTGCCGGCGGCGGCCTTGTACCAGATTTCGCGTCCGGCACGCTGCGACGGTGTCAGACCCGCTTCGCCGGAATGAAAGCCGGATTCATCATATGCCGGAGCGGCGGACGCCTTTGGCGCGGGCGCGGCGGCAAAGCTTACATCTACAGAACTCATGACCAATAAAACACTACACCACACGGAAACGAGCACTCGCTTCATGTTCACTCCTTGCCGATGGAACCAATGAGAACAGCTCGCGGATGTTGACAACCCATTCACCCGCAGTCAGCACCCCTAAAAATACGTGGACAACGACAACAGCAGACGTGGAGAACAGAAGTTATAAAAGCTCTGCGTGGACAGCGCGGCTATCGTACCAAATTCTTTGCCGATGACAGCTAATTTTTGACCGCATCCGCCGTAGCGAAACAATACACGCGGCAAGCAAGCTTGCCGAGGAAATTTTGCTGTGTAAAAAAGCGACTTTCATCACGCATTCGCAAGGCCATTCAATTAAACGGCGGCCGGCTCGATAAACATACGTATCACATTGGGCCGTCATCCATGACCGCACTACAACGAAAAATTCTGGCCGTGTATTTGCTGGTCCTCCTGCTGGGCGTTGCCTTGTCGGCGACTATTTATTTTTATGGCCGCGCGGTGCGAGAAACGACCGCTGTTTTGGTGGATCAGAGCCTGCCGCAATTGCAGGCCATCGATGCATTACGCGGCGCGATTTTACGCGAACGCCCCATCCTTTATGAGTACTACGCGACCGTCGATCGCAAAAAATTCACCGACAGTTTTGAAATGAACATGCGTTCCATCGATGCCGGACTGCGCCGGATCGGCGGCACACCCAACCAATATCTTGAACACATCGCTTATGACACGAGCACGATTCATGATCTGGCCGGCGAACTGGATAACACGCTCAATTCGCCCGACATCGATTGGGATCAGGCACGCGCGCTACTGCAATCGATCACGACGCTGGAAGAAAGCATTCTCCCCGATCTCGATGCCCTGGTGCAGCTTAACCAGGCGCAGGTGCAAGAAAGCGGCGAGCAGGTGCAATCCCGCACACTGTGGATTACCGGTCTGGTCGTAATCTTCAGCATCTTTATTTCCGGCATCGCCTTATGGGTGGGATTTTATGTCAACACCTACATCGCCGAAGCCTCCGAACGCAAACGTCTTGCATTGTTCGCCGAGCGCAATCCGTCGCCGGTCATGCGTCTGTCGCTAACCGGCGCCGTGTTATATGCAAATCCGGCCGCACGCGCATTGTGCGCGCAACTTGGATTGCTCGACGCACGCCAATTGTTACCCGCCGATGCGCAAGAGCGTCTTGCAAGGGCCATTCATATCGGGCAGGAATATTTAAGCTACGAACACAACATCGTAGAACACACCCTCAGTTGCAGCATGCATTTCCTGCGAGATCTCGACACGTGCCATGTTTACATGAGCGACATCAGCGCGCGCAAAAAAGCCGAACACGAACTCGAACATCGCGCCTACCATGATACGGTCACGGGCCTGCCTAACCGCCGTGCATTCAATGCGCGTCTGGGCGAGGCATTGCAACAAGGCGCGTCCACCGCGTGTATTGCCGTCGTGTTGTTGCGCCTGGATCACATCAAACGTGTGCTGGAAAGCCAGGGGTATGAGACCAGCGACGCGCTGCTGCATGCGGTGGCCAAGCGCTTGCGGGAATTTTTAAATCAATTCGAAACTGCGTTGTTATTCCGTTTCGAAGGCGCCACGTTCAGTGTATTGCTGCCCGGTGCAGATTCCGAACAACGCGTCGGTTTACTGGCTGAGCGCCTGCATGCTTGCATGACCGCACCGCTACAAGTGGAATCGCGCGAATACGTATTCACGTTGAGTATTGGTGCCAGCCAGGCGCCGCAGCATGGTATTGAAGTGCCGGTCTTGACAGCCAATGCCGAAGCCGCGGTCAATCATGCGCAGCACTTGGGCGGTAATGGTTTTCAACGTTATACGGCCGACATGAATACGCGCGCACAACGCTGGCTGACCGTCGAAAGCGGTCTACGGCGCGCCCTGGAGCGCGGTGAATTCTTACTGAATTATCAACCGCAAGTCTCGCTGCAAAACGGGCATGTCACCGGCATGGAAGCCTTGATTCGCTGGCGCGGTGCCGACAATGTTCTGATCCCGCCGCTCGACTTCATTCCGATTGCCGAGGAAACCGGCTTGATCGTGCCGATCGGCGCGTGGGTCTTGCATACCGCCTGTGTTCAGGCACGTGCCTGGCACGCGGCCGGTTATGCACACTTGATCATCGCGGTGAATATTTCTGCGCGCCAGTTTCAGCATCCCGATTTTGTCAACCTGGTGCAACGCACCTTGCGCGACACCGGCCTGCCTGCGGAGAAATTGGAATTGGAAATCACCGAAAGCGCCGTCATGCAGGATGCGGAAAAAACCATTGCAACCTTGAATGCCCTGCATGCGCTGGGAGTCACTTTGTCGATCGACGATTTCGGCACCGGTTATTCGTCATTGAGTTATTTAAAGCGCTTCCCGCTGGCCAAGCTGAAAGTTGACCAATCCTTCGTGCGTAATTTGACTACCAGTCCCAACGACGCGGCGATTGCCCGTTCGGTGATTTTACTTGGCCACAGCCTTAACTTGGTGGTCATCGCCGAAGGCGTGGAGACCGAAGCACAACTCGCGTGGCTGCGCACGCAACACTGCGAAGAAATGCAAGGCTATTTGTTCAGCCGCCCGGTACCGGCGGCGGAATTCGAAGCGCTGTTGCGCAGCGACAAGCGCCTGGGCGTCGATATTGTCAAGACGCGCGCCGGGTAGCGGCTGTTCCGCTGCACGCGTTGGGTGGGCAGTGCCCACCCTACATCGCTTCGATGTGTCGCAGCGCCTGGTCCATCCGCGCCAATGTACGTGCTCTGCCGATCAAATGAGTAGTGACATCGATCGGCGGGGATACCGCCGTGCCGGTTAACGCCACGCGTAACGGCTGCGCCAGTTTGCCCATGTTCATGCCGTGCTTCTCGGCAATCTCCCCCACCACGCGGTGAATTTCCTGCGG
>CAZHHW010000115.1:0-9830 GCA_964532385.1 uncultured Gammaproteobacteria bacterium | reverse complement strand
TAGCTATTATTGAAATACTGCTTCGTTTAAAACAATTTCAGTTTTTTTGCGCAAACCAGCAGTAAATTCTTTCCAAGCTTTTTCGGCCATTTCTTTGCGCAAGAGTTCCTTGGCTGGACCTTCGACGCGTGGCAATTCATTTACACGTGCCTGTTCGCGGTCATCTAATCTGAAAACAGCGATACCCTCGAGTAAATATACCGGCTCGGAGAGATCGCCCACCTTCATCTTGTCGAGCACTGCTGCTGCATTGTCGCCCATCATGCCTTTATGTATGTAACCCATATCACCACCTGATGCCGCCGTGTCATCTCCTGAATGAATGCGTGCAAGTTCTTCGAATTTCTCACCTTGCCGAATTTTCTTGACCAGTTCTCCGGCAAATTTTGCTGTGTCGTCCCATTCCTTACTACTCGCGGAAGGATCCACTTTGAGCATGATTAGATGTACCTTGACACGCTCGGGCGCGGTAAATTTCTCTTCATTCGCCTTGTAGTAGTTCTGTACTTCCGGCGTAGCGGGCTCAACAGCGCCCCGAATCGAAGCTTCGAGTTGCTTGACCATACTCTCAACTTCATATTCCTTACGTGCAGCTTTGATCATCTGATCTTTGTGCTCTTGCCAATAAGTGTCATTTTTCTTTTTACGTTCTAAATTCTTTATTTTTTTCGTAACTTCATCTTTATTGGGGGAGATGCCCCGTCGATTCGCTTCCCGCGTATATAAAACCTTATTAACCATTTGTTGTACAAGATCACGCTGGAATTTTTTTAACTCTTTTTCCGGGATTTTTCCGTGAAAAAACTTTTCTTTCATCCCTGTTTGCAATTGTTCGTAATATTCGTCGAGCGTAATGGTATCTGGGCCGACCTTGGCCAAATAATTGGGCATTGGATTGGTAACTGCACTTGGCGGGGGTGTTGATTTAGGTAACGTAACGTTAGCTGCGAAAACGGGAACATTACAACTTATAATGCTGAGAAACCAAATCGCTGTTAAAAACCTTCGAAAGCTATTAGCAGAGCGGGATTTATTAATCGACGACAACATGTAATCGTATCCACTGATTAGGCAGGTAAAGGTAACTGCAAAAATTCAATCACGAGAAGCCACGCCACGATTCAAAAAAAAACCGGGTATCAGACAGTTTCCTGTCGAAATACCCGGCTTTAGGTTTATGAATGTACTTACTGCACGTAAGATTATTTGTTATGACAGGTCAAGCACAATCCACTTGGACCACCATTCGCATCGGGATAAACCATTGTTGCATTATTTGGTACCGTGGTTTTGCCACCGTTCGAAATACGCAAGAACGTTTGGTTTTGCACGTTATGTGGGTCATGGCATGAGCCACATTCAACAGTCGGTTGCAATACACCACCACCGCCTACTACATCGTTACGCGTATACAAAATTATGTCCATACGATCCCGGCCAGCAGGATTCAAGCTATTGCTGCCTGATTCGATGTACCATAATTTTTGCAATCCCGAAGCTGTTGGGGCATTCATGACAGAAACTTGATTAAAGTCTGGGTCAAAGGTTGTGCCCTTGGCAGGTGTCTCATTACCAATTTTAACTCCACCGCCTGCAAACTGCATACTGACAGGGTGATCGTTAGATAAATCGGTAGTTAAATTCTGTACAACAGTTGCCGAGGCACCCAACTTACCCGCACCATTTGTGTCACCACCAACAAAATTACCTATACGTGCACCAGTTGCAAAGTTATAACCGCCCGATCCTGGCATGTTAATAACATTATCAATGGCTTGTGTCCCATCATGGCAAGACAGACAAGCAATTGACACGGAACCAATAGGTGCTTCCATTGCATCAAAGGTCGTTGTACCTAGAGTTGAATAACGGATATAACCCGTGGCACCGAGAGCCGCACCACCACCATTAGGACCCAGTTTACGGTTCCAGATAGGCACCGCTGCGCCATTGTCGCCACCGTGCGGGGTATGACAAAAAACGCAGATTTCTGCGGTATCGGAACTATGGTTTGATGGGGTTGTGCCACTTGGGGTACTTGGCAATATATTTCCCGAACCAAGATTATGCGGACTGTCTTTAATACTTTTGGGTGTAATGGCAGCAAACGCACCATTTAATACCAGCGCCGATACGGCACCTAGAACTGCAGTAACTAAAAGTCTCTGTTTCATAACTCCCCCTCTATAACGTCCTTTGATGGGCCTAACTAAAAAACGGTTCTTGAGTCACCCTTCTTGGAAGATCAAGCCCGGTGGTATCGAGAATGCGATAGATTTAACACGGGGAATTTCTAAGTGTCAAATGATTATTTAGAAATAACTCAATGCTATATGCTCTGTGAGCTGACTTTAGCAAGGTATAGATTCCCGCATAACCTGATGAACTATTTAATCTTTTCAACCTTTCAAAATTTGAATCACGCATCACCCAAGAATAACCGGTAAACAGGATTTTGAGTTTCCTCCCAATAGGTATAACCCAGCTCATGAAGAAATACCTGGAGTGCACGATCATCTTGAGCACTCACTTGCATACCCACTAGCACCCGTCCGTAGGCTGCGCCATGGTTTCGGTAATGAAATAAACTGATATTCCAACGCTGCCCAATTTTGCTTAAAAAACGCAATAAAGCGCCTGGCCGCTCAGGAAATTCAAAACGGTATACGCGCTCGTTGGCAACGGTTATTGCTCGCCCACCGACCATGTAACGCACATGGAGCTTTGCCATCTCATTGTCGGTGATATCAACAACGGGGTATTTTCCATGAATTAATTTTTCGATCAGGATCTGGCGTTCAGAATCTTTATCATGCATTTGCACACCAACAAACACGTGGGCCTGACTTGGGTCTGAATAACGGTAATTAAATTCGGTGATGCTGCGTGTTCCAATTACTTCGCAAAATTCCCGAAAACTGCCTGGCCGCTCCGGAATAGTAACTGCCAACAAAGCTTCCCGTCGTTCACCGAGTTCGGCGCGCTCGGCGACATGGCGCAAACGATCAAAATTCATGTTGGCACCGCTGTCGATAGCAACGAAGGTCTGATCGGAAACCTGCTCACGGGCAAGAAATTTTTTCAACCCCGCGACTGCCAGAGCTCCGGAGGGCTCGGCAATAGAACGGGTATCGTCAAAAATATCCTTGATCGCGGCACAAATCTCGTCGGTACTGACCAAGATCACTTCGTCGACACAACGACTTGCAATACGGAAGGGTTCTTCGCCGACTTGCCGCACGGCCACACCATCCGCAAAAATCCCTACCTGATCAAGCACGACACGCTCATTTGCCTGCAACGCGGAATACAGACATCCAGCATCATCGGGCTCGACACCGATCACTTTGATTTCGGGATGCAACATTTTTACATAGGCGGCAATGCCGGCGATAAGACCTCCCCCTCCTACCGGGACAAAAATCGCGTTGATGCTGCCTTGGTACTGACGCAGGATTTCCATCGCGATGGTGCCCTGCCCGGCAATAACTTCGGGATCGTCGTAGGGATGTATGAACGTCATGTCGCGTTCGGCCGCCAATTGACAAGCGTGCTGATAGGCGTCGTCGTAGCTGTTGCCATGCAATTCAATTTGGGCGCCAAAACTACGCACCGCATCAATCTTGATGCGTGGCGTAGTTTTGGGCATGACAATCAGCGCAACGATGTTGAGCTTAAGTGCCGCAAGAGCAACTCCTTGCGCATGGTTCCCAGCCGATGCAGTGATCACGCCTTTGCGTTGCGCATCCTGACTTAGACCCACAATCTTGTTGTATGCGCCGCGCAGCTTGAACGAAAACACCGGTTGTAAATCTTCACGCTTGAGCAGGATTCGATTGTGCAAGCGCTCAGACAAACGCGGTGCGATCTCAAGCGGCGTTTCACGTGCCACATCGTAGACGCGCGCTTTCAAAATTCGTTTCAGGTATTGTTCGGCCATGATAGTTAGCTATGCAGTTGTGTGGCAGCGGGGTTTTGCGCAAGGCTCACATACTATAGTATTTACCGGCACGCGCCCAAGGGGGCGGCTTCGCGGAAATCGAGACTAACCATGACATCGCAAGACGAATTAAAACAAGCCGTCGCACGCGCGGCCATTGACTATGTACAAGCCGGCAGCATTGTTGGCATTGGCACCGGCAGCACAGCGAATTGCTTTATCGACGAACTCGCCAAGATCAAGCATAAAATTGACGGCACCGTGGCAAGCTCGGTTGCGAGCACCAAGCGCTTAGAAGGGCATGGTATTCGCGTTCTCGACCTCAACGCCGCTGATGAAATTTCTGTTTACGTTGATGGTACAGACGAAGCCAATAAACACTTGCACCTCATTAAAGGCGGCGGCGGCGCGCTTACGCGTGAGAAAATTGTTGCCGCCGTGGCGAAAAAATTCGTGTGTATTGCCGACGAGTCCAAATTGGTGGACGTGCTGGGTAAGTTTCCGTTGCCGGTCGAGGTGATCCCAATGGCGCGCAGCTATGTCGCGCGCGAGCTGGTCAAACTCGGTGGTCAACCGGTATATCGTGACGGCTTTGTTACCGATAATGGCAACATGATTCTCGATGTGCGCAACCTTACAATACTCGACGCCATCGCGCTGGAACAAACACTCAACAACATCACCGGCGTGGTCACGAACGGATTATTCGCACGGCGGCGGGCGGATGTATTGCTGTTAGGTACACCCCATGGCGTGAAAACACTGACCTGACCATAGCAGCAGCTCCAATCTGATTGGCATTTATAAAAAACGCATGTTGGATTTTCGAGGGTCGAAAAAAATGCTACGACGCTATCTGTTAGTTATCGCGCTGATTCCCTGGGTAACCGGCTGTGTTATGCCGATGCGCGCCGATGTCAATGAAAGCGTTGATCAGCAAGCCGTCCGGCAGATATTCAGCGCCTACAAATACGCATTATTGAATGATCTTGGACCCGAGGCGGCTGACCTGATCAGCGAAAAAACACTGCGCCATTATGATCAGTTGCGCCAGCTTGCACTCACCGGCGATGCCAATGAACTGAAAGAATTGCCCAGCTTTAATCGCTTGGTTGTGCTGGCCATTCGCCATAATGTCCCTGCAATTACACTGCGCAAAATGCAGGGCAAAGACATTTTTGCCTACGGCGTAAAAAATCAATGGGTCGCCAAAGACTCCGTGGCGCCATTCGAACTGGGCGGTATCACCATCTACGGCAATTATGCCGGCGGCGATATCTCGCTGAGCGGCAACGCCACGAGCTCCCAGCTTGAATTCCGCAAGGAAAACGGCGTATGGCGCCTCAACCTTATGCCTTTGCTGGAACGCGTTGGCCGCGAGCGTTCGGCGCAGCTCAACAGCCAGCAGGATGAAAACAAGGCGATTGTCGGAATTATCGAGCAGATGTCCGGGCGCAAAGTGGATGCGAGCATCTGGACCCCCCCGGGTAAAGATTAGATTTTTTCCAGAACTACTTCAGGCCCTCGGCCAGCGACTTGATTTGTTGTTCAATCTGTTCGATCGGCATCCCGGCCTCCAGGCGCTCATTCGACAAATGGAAAAACGGCAGCGTTTTCTCCAGCAGACACGGTAAATGCGGAAGCATAGCCTGCGCATTACCGTGCTGAATCATGGTCAATGCATCGTCAAGCTTAGGACAGGTCACCTCATCGCTGGGCACATCATCAACCGATTCCCCGCTGTCTGTGGCGCAGATACGATTGCGTCCGCGCCGCTTGGCGACATACAAACGCGCGTCGGCACGCGCCAACAGCTGATCGATATCCAACGGCAGATTTTTATCCTGCGCCACCACACCGATGCTGGCTGTGACCACGACCCGCGTGTCCTGGTAAATAAACTCCTCGGCTTCCACCGCCTTGCGCAAGCGCTCGGCGAGCACCACGGCGGCCAGACGGTTTGAATACGGCGCGGCGATGGCGAACTCTTCACCACCAATCCGCGCCAGAATGTCGTTGGTCCGGATATTCTTGGTAAGAATCTTTGCGACCTCCACCAGCACATAGTCACCGCATTGATGACCATAGGCATCGTTGATGGTTTTGAAATGATCCACATCGATCATCAGCATGCTGAAGGGTTGTTCATGGCGGCGCATCAGTTGCAGCGCTTCGCTTGAGCGCACGAAAAATGCGCGGCGATTCGTCAGCTTGGTCAGTGCGTCGGTATTTGCCTGTGCATTAAGGATCTTGCGGCTTTCTTCCAGCTCGTGAATAAGCAGGGCGAGCTTATGGTGGGCGCGTACGCGCGCGCGGATTTCGATTTTATCGGCATTTTTGGAAATGAAATCGTTCGCGCCCAGCTCAAACGCGCGCGACTTGGCTTTAGTGTCATCCGCGCCGGTAACAACAATGACCGGCATGCTGGCGATACGCGAAATTTCCGATGCGCGAATGCGTTGCAATAATTCATAGCCGTTCAGGCGCGGCATATCAAGATCGGTAATCACCAATTCAATCTGATCGTTTTCCTGCAATACTTTCCATGCTTCTTCGCCGTTACTGGCCTCGGTAATCTGCGACTGATCCGGCATCGCACGCACCAACGCCACGCGAATGGTGGCCGAATCGTCAACCACCAGCACATTCGGCGGCTGTTCCGGCCCGCCATTGGCAACCGCAGGCGGTTCGTGACTTGAGGTTGCTTTTTTATCGTCGTCCATCAAGGAATCCATCGAGAGTGCATGAGTGAATATCGGCCGCCCGCGCGTAACATTGATGCCGTAAAGTGAGCCACTCCAACGCGTCTACTGAATGGAAAAACTCAACGCCGGAAAGGTTGCAGCGTAGTTAATTACATTGCCCCACAAATTGAAAGCAGCCAACCTTATGCTGCTTTTGCATTAGAATTGCCACTTCTAACTTCGATCCAGTTCGCAAAACATATGCGCGGTTATGTCCGCTACACCCAGGCACCGCACAACAACCGTGCCGATCTGAAGAATCTGCGCGCCGTGGTGCCGTTCCTGCGTGAATATCTGGGACGCGTGCTGCTGGCACTGCTGTGTTTGATCCTGGCAAAAGTCGGCAATGTCGGTGTGCCGGTGGTTTTGAAAGGCATCGTCGACCACCTTGATGCAAGCAAACAGGCGGCCATTGCATTACCCGTGACACTGTTACTCGCGTACGGCGCTCTACGCCTGTCCAGCGGTTTATTCAACGAACTGCGCGACGCCTTGTTTGCACGCGTGCGTTACCGCGCCATGCGCCGCCTGGCGACGCGTTTGCTAAATCATCTGTATTCACTTTCCTTGCGCTTTCATCTGGAGCGCCGCACCGGCGCGATCTCGCGCGACCTGGAACGCGGCACGCAAAGCGTCAGCGCGCTGCTGAATTATCTGACCTTCAGCATCGCTCCGACATTAGTCGAATTCGCCCTGGTCGCGGTGATTTTGTTCGGCGGTTACCATGCCAAGTTCGCGTTGATAACCTTCGGCACCGTGGTGGTCTATATCGCCTTCACCATTTGGATGGCGCAGTGGCGACTGCATTATCGCCACAGCATGAATGCACTCGACTCGGAAGCGAACAATCAGGCGGTCGACGGTCTGATTAACTACGAAACCGTGAAATATTTCGGCAACGCGAATTACGAAGTGGAGCGCTATGACGGCACGCTGAGCCAGTGGGAAAACATGGCGGTCAAAAGCCAGACCTCCATGTCGGCGCTAAATTTCGGCCAGGGCGCGATCATCGCCCTGGGCGTGACCGGGGTCATGTTTTCGGCGGCCGGCGGCGTTGCCGACGGCAGCATGACGCTGGGCGACCTGGTGCTGGTGAATGCACTGATGCTGCAACTGTTCCTGCCGCTGGGATTTCTGGGCGTGGTGTTCCGCCAGACCGTGCACGCGCTCGCCGACATGGACATGATGTTCCGCCTGCTGGAACGCAACAGCGACATCCAGGACGCCCCCGCCGCCGCGCCGCTTGCCGTGAGCGCAGGTCATGTCGAGTTCCGCCACATCGAATTTCGCTACCACGATGAACGTCCGATTTTGCACGATGTCAGCTTCAGTATCGCGCCCGGCAAAAAAGTCGCGGTGGTTGGACCCTCCGGCGCAGGAAAATCGACGCTGGTGCGTTTGCTGTTTCGCTTTTATGAGCCCCAGGCCGGGCAGATTTTGATCGACGGACAAGACATCCGCAGCGTCGCACAGGAATCGGTGCGCGCCGCCATCGGCATCGTTCCGCAAGACACCGTGCTGTTCAACAACAGCATTTTCTTCAACATCGCCTACGCCAAACCAGGCGCGACGCGCGACGAAGTCGAACATGCTGCGCGCATGGCGCACATTCATGACTTTATCGCTGCGCTACCGGAAGGCTACAACACCGTGGTCGGCGAGCGCGGCCTGAAATTATCCGGCGGGGAAAAACAACGCGTGGCGATTGCGCGCGTGGTGCTGAAGAATCCGAAAATACTGGTCTTCGACGAAGCGACCTCGGCCCTCGACACGCAATCCGAACGCGCCATCCTGGCGGCGCTGCAAAATGTCGCGACCCACCACACCACGCTGGTCATCGCGCATCGCCTGTCGACGGTCGTCGATGCCGATGAAATTCTGGTATTTGAAAATGGCAGCATTGTTGAACGCGGACCACACGATGACTTGCTGCGCTTACAGGGAAGCTACGCCCACATGTGGAAGTTGCAACAAAAGCAGCGCGCTGCCGTGCCGGAACTTACCATTTAAATTCAACCGGCCACAGACGTTGTCCGCCACGCGGAAAGTCACGCCACAGCTCGGCGTAAGTTTTTCCTGTCACCGGGTGCCGCTCATCCGGCGCAATCTCGGCCAGCGGACGCAGCACGAAAGCATTGACGAGAATTTCCGCGCGCGGCAGTTTAATGTCGCGCTCCTGTATCACCAGGCCATCGTAGAGCAACAAATCGAGATCGAGGGTGCGTCCGGTGAAGCGTTCTCCGCTGCGCACACGGCCATTACGCGTTTCGATCTGCGCCAAACATCCTGCCACGTCCTGCACGGATTTATCGGTATCGCAGGCAACTACCGCGTTAAGGAAATTATCGCCGTCAAAACCCACCGGCTCGCTTTCGTACACCGGCGAACAATCCAGATTGGAAAATTGCGCGCGCAATTCGATCAGCGCCGCGCGAATGTGCCGTTCACGCTCGATGTTGCTGCCGATACTGATATAAATGCGCGCCATCAGCCGGGACGCACGCCGCGCTCGATCAACACACCGACATCACGCGCGCCGCGCAACGCACCCGGCTTGTGCGCTTTCAGGCGCAGCCACGGAATCGAAAATTCAGTCATGATCAATTCGGCCACGCGTTCCGCCAAGGTCTCGACCAACTGAAATTGACTGCCGGCGACGAACGCCTGCACACGCTTGGCCACCGCCTTGTAGTTCACGGTATCGACAATATCGTCGCTGCGCGCGGCGCGGCGATTATCCGCCGCCAGTTCCAGGTCGAAACTGATGGTCTGGGTGATGCGCCGCTCCCAATCGTAAATACCGATCACGGTGTCGATACGCAGTTCGTTGATGAAAATAATATCCATGCTGTTCTCCAACTCCGGTGGGCGTGCCTATAATGCCACGCCTTCACGTCACGGACTGAAACCGCCCATGATAGTTTCCGTATTTTTTGTTTTATTTGCTTACCTGCTGGGCTCGCTGTCAACGGCCATCATCGTGTGCAAGCTCATGGGTCTGTCCGACCCGCGCTCGCAAGGCTCCGGCAACCCCGGCACCACCAATGTGCTGCGCATCGGCGGCAAAAAAGCCGCGGCGATCACCTTGTTCGGCGACATGCTCAAAGGGTTGCTTCCGGTCGCGCTCGCCAAAATTTTTATCGATG
>CAZHHW010000114.1:0-9847 GCA_964532385.1 uncultured Gammaproteobacteria bacterium | reverse complement strand
TTGGCCCGATCAGTGCTTAATCCTCACTTGTGTAATTTAACTTGATGTAGTTGCACTGGAGAAATTATGAAACGCATTACCAAACTTACCGCTTCAATCGCAGTCACAGCGGCGGCCTTGTTGAGTGCTCAGCAAGCCCAGGCATTGGCCATTAGCATCAGTGATGGTGTGAGCACGATTTCCGCGTCCGATACCGATAATGATGGCTTCGTGTTTTTGAATTCAGCCATCGGCGCATGGAATTTTAATGTCGCGACAGGACTTGCCGATCCGGCCATCGGTACACCGCAAATGTACGGTCTGCATTTGAACTCGGTAAATGCCGGCGGCGGTACTGGAGCCCTCACCATCATGATTACCGACACCAATCTGACCAAGTTGAACGCTACTTTCGCGACTTCGTTGGGCGGTACCACCGGTGGAAAGGCCTCATTCGCTACCTATATCAGCGCAAGCAATACAGAGTTCGGTCTTGACACATTATTGTCGGCATCCGGCGATTATACCGGCGCTTTTTCGGATTCCGAATCGGGCTACATTAACGGACTAATTTCTCCCTATTCAGCCACGTTGGTGGGCATGATTACTCACGATCAGGCCTGGGATATTTCAAGTTTTGACTATGAACTCAAAGTCCCCGAACCGATGACCTTGGCATTGTTCGGCGCAGGTTTGCTGGGCATGGGTTTGGTTAGCCGCCGCAAGCGTCTAAGCTAAACTAATAGCTATTGTTGATTAAAAAAAGCCCCGGGTAACCGGGGCTTTTTTTATGTCCGCGAGCCGGGTTCACCTCTATGTTTTATTACGCGATCCTCGCGCGGACAATGTACGGTATGGATTGGTGCTGCTTTTAAATTCCAGCTTCAAGGGTGTGCCGCGGATATGTAAATCGTCGCGGAATTTCTTGGCGAGGAAACGCTTGTAGGCTTCGGGAACCGCGTCGGTTTGGTTACCGTGGATAATAATGAGCGGCGGGTTTTTTCCGCCTTGATGCGCGTAACGCAGCTTGATGCGCCGTCCGTGCACCAGCGGAGGTTGATGCTTCAATAACGCTTCTTCAAGCAGCCGAGTCAACACCGGCGTGGGAAATGAGCTCATCGCCGCAGTGTAGGACTCAGTAACGGAATCGAACAAGTCGCCGACGCCGCTGCCGTGCAAGGCCGAAATAAAATGAAAACGAGCGTAATCCAAAAACGATAACTTGCGTTCAAGTTCGGTTTTAATACGTTCGCGTTTATCGGACTCCAATCCGTCCCACTTGTTGACCGCGATCACCAGCCCGCGGCCGGCATTCAACAGGTGCCCGAGCAAATGCGCATCCTGATTGCTGACCTCCTGCTGCGCGTCCAGCACTAAAATAACAACATGCGCGACTTCAATGGCTTGCAACGCTTTAATGACACTGAACTTCTCGATGGCCTCGGTCACGTGGCCGCGCCGCCGCACCCCGGCGGTGTCGATCAGGGTGTAGCGCTGTTCGTCGCGAGTGAAGGGTATGGAAATACTGTCGCGGGTGGTTCCGGGCATATCGAATACAATCACGCGATTTTCGCCCAGCATGCGATTGACCAAGGTGGACTTGCCCACATTGGGCCGGCCGATGATCGCGATGCGAATACCGTCGCTTTCGCTTGGCGTATCGTCCGTTGCCGGAAATGCGGCGAGCACCGTTTCCATCAAGGTGGTTACACCGCTGCCGTGTGATGCGGCAATCAGCCACGGCTCACCCAAGCCCAAGGCATGGAATTCGGTGCGCGCCAAATCGGGATTTAAACCTTCGGACTTGTTAACGACCAGATAAACCGGCTTGCCGGTACGCCGTAACTCCGACGCAATGGTTTCATCCGCCGTGGTTAAACCCTCACGGACATCGACGAGAAAAAAAATCACGTCGGATTCGCGCATTGCGGCGCGCGCCTGCTCGGCGGTCAATCCTTCAATGCCTTCGTCGGAATCACTCAATCCGCCGGTATCGACCACAATATAACCGCGCCCGCCGACACGGCCGATGCCGTAATTCCGATCGCGCGTCAATCCCGGCTGATCGGCCACCAATGCGTCACGCGTGCGCGTCAGGCAGTTAAACAGAGTGGATTTGCCGACATTCGGCCGTCCTACGATTGCGATAACCAGTTGCATGTTTGAATGTGTCGCGACCTGTTACCGGCCGGTTGTGGATGCGCAACGCGCCTCCGGATGAATTGAATTACTGGCTATGAACCAGCGTTAAATGCGGCCAAGACGCCATTCTCGTCGCGCACATACAGCTTCTGATTCGACGCCCAAGGCGCGATGCGAATTCCGCCCGGCACTGAAAAGGTGGGCGTTTCCTCGTCGTAATTTACTTTACCCGACACCACCGCGCGGCGATCCGCATCGGTCATGGCGATGCGCGCGACGAAGCGCCCATCCGCGCGCGTCATCCAGTGGATATAACCCTGGAAATCGCCCACGGCAACATAATCGCCCAATACCGCAGGAGCGGTGGTCGCGCGTCCATGCAGCTTGTCCTGGCGCCACAGGGTGGCTCCCGAAGTGCGGTCTAATGCCCACAACTCGCCGCTATTGTCGCTGAAGTACACGTGACTTTCGTCAACCGCGATATCCACGTACGAGGAAGCCTCCCGCGACCAGACGATTTGTCCACTCTCCAGCGTAAGTGCCGCGATTTGACCTTGATAGGTCACGGTGTAAATCATGTTGTCGAACACACGCGGCGTGGAGTCGATGTCCACCAGCCGTTCGATCTCCGAACGGCCGCGCGAGACGGCCACCGCCGTTTCCCACAACCGTTTGCCGTTGTGCAAATTAAAGGCTGCCAGATGGCCGCTGGCAAAACCGACAATAACCCGCTCCCCCGCCACGACGGGACGTCCGTTGCCCCGTAAACTCAAGGCCGGAACCGTATTCGAACTCACCCAGATGCGCTGCCCGTTACTCGCATTGAGCGCCACCACCTTGCCATCGCCAATGCTCACGATCACTTTGTCGGCGGTAATTTGCGGTGCGGCCAGGATTTCGCTCGACAAGGGCGTGCGCCATTTGATATTGCCGCGTTGCATATCCAGGCCAAACAACTCGCCGTCTTCGCTACCCACCACCAATAAACCATTGCCCGCCCCGGCCCCCGCCGACAGCTTTGCATCCAGTTTAATATCCCAGCGGAAGGTCCCGCGCACCGCGTCGTAGCATGCGACGCGGCCGTTGGATTCGGTGGTGAAAATCTGTCCGGCGGATTCGACCGGCAGCAAATTGAACCCGCGCCGCTTCGGATCGATATTCAGTTGCGCACTCCATGCAAGCTTCACCGGCAAAGTGGCTTCGAACTTGACCAAGTCGGCAGGACGATCGATTTCGTTTTCCGAAATCACTTTGTCGCCGCCGCACGCACCCAGCAGTAATGCGAGCGTGCTCAGAATAATGATCCGTTTCATGCGCGGGGCGGCTCGGCCGCGGCCGGGGTGGTGGTACCGCCGCCCACATCATCCAGCTTCATTTGTAACTCGCTGCGATTGCGCGCTTGCGGCGTGAGCGCTTCCATGGCGCGGCGATAGGCGTTGCGCGCATTCTCGGTTTGTCCCAGCGCACGGTAGAGATCGCCTTCCAGTTCCTTATACGCAACCACAAAACCCGCGGGCGGTTCATTGCCTAACAAAGCAAGCGCCTGCTGCGCTTCGCCGCCGTCCATTAACAGGCGCGCCAGCCGCAGGCGCGCGATGTTGACCATTTCAGGCGGTTTGCCATGATCCAGCACCCATTGCAAATGCGTACGGGCGGTGGTGTTGTCGCCCTGCTCCAGTTTCACTTTGGCGCTGGTTAACGCCGCCAGGGTCGCGTACGGCGTGCTGTCATACTGGCCCAAAATACGCGCGCCCTGTTCCAGCGCGGCATCCGGCTTGCCGTCTTGCATGGCCGTCAGCATCGAGTGATAAAGCACCGACGCGGCATCGCTTTGCGAATCTTTATGATCGACCCACGCGCGTCCGCCCAGGATGATTCCCAAGCCCGCGATCACGCCAACAATGGTGCTACGGCCGTTTTTCGCCCACCACTGTTTCATCGATTCAACTTGTTGTTCTTCAGTTTGATAAACTTCCACGAGCTTCTCCCGGCTTAAATGAATTCACGTAACAACGCGGTCAAGGCGTCCAGCGACACTTCTTGTTGCGCGCGTTCTTCACGCAGGAATTTTACACCCACAACCTGCTTCGCCAATTCTTCATCGCCCAGCAACAACGCGATACGCGCGCCGGATTTATCCGCGCGCTTAAATTGGCCCTTAAAACCACCCCCGCCGCAATTCATCACCAAACGTAATTCCGGCAACGCATCGCGCAGCGATTCCGCCAATTTAACACCGGCAGCCGAGGCTGCCTCGCCTGCGACCAGTAAATAAACATGCGGCGCGGCCGGCTCAGGCAGTCCCGCTTGGGTTTCGATCAGACTCAGCAAACGTTCCAGCCCGATCGCAAATCCGATCGCCGGCGTGGCCTTGCCGCCGAGCTGTTCGACCAAGCCGTCATAACGCCCGCCCGCGCACACCGTGCCTTGCGCACCCAATTGATCGGTCACCCACTCGAATACGGTTTTACTATAATAGTCTAGACCGCGCACCAAACGCGGATTCACCGAATATTTCACACCGGCGCTGTCGAGCAGATTTTTCAGTCGCTCGAAATGCGCAAGCGATTCGGCATCCAGATGGTCCAGCAATTTCGGCGCGGCGAGAATTAATTCACGCAGGTCCGGATTTTTACTGTCCAGAATGCGTAACGGATTCGTACTCAGGCGGCGTTGACTGTCCTCATCCAGCTTGTCTTGATGGGCGGAAAAATAGTCGACCAGACGCGCACGATACACCTGCCGCGCCGCCAGGGTACCCAACGAATTTATTTGCAACGCCAAGCTCGTGATACCCAGCGACTTCCAGATCCGCGCCGTCATCGCAATCAACTCGGCGTCAATATCCGGCCCCTCCATGCCGAACGCCTCGATACCCGCCTGATGAAACTGGCGATAGCGGCCTTTCTGCGGGCGTTCATGCCGGAACATCGCACCCATGTACCACAGGCGTTGAATCTGGTTATACAGCAAGCCGTGCTCGATGCCCGCGCGCACGCAACCCGCCGTGCCTTCCGGGCGCAACGACAGACGTTCGTGATTCAAATCTTCGAACGTGTACATTTCCTTTTCGACGATGTCGGTCACTTCGCCGATGGAGCGCTGAAACAATTCGGCCTTCTCCGCGAGCGGCAAGCGGATTTCACTGTAACCGTACGCGCTGAAAATTGCGCGCAAGCTGCCTTCCACACGCTGCCACAGCAGGGTCTCTTGCGGCAGGATATCTTTCATGCCGCGCACGGCCTGGATTTGCTGCGACATGGTTTATTCGCTGGTTACGGGCTGAATCGGAATGACGCGGCGCGTGTCCGCAGGGTTTTCTTTGCGCAGTTGGATCTGTTGACGAATCGCTTTTTCCAATTCGTCGACCAGCTGCGCATTGTCGACTTTATGATCGGGCTTGCCGTCGACATACATCAAATTGTGCGGCGAGCCGCCGGCCAGACCGACACTCGCTTCACGCGCCTCGCCCGGGCCATTGACCACGCAGCCGATCACCGCCACATCGAGCGGTTCGGTGATATCTTCCAGGCGCATCTCCAGCGCGTTGACGGTCGAGATCACATCGAAATTCTGCCGCGAACAGGACGGGCATGCGATCAGATTAATACCTTTGCTGCGGATGTGCAGACTCTTTAAAATGTCAAAACCCACTTTGATCTCTTCCACCGGATCGGCCGCCAGCGACACGCGGATGGTGTCGCCGATGCCTTCGGCCAGCAGCATGCCCATGCCCACCGCCGATTTCACCGCGCCGGAGCGGAATCCGCCCGCTTCGGTAATGCCCAGATGCAGGGGGTTGTCGATTTGCGCCGCCAGCAATCGATACGCCGCCACCGCCATGAAGACATCCGACGCCTTGACGCTGATTTTGAAATTATGGAAATTCAGGCGGGTCAATATTTCCACATGCCGCAATGCCGATTCGACCAACGCTTCGGGCGACGGTTCGCCGTATTTTTTCTGCAATTCTTTTTCCAGAGAACCGGCATTGACGCCGATACGGATCGGCACATTTTTATCGCGCGCCGATTCCACCACCGCGCGCACGCGATCATCGCGGCCGATATTGCCCGGATTGATGCGTAAACAGTCAACACCCAACTCCAACACGCGCAACGCGATACGATGATCGAAATGAATATCGGACACCAGCGGCATACTGACGCGCTTGCGAATTTCGCCGAAAGCGTCGGCCGCTTCCATGGTGGGCACCGACACGCGCACGATATCCGCACCCACTTTCTGCAAACGCTCGATCTGCGCGACGGTGGCATCCACATCGGTGGTTTCGGTATTCGTCATGCTCTGCACCGAAACCGGCGCACCGCCGCCGATGGCCACGGTTCCGACCATGATCTGACGCGATTTACGCCGCTTGATTTCATGTTTGTAGAGCATGTTATTCGCCTCCGGACTCGATACGATTATCTTGCGCCGAGCCTACTTGAAACACCGCCGACTCGCGCTGTTGATGAGGCGTCATGTCGAAGTCCGTCTTGTTGAGACGCACTTTCACACTCTTGGCCGCACCCAGCATCAATTTAAAAGGGGCCTGACCTTTAACCACGCGCGTCTCCCCGGTATGCACGGCTTCGTAGACCAGGCGCCGCTCGCCGGCATCATAGATTTCGACCCACGAGTCGCCACTAAATTCCAAGACCAAGGTCGCCACCGGGGTTGACGGAGGCAACACGTCAATAACATCCGCATTCGCGGCCGGGGTGTTCTCAGACGCAGGGCTGGGGCTGACAAGCCGTTCTTGGGGTGCGGCAGCCTCGGGTGCGCCCTTCTTTGCCGGTACAGGCGTCACCGTGGATACGGAAGGCTCCGGTACACCGCTGCTCATTTGGTATACCAGCCAGCCACCCAACAGCAACGCCACCACCATGCCAACCGCCCCCAGCCAAGCCGGACGCGGGCGGGGCAGATCAAATGCGCGCGGCGTATAAAGTTTGGTGGATACCACGGTCGATTTCACACCGGCAATATGTTCACTTACGCCGGGATAATTTTCCACGATCTCGTTGGATGGCAAATGCAGAAACTTGGCATAACTGCGCAAATAACCGCAGATATAAGAAGGTCCGGGCAAACGGCTAAGATCTTGTTCTTCGAGTGCATCGAGATGCCGGACTTGCAGGTGCAGTTGTCCCGCGACTTCTTCGATCGTGAGCTGGCGCGCCATGCGCGCCGCGCGCAAGCGCTGTCCGACATTGACGGCCGCCTCCGGCACAGCTTCCCGCCCGACGCCATGCTCTGTCACTTTGGAAACCCCGCTTCGAGCGTCTTGATCTGTTGCGCCTCGCTGGAATCCGGAAAATGCGTATATAACTGCGTCATGTAACGCTTTGCGGCCTCATGATCGCCAAGCTGATGCTCGGTCTGCACCGCCACGAACAACCCTTGCGCAGGCAGCGGGGCGATGACTTCATAACGCTGAAAATAAGCGCGCGCATTCAAATATTGCTTACGATCAAAATGCAAACGCGCCATCCCCAATAACGCCCCCGGCAGGTTCGTATCCACCTTCAATGCCTGGCGCAAATAATTTTCCGCCTTGTCAAAATCAGGCACGCGCAATGCGCACAGTCCTGCATTTTCCAATGCGGTGGCGGGCGTGGTATAGGTTGGATCATGCAAGGCCACGCGGAATTGTTCTTCGCCTTCCGCGAAGCGCCCCTGCCCGCACAGGAACGCACCATAATTATTATGCACTCCGCCGTCCTGCGGCAGTAATTTTAGCGCGATGCGATAATGCTGTTCAGCCAAGTCCATTTGACCGAACTCCTGATAAGCAATCGCCAGTGTGTGTTGCGCCGGTGCGTAATTCGCATCGGCATCGATGGCACGCTGCAATTTCTCTATCGCAAGTTTGCGGTCGCCTTGCTGTAAATACCCCAAACCCAACTCGGTGTTGGTGCGCGCGACGCGTTCCTTGGCACTAGGCTCCGAGTGCGGCGGCGTGTATCCGCATGCGCTTACTATAAAGCCGGCCACCAGCGCGAGAATTACACGTCGCACGTGGCCGGTCCTTGTGCGGCAACCAGACGTTTGAGCGAACGTTTGGTGCGGTCCATCACCTTGCCTGCCAGTTGCCCGCAGGCGGCATCGATGTCGCCGCCGCGCGTACGGCGCGTGATGGTGACATATCCCGCCTGGGTAAGAATCTCGTGAAAGCGGTCAATCGCTGCCTGCGACGAACGCGCGTATTGGGTTTGCGGAAACGGATTAAACGGAATCAGATTGATTTTGGACGGCACATCGCGCAGCAGTTTGGCCAGCGCGCGCGCGTGCTGCGGCGAGTCGTTGATGCCATCGAGCATGACATATTCGAAAGTCACACGGTTGTTGCTGCGCGAATCGTGATCGACATAACGGCGGCAGGCATCCAATAAAACACTGATCGGATATTTCTTGTTGAGCGGCACCAGCACGTTGCGCAGCTCATCGTCCGGCGCATGCAGCGACACCGCCAGCGCCACATCGCTGACTTGCTTGAGCGCGTCGATACCCGGCACCACACCGGCAGTGCTGAGCGTGATGCGGCGCTTCGACAAACCGTAGGAAAAATCCTCGCGCATCAGCGCAATCGCGCTCACCACATTGTCGAAATTCAACAGCGGTTCGCCCATGCCCATCATCACCACGTTGGTGATTTTGCGCTGCACCGGGCTGTGCCCCAGCGCGCGCGCCGCATTCCACACCTGGCCGATGATCTCAGCCACGCTCAAATTGCGATTAAACCCCTGCTGCGCGGTCGAGCAAAAGGTGCAGTTCAGCATGCAGCCGACTTGCGACGACACACACAGCGTGCCGCGATCCTCCTCGGGAATGAACACGGTCTCGACACAATTCACGCCATCCACGCGCATCAACCACTTGCGCGTGCCGTCCTCCGACTCCAGATCGCTGACAATCTCCGGCGCCTTGATTTCCGCCGTCTCGCCCAGGCGCTGACGCAAATCCTTGCTGATGTTGGTCATCGCATCGAACCGATCGACCAGACCCTGGTGCAACCATTTCAACACCTGCGACGCGCGAAACGGCTTCTCGCCGATGCCGGCGAAAAAAGCCTCCATCGCGGCGCGGTCGAGATTCAGCAGATTGATTTTTTCAGGAAGGGTCATGGGTACGCCTCGCGGCGAGCGTTTACTTGCTGCGTGCGCAGATGTCGCTACCGCTGAAGAAAAATGCGATTTCCTGAGCAGCGGTTTCCGGTGCATCCGAACCATGCACGGAATTAGCTTCGATCGACTCGGCGAAATCCGCGCGGATGGTGCCTTTGGCCGCCTTCTTGGGATCGGTTGCGCCCATGACTTCACGGTTCTTGGCAATCGCATTCTCGCCTTCCAACACCTGCACCACCACCGGGCCCGAGCTCATGTAGGCGCACAAGTCCTTGTAAAACGGGCGCTCCTTGTGCACCGCATAAAACTGCCCCGCCTGCTCACGGCTCATATGAATCATGCGAGACGCCACCACGCGCAACCCGGCGGTTTCAAAACGGGCGATAATCTGACCAATGACATTCTTCGCCACAGCATCGGGTTTAATGATCGAAAAGGTACGTTCAAGAGCCATGCAAATTCTCCGCAGTCACGTGATGCCCGCCGCAGCAGGCAAGATATTGTTCAGATGGTGAAAAATAAGGTGCGTATTCTACGCGCCCGAGGGTGGCGCGGGCAATGACGGCGAGTGGACGTTCTACGGCGGTGACGCCGCC
>CAZHHW010000113.1:0-9942 GCA_964532385.1 uncultured Gammaproteobacteria bacterium | reverse complement strand
GTGCTGGTCGATTACGACAAATGCATCGGCTGCAAATATTGCTCGTGGGCGTGTCCGTACGGTGCGCGCGAAATCGACGAGCACCAGAAGGTGATGAAGAAATGCACGCTGTGCGTGGATCGCATTTATGACCAGAAGTTGCCCGAAAGCGAACGCAAACCGGCGTGCGTGATGGCGTGTCCGACCACGGCGCGTTTGTTCGGCGATGTGCATGATCCGGACTCGGAAGTTTCGATCGCGATCCGCGAAAGCGGCGGTTATGCGCTGATGCCGGAGTGGGGCACGCATCCGGCCAATCATTATTTGCCGCGTCGCAAAACCAAAATGCACATTCACGAAGACGAGCTGGTGCGCTTCGACAATCCGCTCAAGAAAGAACAATACCCGGCGCACGATCCGCGCGAACCTTCGCTGGACGACATTGTGTGATGCACGTAGGGGCGCGATTCATCGCGCCCGGTATCAGGCGCAATAAATTGCGCCCCTACAAGGAAATCATAAAAATGCATCCTGCTTTTTCGGTCATTTTTTTAACCACCTTGATCGGCGCCGGTCAGGGATTATTTCTCGCGCTGTTTCTGGTGCAGGCGCTGGGTGTTGCCGATGCGTTGCCGCCGCAAGATGACATTCGGTTTTATGCGATGGGCAGTGTGCTTGCGCTGGTATTGCTGGGCGGCGGTTTGATCGCTTCGTTTTTTCATCTCGGCCATCCGGAGCGCGCGTGGCGGTCGGCGGCGATGTGGCGCACCTCGTGGTTGTCGCGCGAGGTGATTGTGTTGCCGGCGGTGATGGGCGCGATTTTTGTGTATGGCGTGCTGCATTACTTCGGCAACCAGACCAATCTGTTCAATCTTGCCAACTCGCAGCTCGGCGCACTCACTTTTTGGGCTGGGGTCGCCGGAGCATTGTTATGCGTCGCATTATTTGTCTGCACCGGCATGATCTACGCGTGCCTGAAATTTATCGAGGAGTGGCACTCCCCGCTCACGCTGATCAACTACACCTTGCTGGGTACGGCGTCGGGTTTTGCACTGGCAACCGCGTTCAGCGCCTATGTTGCGCCTGATCTAGTGCGTTTTTTCGCGTGGTGCACGTTGGTGCTGACGCTGCTTGCCTTCATCTTCCGCGCCGGATCGCTGGTGCGTAACAAACACATTCGTCACATGAGTAATTTGCAAACGGCCATCGGCGTCAAGCACAGCAAGATTCAACAGAAGGCGCAGGGCGCGATGGGCGGTTCATTCAACACGCGCGAATTTTTTCACGGCAAGAGCGCCGCGTTTCTCAAATCCATCAAATGGATTTTTCTGCTGTTGGCGTTTGTGGTTCCGGTGTTGCTGATGTTGATTGCACTGAGTGTGCAAGCCAGTGCGATGTTCGTGCTGGTGTTCCTGATTCAATATCTCGGCTTGATCGCCGAGCGCTGGTTCTTCTTTGCACAAGCAAAGCATCCGCAGAATCTTTACTATCAGACGATTTCTTAAACTTTACTTAAAGATATGGCACTTTCATCATAGATAGAATTTTCCCCGCCTAAGAACCTTTAGCTTGTTGTGATGTTATTCATCCAATTAGTCTGCCTGCGTTACTGACAATAATATTATTTTAGAATGCAGCGTTACCGCTACGCGGTGACGTCTCGCGCAATAGCAGTAATCCACGCAGCGCACTGGAAGATTTAGGGGGGGCGCGTCCACGGCGTATTGGGATTAGTAGCTCATGCAGTTGGCGAGCGGTGCGAAAGCGCCGTGCAAATCGTTCAACGCAGCATCAGGGAGATCACACGTGGATACCAAGGGTTACAACCGACGAAGTTTTTTACGCAATGCAGGGCTGCTCGGTCTTGCGGGGATGGCAGGTAGTAAGGCGACGCAAGTTATAGCTGAGGGTGGAATCACCGCTGCCGCCACCGCCGCTCCCAGTTCGATTACCTTACCTTTCGATCACGGCGAACGACAATTAGTGCAGTATCCGCAAAAACGGCCATTGATCGTACTCACGAGCCGTGCCGTGCAACTGGAAACACCTTATTCCATCTTTGACGATGGGCTTACAGCCACAGGCAACAAGTACCTCATCACTCCCAACGACGCGTTTTATGTGCGTTATCACAACACACGTATTCCATTGTCGATTGATCCGTTGCTTTACAAGCTGGCTGTCAATGGAAATGTCACGACCCCACTGAAATTGACTCTGAACGATTTAAAAACCGGCTTCACGCCGGTGGAAGTGGTGGCCGCCAACATGTGCACCGGCAATAGCCGCGGTTTCAATATCCCGCGTGTACCGGGTGGACAATGGGCACATGGCGCAATGGGCAACGCGCGTTGGACCGGCGTGAAACTGAAAGACGTGCTCGCAAAAGCCGGGATTGGTGCGGGGGCGGTGCAGGTAACGTTTAACGGTATGGATCAAGGCGGTAAATCGGATATCCCGGATTTTGTGAAATCGCTGGATGTTGACATTGCCACGAGCAACGACGACATCATTCTGGCCTATGCGATGAACGGCGCGGACTTGCCGATGCTCAACGGCTACCCGGTGCGGCTGATCGTGCCGGGATATACCGGTACTTATTGGGTCAAGCATCTCACCGAAATTTCGGTGGTAAATGCGGTATTCACCGGGTTTTACATGGGCACGGCCTACCGGGAACCGGATAATGATTGCGCCTGTGTAGAGCCGCCGCCAAATACCCCCGCAACATTTCCAACCCGGCCTGTAACACATCCACGTATCCGTTCCTTTATCACTAACTTGATCGAAGGCGCGAAGGTTGCGCCGATGACGCCGCAGGTGGTGCGCGGCTTCGCGGTTGATGGCGGTTCCGGTATCAAGAGCGTGGCGATTTCAGTGAATGGCGGAGCGTGGGTGGAGGCGACGCTAGGGGCGGATCTTGGCAAATACTCGTTCCGCGGTTTCGAGGCTTCGTTTACACCCGGCACGGCGGGTGAGACGTATGCGTTGAGGGTCAGAGCGTCTGCGAATTCGGGCGAGGTGCAACCCGACACCCAGTATTGGGCACCGACTGGCTACGGTTACAACCCGATCGAAACCATCAACGTTACTGCGATTTAAGGAGCCCTCTATGAACGTATTCAGATGTGCCAGCGGATTGCAAAAGTGGTTACTCATCGCGACGTTGTGTGTTGTGGTTAGCGGATGTAACGAACCCGCCACCCAGGATCAAACGTCAAAGCAAGCGCAAGAGCAGGTTGGAGATGGAGTTATTCTGGCTAACGACGACGGTACGATGCCTGAAATCCAAGGTGTCGTTGCGACTACGGCGGTACGGATTTCACCGCCGCGCGATCGGTCCACGTTTCCGTCGCCGGGGCCAGATCTAGGAGCCATCGATACCACGGCATGTAATTCCTGCCATTCTCCGGGCGATGTCGCAGAATTCAACGCATCGCCGCAGCAGGTGCGCCTCGAGTTGGTGAATGAACAATGCCGCGACTGTCATTCCGCGGACTACACCAGCTCGCAGCCAATTATGACGCGGCCCGCATGGCAGAAAGTGGTGGTCAAAATGGCCGACAAGTTCGGTGCTAACCGAATTAAGCACGTGGTGAACGGGGTTGTGACGGATCATCCCCATCAGGCGGTGATTCTCGATTACATTGTGGCAGTTTACGGCAAGCAGCCATAGTATGTATGCCGGGGCGCGATCCTCGCGCCCCTTTTTATCGTTAGCCGAAAAGCTGAAAGGAATTGCGGATGGGTGCGACTAAAATATTTCCGATATTTTTCATTTGAGTGTCTGGGTGCCATGTCTAACACATTGACCGATCCTTTTGGCCGCAACATCGAATACGTCCGCCTGTCCGTTACCGACAAGTGCGACTTGCGTTGTTTCTATTGCCTGCCGAAAGGCTTCAACGATTTTGAAGAGCCGGAGCACTGGCTGAGTTTCGACGAGATCGAACGTGTGATGCGCGCTTTCGGCGAACTGGGCGTGCATCGCGTGCGCATTACCGGCGGCGAACCGCTGGTGCGCAAGGATATTCCGCAGCTCGCCGCGCGTCTGGCGCGCTTGCCCGGCATCGACGATTTGTCGCTGAGCACCAACGCCGTGCAACTGGCGAAACACGCGCGTGCGCTGAAAGACGCGGGTGTTACCCGCTTGAATGTGAGTCTTGACAGTTTACAGCCCGAACGTTTTCAGGCGATCACCGGCGGCAAGCTGGAAAAAGTGCTGGCAGGTTTGCAGGCCGCCAAAGCAGCGGGCTTTCATCCGGTCAAAATCAACATGGTGGTGATGAAGGGCGTCAACGACGACGAAGTCGAAGACCTGGTCGAGTATTGCATCGCCAACGACTTCACCCTGCGCATGATCGAAACCATGCCGATGGGCGAAACCGGCCGCGACGCGGCGCGTCATTACATGGATCTGCAAATAGTCAAGCAACGGCTCGCGCAACGTTATGAGCTGATTCCCACCGTGATGAACGGCGGCGGCCCGGCGCGTTATTTCAAAGTCGGCGGCAGCAATTTACGCATCGGGTTCATCACTCCGATCTCGCAACATTTCTGCGCCACCTGTAATCGCGTGCGTTTGTCGGTGGATGGCACGTTGTACATGTGTCTGGGCCAGGAGCATAACTTCGAATTGCGTCCGCTGCTGCGCGCGGGCATCAGCGATGTGGATTTACGCGCCGCCATTATCCAAGCCATCGCCTTGAAACCGGAACGGCACGAGTTCAGCGACAAGCCGGAAAAAATCCTGCGCTTCATGTCCAAGACCGGCGGCTAGCCAGACCGATTGCTTTGTCGGACAATCCTGTTCGTATCGACACTACTCACTGGAGAAATACATGAAGCGAATAATCGCAGCTGCGGTGTTGAGTCTGTTTTGCGCGTTGGCGCAGGCCGCCGTCAAAGGCGAAGAAGTGCAATACAAAGTCGGTGAGCAGGTATTTAAGGGTTACCTTGCTTTCGACGACGCCAAAAAAGACAAGCGCCCCGGTGTGCTGGTGGTGCACGAATGGTGGGGTCATAACGAATACGCGCGTAAAAGGGCGCGCATGTTGGCAGAATTAGGTTATACCGCGCTGGCGCTGGACATGTACGGCGACGGCAAACAAGCCCATCATCCCGACGAGGCCGGAAAATTTGCCGGCGAAGTGCGGCAAAACATGGATGCGGCCAAAGCGCGTTTCGTAGCAGCGGAAGACCTCTTGAAAAAACATGCGAGCGTCGATCCAACCCGTATCGCCGCGATCGGTTACTGCTTTGGCGGGGCGGTCGTTCTGCAAATGGCGCGTGCGGGTGTTGATCTCAAAGGCGTGGCGAGTTTTCACGGCACGCTGGCCACGCCCAGCCCGGCTGCCAAAGGGGTGATAAAAGCCAAGGTCCTGGCCGCCAACGGCGCCGATGATTCTTTCGTCAAACCCGATGAAATCGAAGCCTTCAAAAAGGAAATGGAGGCGGCGGGTGTGGACTACAAATTCGTGAACTATGCGGGTGCTAAACACAGCTTCACCAATCCCGATGCGGATGAGCTCGCGAAGAAATTCAACATGCCCATCGCCTACAACGCCGAAGCCGACAAGCAGTCGTGGAGCGAAATGCAGGCGTTTTTCAAGAAGATATTTTAATCGCCGCGGCTGACCAAGCGGCATGCGGCTATGCTGACGCTCACGCACACAGACGGCCAGCTCGACTTGTACGAAGACTTCATTCCTGAAGCAGAAACGCAGCAGATTCTGGAAGTTTTGTTGCGTGAACTGGCGTGGGCGGATGAATATCTGGTGATGTTCGGCAAATCCGTGCGCGCGCCGCGCCGTGTGTGCTGGTATGGCGATCCCGGAACGGCCTACAGTTACTCCGGAGTGCGTCATGAACCGCTGTCCTGGACGCCAACCTTGCTCGAATTGAAGCAGCGTGTTGAGCAGGCAACTCAACAGCGCTTTAACAGCGTGCTGGCTAATTTATATCGTGACGGCAACGACTCGATGGGCTGGCATGCCGACAAAGAAAAAGAATTGGGCGCGCAACCCTATATCGCTTCACTTAGTTTCGGCGCGGCACGCGTGTTTCGCGCCCAACATCGGCACAGCAAACAAAACATCAATGTGACGCTGGCCGGCGGCAGCCTCCTGACCATGCAGGGTGAATTTCAGAAGCATTGGCGTCACAGTGTGCCCAAACAAATTGATACGGTCTTGCCGCGCATCAACCTCACGTTCCGCTACATTCACGCACAGCCCTCATTAATAAAGGTTTGACCCGTCATCTCAAAAGCTCGCAAAAATCAAGAGGACTAATTACCTTGATCTTGAGTATTAGCACCGTTTAGATTTCGCCGGGACACAAGCTTTACATTCAACACACCTTAAAAGGACTTATTCCATGCGAACTCTCTTGTTGATGGTTTCCCTCTGTGGTGTGGTGGTATCCGGCCTGGCTTTCTCTGCGACTCAGGAGGAAGAAATGCAGCGCATGCAGCAGCAATTGAATTCCGAGACCCTGGCGCAACCGTTTCTCGCCGAAGAGCCGGAGAAAGTCGACGCTTACATCAAAGAAGCCATGAAAAAGAAACTTAAGCCCGTCGAATACACCGGCACGAATTGGCGCTCGGGCTACACATGTCACGACCTGCTGCGATTCTCATGGTCGGAATACCGCGACTGCATGTATTACTACCGCTACAACGGCCGGTACTATCCGTATCCGTAAGGTTGTTTTTTGATAAGAAGTGCAAACAGAAGAGGAGGAAGGATTCATGCGTAAACAGACTGGATTGACTGCCGTAGTTGCAATCGCGACCACCTTTGCGATTTTAACGGGTTGCGCCGCGGTGAATACCGCAGTCGGAAAACGTAATCTCGATGTACAAACCAAAACCAGCACCGCGATATTTGTCGACCCCGTGGCGGCGGCCAAGCGCACGGTTTATGTCGAGATTCGCAGTGGTGTAATGGAATTCGACCGTAAAGCGTTCACGCAGAACATCCGGCAGGAATTCACCGCCAACGGGAACGGTTATCATGTGGTCGATGATCCGGACCAGGCTCAATATCAGATGAATATTTTCGTCACCTCGCTCGAGAAAGCCAGTCCGACGGCAGCCGAGCTAGCCCTGAAGCAAGGTTATAGCGATGTGGGTGCGGGCGCCGCCGCAGGCGCCGTGGTGGGGGTATCCCATGGCGGTACGGCAACTTCAATGATTGGCGGCGGCATGCTGGGTGCGTTAGGCACCACGGCGGCGAATGCCTTCGTGCAAGACGTCACCTACATGCTGGTGGCCGACGTTAAAATCACGGAACGCACGCGCGATGGCGTCATCGTGCGTAAAGACTCGCAGATTAGCGCCAAAGTCTCCGATGCCGGAACCAGTACGCAACGCGTCTCGGAGGCCACCAACCGTAAAGAATATACGACCCGCATTGTGACTACGGCGAATCAGGCCAATCTTAAACTCGAGGAAGCTCAGGATCTCATGTTCAAGAAAACGGCTTATGCGATGTCGGCGTTTTTTTGATACTTACATGTAGCTCACTTGCCGAGTTGAAAGTTGCGGAGCGATACATTTTAACCGGGACGTCCGAGTTCCGTCCCGGTTAAAATTATGCCGTAGCCGTAATCTGATTAAGAAGCTGTGCGCCGCGTGCGGCGGGAATGTTGATGGTCGGGCGCTGGCGTGAAGGTATGCAAGCCAGCCTTTTGCGTTGTGGTGTCATCCAAGGGAATGAATCTGGGTTGCTTCTGCGAGTATTTCAAGCTTACCCACACAGCCGTGCCGCCCATGATAAGCATCATGGCCGTAGGAATGAACGCCCAGAAAAATACCGGTACCCACATCCAATCGCGCCCATCCATGGTCCCGAAAGCGTAGGCGACCAATTGATTCATCGGCGTTCCATTCAGCACTGAAACCGTGAGCAACAAAAGATATAGAGCGGTAAGCGTAAATACAGAAGCAAGGACTGTTTTAGTGGTAGCGTTCATGAGATGAATTTCCGTTGAGAGGGGGTTTAGGAACAGGCCGGAAAATTATTCAGAAATCGCAAAAATCCAGTCTCCGCATTACGGTTCAGACTTTACGTAGGTTGTTCTCCTTGTTCTGTGCGTCATCCAACCAATCATGACGTCCGCATTGACGGTGCGGACGTCATGAGGCCGATACAAAACTCCTTTATTGCCACTAATATTTTTTAATTCACTTTAATGGTCCTACGCCGCGCATTCTCGAGCTTGGGCAAAGCCAATTTCAAAACACCATCCTTGAATTCCGACTTGGCTTTGTCGGCATCCACACTGACGGGCAGCGCAATGGTGCGTGCGAACATGCCATTAGAAATTTCGCAACGGTAATAATCGCCTTTTTCTTCTGTGGCTTCCTGGCGTGTACCACCTTTGATGGTGAGCATGTCCTCATTCAACGAAATTTCCAGATCTTTTTTCTCCACGCCGGGAATTTCGGCGCGTACCAGAATTTCATCATCCCGATCCACGATGTCGATACGCGGCACACGCATTTCATACGCCATCAGCGGCCATTCTTCACGCTGCTGCGGCCGCAACCAGTTACGCGGGAAAAAGCCTTCGAACAGGCGTTCCATCTCTTCAAACGGCCCGAACAGACGGCTCATAGGTTTTTGCACTGACGATCCGGATTTGGTGATTTCACGATTTTCATTAGCCATGGTTAATCTCCTTTTTGATTTGATTGCACCAGTACAGCTGCCAAAATATCTAGGGTCCGCGAGACAATTTTCAAGAGCCTACAAGTACGAATTTACAACCGCGGCGCTGTGTGCTGTATCATGACGCGCTCACGACGGCAGGATGCCCGGTAGGCAACGCAAGGAGCGGTTGCCGAAATAAAGCGATGGTATCGACATGCTGGAACTCAATCCCCTGATCGTAAGAATTAAAGACATGCAATCCCGCGCGGATACGCTTCGGGGGTATCTTTGACTTTGACGTTAAGGCCGAACGTCTGACCGAAGTCCGCCGTGAACTCGAAGACCCCGCCATCTGGAACAAGCCCGAGCGTGCCCAGGAATTAGGCCGCGAACGCGCGCAACTCGAACAAATCGTCAATACCTTTGCAACCCTCACCGGCGGCTTAAGCGACGCGCGTGACTTGCTGCAACTCGCCGCCGACGAGCAGGACGAGGACACCGCCAACGCCGTCGCGCGCGACCTGGAAAACTATGAAAAAGAATTAGCGGCGATGGAATTCCGCCGCATGTTTTCCGGCAAGATGGATCCCAACGGAGCGTTTCTTGACATTCAATCCGGTTCCGGCGGCACCGAAGCGCAGGACTGGGCGTCGATGCTGCTGCGCATGTATCTGCGCTGGGGCGAAGCGCATGGTTATAAAACCGAAATCATCGAAGAATCGGCCGGCGAAGTCGCCGGCATCAAGAGCGCCACCATTCATTTCGAAGGGCCGTATGCGTTCGGCTGGTTGCGCACCGAAATCGGCGTGCACCGGCTGGTGCGCAAGTCGCCGTTCGACTCCGGCAATCGCCGTCACACCTCGTTCGCGTCGGTGTTCGTGTCGCCGGAAATCGAAGACGACATCGAGATCGACATTAATCCGGCCGATTTGAAAATCGACACCTACCGCGCCAGCGGTGCCGGAGGTCAACATGTCAACCGCACCGAATCGGCGATTCGTATTACCCACATCCCGACCGGCGCGGTGGTCGCCTGCCAGAGCGACCGCTCGCAGCATAAAAACCGTGCCACCGCGATGAAGCAACTTAAAGCCAAGCTGTACGAGCTGGAAGAACAGAAGCGCAACGTCGAGAAACAAAAGCTCGAAGACTCGAAGAGCGATATCGGCTGGGGACACCAGATTCGCTCGTACGTGCTTGACCAATCACGCATCAAGGATTTGCGCACCGGCGTGGAAGTCGGCAACACTCAGTCGGTGCTGGATGGCGATTTGGATCAGTTTATTGAAGCCAGTTTGAAACAAGG
>CAZHHW010000112.1:0-10104 GCA_964532385.1 uncultured Gammaproteobacteria bacterium | reverse complement strand
ACGATATTCCTGTACACGAGCTGAGCCACTGTATTTCAATGGCGCTTACTTATCATCTCAACAAAAAGGCAAAACGGCCGACTTGAACGCAAACTCGCGGAGCCGTATCTTGATATCACGTTTGGAACGAAAATATTTTTCTATATGCTCGAACTTCGCCCCACATGCGAACACTGCAACAAACTCCTGCCGCCGAATTCCACCGAGGCGATGATATGCAGCTTTGAATGCACGTTTTGCAATCACTGCGTTGAGCATGTGCTGCATGACGTGTGTCCCAATTGCGGCGGCGGGTTTGTCGCGCGGCCGGTGCGGCCGCGGCAAAATTGGAAAGGCGAAAATTTTCTTGGCAAGTATCCTGCGGGTTCGAAACCCAAACATCGCCCGGTAAACACCGCGCAGCATGCTGCGTTCGCGGCGGCGCTGGGAAAAATTCCTCCGGAAGAAAGATAAATCACGCTAGTTACGGATGCGCTTCAATTGAACGCGGTTCGCGCGGTACACTCTCAAACTCGCACTGCCGCTGACCTTTGCAGAACATTCAACTAAAAAGTGGAATTCAAGAATTGCAGAGTGCTGTGCGATTCGATAAAAAGCACCCCTTCCCCCTGCAAGGGGGAAGGCTGGGATGGGGGTATGCAAGCACACTACCTTGTATCATCACCCCCATCCTGACCTTTCCCCCTTGCAGGGGGAAGGAACGTTTCATTCGGGCACATGAATATTGCAATCCTCGGAAATAATTTCCCAGAAAATTAAACACACACTTAATCGTCATCAAAAACATGGAGAAAAATAAATGTCACAACCCAGCAAAGGCATTAACAACACACTCACGTCGGCAACCAGCGCGGTGTGGGGCAATCATGTCGCGGTGCCGAATACCCCGGCGGGTTTTACCGTGCGCACCACTTATCCGACTAACCCGAGCGGCGCGGAAGTCATGCTGGAGCAATGGGAGGCCGGCACCGAAGAGCCGCCGCATTCGCATCCGGGCGACGACATGACGGTGGTGATCGAAGGCAAAATGTCGATTCAGTTCTATAAAAAAGAAGGTGGACGCCTGCTTCCCGACGGTGAACGGATCTATCTGGAAAAAGGTACCGTGGGTTACATCCAGGCCGGCCGCATTCACGACGCCAAGTACATCGAAGCCTGCAAACTGGTTTATGTGCATGACAAGGCCTTCGGGTTTGTCGCGCACGGTTAATTGAATTTTTCAGGTAGCGCTCCATGACATTTTCATCCACCTGGTTTAGCTGGGCCTTATTGTCGGCGGCGTTCGCGGCATTAACCGCGATCTTTGCCAAGATTGGCCTGGAAAACGTGGATTCGGATCTTGCCACGCTGTTGCGCACGCTGGTCATTATTGTCGTGCTGGCGGGGTTTGTGTACTTCACCGGCAAGTGGAGCAACCCCCTGAACCTGACGCCTAAGACCTGGCTGTTTTTAACCTTGTCGGGCTTGGCCACGGGTGCATCGTGGGTTTGCTACTTTCGCGCATTGAAAATCGGCGACGCCTCGCAGGTGGCACCCGTCGATAAATTGAGCCTGCTGCTGGTGGCGGTATTCGCATTTCTGTTTCTTGATGAGCGGCCTTCCGTCAGAGAATGGGTCGGCATTGTCATGGTCGGTGCAGGTGTTTTGATTATCGGACTCAAGAAATAACCGTATTCCACCAACTATTTGGCAATAAACGCAGTTCCCCGCCGTGCGTACCTGTGACGCAGTTGGCGGAGACCATCGCATCGAACTCTCTAGCATGACCTAAAGAACGGCGGGGCAGAAGGTGCCGTTCTTTACAGGGGCAAGTCACGGAATGTGAGTTGCGCAGTCTCAGGGTCACTAAGGAGGGCGGCATCGTGAATACTATCGGTACGATGCGTTGTGAAAGTAAGTATCAGTTAAAGACATTAACGAAAATTTCATTGATGTTGGCGGTAACTTCGATCTTCAGCAACACGGCGGCGGCGCACTGTCTGTCTGAAAAACTGTACGCCGGAGCGGGGCTCGGATTTAACTCGGTGGACAATTATCCGAACGACGCCCGGGGATTCCAGATCTTCGGCGGATATTGTCTGGACATGCATAAACAATATCCGCGCGTCATCAGCTCCATCGAGCTTGGCTACATGGATACCGGCGATTTCAAACGCAATGTGCTCGTCAGACAAGGCCGGAACACCATTCAAACCACTCAGTCGACGTCTTACGAAGGCCTGTGGTTGAACTGGATCGGCGAATACAAACTTGACCAACGCGTTCATTTGCTGGGGCGGATCGGCGTCGATACGGGCGACGACGATGGCCTCATGACCGGTTTGGGCGTTGGCCTGAATTTTTCCAAGTGGGCGCAATTCCGCATTGAATACGTCGCGCGCGACCACATCAATTCAACGCAGATCAATTGGCTGACCGGTTTTTAAGCATGTGATAGTGCATCAGTGCGTGGCGTCGAAATTATTCGACGCCACGCGACGCACGCCTGGGCAAACGCGTATCATTGCGCACGTGACATTCACTACGCAGCGCGCTTGCAATGACCTCCATTCTGCTCACCACCATCAACGCCCAGTACATTCACGCCAGCCTGGGTTTGCGTTACCTGCTGGCGAATCTAGGTGAATTGCGCACGCAAACCCGCCTGCTCGAATTCACCCTTGAGCATCGTCCCATCGACATTGTCGAACAGCTGCTCGCGCACGAACCCAAAATTATTGCGCTGGGTGTTTACATTTGGAACATCCAGGCCAGCACCGAAGTGGTTACCTTGCTCAAACAAGTGCGGCCCGACATTCTGCTCGTCATCGGCGGACCGGAAGTCAGTTACGAATGGGGTGACCAGGCGATCGTACGGCAAGCCGATTACCTGATCACCGGCCCCGCCGATGTGGAATTTCCGCGTTTGTGCGCGCAGTTGCTGAGCGGCCCGCGTCCGCCGCAAAAAGTCATCACCGCCACCATGCCGCCGCTGGAGACACTGACGCTGCCCTACCACGAGTACACGGATGAGGATTTAAAGAATCGTTTGATCTATGTGGAAGCCTCGCGCGGCTGCCCGTTCAAATGCGAATTCTGTTTGTCGTCGCTGGATAAAACCGCGTGGCCGTTCGCGCTCGATGCGTTTCTCGCCGAGATGGATGCGCTATATCAACGTGGCGCGCGCCATTTTAAATTTGTCGACCGCACCTTCAATCTCAACATCAAGGTGAGCAAACGTATTTTGGAGTTTTTTCTGGAGCGCATGATCGACGGTTTATTCGTGCACTTCGAGATGATCCCCGATGCGCTGCCTGACGCGCTCAAGGAAGCCATCGCGCGCTTTCCGCCCGGGTCATTGCAATTTGAAATCGGCATTCAGAGTTTCAATCCGCAGGTGCAGGCACTGATCAGCCGCAAACAAAATGATGTCAAGACCGAAGAAAACATGCGCTGGCTGCGCACGCAAACACACGCGCATATCCACGCGGATTTAATCGCCGGTTTGCCCAGTGAAGATCTGCAAAGTTTTGCGCGCGGTTTCGACCGGCTGGTGGAACTTAATCCGCACGAAATACAAGTCGGCATTTTGAAACGCCTGCGCGGTACACCCATTATTCGCCATACCGAAACCTTCGCGATGAAGTACAACCCGCAGCCGCCGTACACGGTGTTGAGCACCAGCAGCATGGATTTCTCCACACTGCAACGCATCAACCGGTTCGCGCGCTACTGGGATATGATCGGAAATTCCGGCCGCTTCGTCTATACCAGACCCCTGCTTCTGGGCGCTGCGCCGTTCGCGCGCTTCATGCAATTCAGCGACTGGTTATTCACCACCACCGGCCAGACGCACCGGCTTGCTCTCGACCGGCTGTTTGAATTCGTACACGATGCATTGGTTATGCAATTCGGCGTGTCGGCAAGCCTCGCCACCGAAACTCTATCTCGCGATTATCATGCCTGCGGCGCGCGTGGCAGCCCGAAATTCCTCGCGGTCACGTCCCGCCCCGCTCCTGCCGATATTCTCAAAACAAGTGCAAAACGCCAGGCACGGCACCTACGGAATTAGCGGACGATCGGCCGATATGGCCGCTCACATCCCCGCACTTCCGCAAACTCAAGGAGAATGGGCAAGTGGCGTATCGCTTGAGGTAAATGCTATGGAACTTGAACTCATCGGCTTCGATTTGTGTCCTTACGTGCATCGGGCGCGCATTACTGTGTTGCACAAAAACATCGCCTGCAACGTCACGCATATTAACAAGACCAAACCCCCTGCCTGGTTTCATCTCCTGGCGCCCTCGGGCAAAGTGCCGTTGCTGCGGATAAATGACAATACCGTGGTATTCGAATCCGCGGTGATTAACGAATACCTGAACGACATCACCGGGAATGGACTCATGCCGGCCGACCCGGTGCGCCGCGCGCTGAACCGCAGCTGGATCGAATACGGCTCCGGACTATTAAACGATCTGAAAGGTCTGATACAAGCCAAAAACCATCAACACTTCGATGCGGGCATCATCGGCTGGCGCGCCAAGTACGCGTGGCTGGAGAAGATCTTGGACGGCGAGCCTTATTTCAACGGCGCCGTACTGTCCCTGGTGGATTTTGCGTACGCACCCCTGTTTGTGCGCACCCATCATTTAGGCATCGACGCCTTACTGCATCAGAATGAACCCTTTCCGAAGATAAAAAACTGGAGTGCCGCATTACGGGAGATTCCAGCCGTAAATGCCTCGCTGGGCGACGGCTTTCGCGCGGCCTTGCATGCGTCGGTGCGCGAAACCGGTGCCTACACGGCGCAACAGTTGGGCTTGTGATGCCTACTGCGGTCATGACATTAATCCGCTCATTATATCGCCACACTCTCCAGCGCATCCGAGCGTTGTTTCAATTCCTGTAACTCATACAAGTTACGATAGATACCCTCGCATGCAAGCAACTGCGCATGCGTGCCCTGTTGCGACAGAATGCCATGATGTAACACCAAAATATTATCGGCGCCTTGGATGGTCGAGAGCCGATGTGCGATCACAATCAAGGTAATCTGCCCGCGCAGTTGCGCAAGGGCGCGCTGAACATGCGCCTCGGTGCGGCTGTCGACATGCGCGGTCGCTTCATCAAGAATAAGAATTTTAGGCTCGCCCGCCAGAGTGCGCGCTAATGACAATAACTGGCGCTGACCGGTGGACAGATTGCCTCCGCGTTCGTCCAGCAACGTGTCATAACCGTGCGGCAATTCCGCGAGGAACTCGTGCAGGCCGGCGCGGTGTGCGGCAGATTCGATCGTGCTGCGATCAAGATTCCGGCCAAGCGCGATGTTGTCTGCAATGCTGCCGGCGAATACCACCGGGTCTTGCTGCACGATGCCGACTTTGCCGCGTAATTCTTCGGCACCGAGGCTTGCCACCGCGTGCCCGCCGATCAGTACCTCGCCGCTGCGCGCGCCGTAAAAGCGCAGCAACAAATTTGCGATGGTACTTTTACCGCTGCCGGTGTGCCCGACGATGGCGTAAAAACTTCCGGCCGGCACGCGAAACGAAACATTACTTAAGACATCGCGGCGGCCGTCGTAACTAAATGTCACGTCCCGCAACGCAACCGTGCCGCTTTCGATTCGCATACCTGTATGTTCGGGGTAGTGCGTCACGGCATCGTCGATTAGATCGAACACGCGCTGCCCGGAAACCACTGCCTGCTGGAACAGACTCAAACGCTGCGTCATTTCAATCACCGGCTCCACGAAACGCGCCAGGTAGTTCACGAATACGTAAATCACACCCACCGCCACCGGCATATCGAACGAGCGGTACCCGAACAGATATAGCAAACCCGCCAGCGTGAACATGTGCAAGAGATCGACCAAGGGTCGCAGCAAAATCGCATCGAGTTTGAGATTGTGCATGCGCGCGTGAAAATGTTCGTCGGCGGTGGCGGCGAATTGTTTGGCGAAACGCATCTCCTGATGCAGCAGCTGAATAACCTTGATGCCCTGCACCGATTCGTAAATACGCGCATTGATGTCGCTGAGCAGACTGCGTACACGTTGAAAGCGCGGTGTCGACAGACGCTGATAAACCACCATCAAAGCCACAATAAAGGGCAGGAACAACATACACACCAGCATCAGGCGCCAGTCGAGCAGCGCCATTACGATGAAAATGCCAATAATGCGCACCGTGCCCTGAATATAGGTGCCGAGCACATCGACATACATCTCGCGCGCGTATTCGGTGTCGTTGGTTAAGCGCGATACCAATGCGCCGACCGGCGTGCGATCAAAGAAACTGAGCGGCATGCGTAACACGCGCGCGAACGCGGCGAGCCGCAGCGCCTGTACACCGCCGACCGCAAGCGTCGAAAATTGTAAAGCCTGATAGTAATTCGCTACCGCGTTGATCAATTGCAGCACCACATAACCACAGCCCAACAGCGCCAGCGGCGTCACCGTCCAATCGCCCACCACCAAGTGATTGTCGATCACGGCTTTAATCAGTAACGGGCTGCACACATCGGCGGCGGTGGCAATTAAAAGCAAAGCCACGGCACTGCGGACTAGCTTCCGGTCGGTGAGCGCATAACCGAGCAGGCGTAAAAAGGTGCGGGTCGTGGCGACGGTCACGGGCAGTCTCCGGCAGCAAGCAAACCACTCCGCCTTGGAAAGGCAGGGAGTAAAAACAAACCGTGCGGCCGAGAACATGCTCTCCCCTCCTCAGTTGAGGAGGGGTGGATGCGCAGCGAACGGGGTGGTTGTTTATAGCAGCGCGGCATGTTCATTCCAACGTGCGCTCCAATTGTTGGTACCGGTACATCTGCGCATACCATCCGCCGTGTTGCATGAGTTGCTCGTGCGTTCCTTGTTCCGTGATGCTGCCATGGTTCAGCACGATAATTTGATGAGCTTCCGCCACCGCCGAAAGCCGGTGACTGACGATCAACGTGGTGCGTCCGCGCCGTGCGGTGCGTAATGTGTCAAGAATCGCGCGCTCGGTACGCATGTCGACGGCCGACAATGCGTCGTCGAGCACCAGCAGCGGCGCGTCGAGCAGCAACGCACGCGCAATCGCGATACGTTGTTTTTGCCCGCCCGATAAAGTGATGCCGCGTTCACCGACCAGGGTCTGGTATTGATCGGGAAAATGCTGAATATCGGCGTCGACGCAGGCCAATTGCGCGGCATGACGGATTTCATTCGCGGTGGCCTGAGGTTTACCGAGCGCGATGTTGTCGGCCACGCTGGTGGAAAATAAAAATGCTTCTTGCGGCACCAAGGCGATGTTGCCGCGCAACGCACTCAAGGTGTAGTCCTGCACCAAAACTCCACCGATGCGCACTTGTGCACCATCGCCTTCGTAGAGACGCTGCAACAAATGCAGCAACGTGCTTTTACCTGCGCCGGTGTGGCCGACGATACCCAATGTATGACCGGCTTCGATCATGACATGGATATTTTTGAGCACGGCGCCACGCCCGCCCGGATAAGTGAACTGCTTAATGTCGAATTCCACACGAGGAGTTGTGAGAGTTGCGCATGTGCCGGTATCAGCGATTTCCGGCGGCGTATTGAGCAACTGTTCGATGCGCTGGTAAGCGGCACTGCCGCGTTCGACGATATTCAGCACCCATCCGACTGCAAACATCGGCCAGGTTAAAAACCCGAGGTACATGATGAAGCTGGTGAGTTCTCCGACCGTCAGCTCGCCGCGCTGGATCAATGCGGCGCCCCCCGCGATGGTCAGAAAAAACGAGCTTCCGACCGTGAGATGGGCGGTAGGCCGATATTTGGAATCGACGCGCGCAACGCGTAAATTCGCTTGCGCCGCACTCGCGGTGGCTTGCGCAAATACCGCATGTTGACGTTCCTCGTAGCCAAACGCTTTTACCAAGCGGATGTTGCCGATGCCTTCCTGGGTTTTCTCGTTCAACACGGAGAAACACGCCTGCGCCTGACCGAAGGCGGAATGTAATTCGCGACCGTAGCGCCACATGTAATAGGCCATGACCGGAAAGGGTAACAAGGCCAGCAGTGTGAGTTTCCAGCTCAATGCAACGAACAACATGATCAGCACCAGCGCGCCGGTCACCACGCCGTCGAATAATGACAACACCCCCTCCCCTGCGGTCTGCTCCACGGCGGTCACATCATTGGTGGCGCGCGCCATCAGGTCGCCGGTGTTGTGGCGTTGAAAAAACGCGGGCGCCATGAGCGTGAGATGCTGGTATATGCGCTGGCGCAATAATGCCGCCAAACGGTACGACGCGCCGAATAACAGCAAGCGCCATGCGTAGCGCAATCCGTATACGGCTAATGCAACCACCACCAGCAACAACATGTATCCGGTAAGCTGCGCCGCCGTCAGCGTGTGTTGCGCCACCGCATCCACCACACGCCCCGTCAGCCACGGCGGTATCAGCAGCAACGCGGCAACAATAAACAGTGCCGCCATCGCTGCTGTGTAGCGCTGCCAATGCAATCGGAAGTACCAGCCTAATTTCCGGTAAATTCGCAAAATTTCCTCGGCATTCTAAATATTAAGACAAGAACCGCTTCTTCTACATGTAAGCGCAGGTATTGACAGCCCGCCTCATTTTCGAGGAGTGGAGAAGTACTCTGTAGGCAACTCTATGATTTACCGCCAAACAGTTTTTCCAATTGTTCGCGCGCGCGTTCCGCTGCATCGTCGCCGGCGCGATGCGCCCCCGGTTTAGGCTTGAAGTAGTCGCAGAAGTTCGAACGCTCTTTGTCACGCACTTCATCCACAACCGGCTCGCGGCACTGCTTGCTGCGCGATGGATCGAAGAATACGCACATCCGGCAAACCCGCACGTCCGCATTGCACGCTGGACACACTTCGGCGCGACCGAACGGCAGCAACAATGCCGCCAACGATCCACCGCACTTCCAGCACACCAAGGCATCGGCCATCGCACACCTCCTCCCTATCCCAAACCGGCGCGGGGAATCTCCGGAAAATTTTCACGATCATATCACTGCGGCCCAACCCTGTTAGCGGGTTGGGATATGCTTCTGCGCATGTCGCGCTACCGTCCCTCTCAACCTCCCGCCTCACCCTACATCACGCCTGCGGGTATGGCGGCTTTACAACAAGAACTCGCCGCTTTGTGGAAGCGCCGCACGGAGGTTACCAAAGCCTTGTCTGCGGCGGCTGCCGAAGGCGACCGCTCGGAAAATGCCGAATATATTTACCGGAAAAAAGAACTGCGCGAGATCGACCGCCGCATTCGCTATTTACAAAAACGGCTGCCGGATTTAATCGTCGTGGGGCAGTTGCCCAGCGATCCAACCCGCGTGTTCTTCGGCGCGTGGGTGACACTCGAAGACGATGAAGGCAAGCAAGTTATTTATCGCATCGTGGGGCCCGACGAATTTAATCCAGACAAGCTCTGGATCAGCCTGGATTCGCCCATGGCCAAAGCCCTGCTGAAAAAAACGCTGGACGACGAAATTGCGGTAGTCACACCTCGCGGCACATTACGCTTTGTCATCGTGGCAGTGAACTACCGCGAGTAGCTCTAATTTGCCGCATCTGTTCGCTACCCCCTCGAGTTTCCTCAACGATAGTGTGAGCCTATGCCCTTAGTAATATTTAATATCGTGGGTTGCAGGCCTATAAATAAGTAAATGCTAATTAACTGATTCAGAGAGGTATGCCACATGAGCGGATTAATTCCTGGATTTCCCCATAACGGCGTTGTGACTATAAATCGCGTCATTCTCAAGGCGGGATATACCGTCGCCGACCTGGAAGAGCGCGTTGCGGTACTGTGTGAAAATGTAAAGACCTACCACTCCACCACCGGATTCGTCGGCGGTTTCGTTTGCATAAACAGCGGACAGGTTTCGAACGAAGGCAGCACGGCGGGCCAGGTGCAGCAAAACGAATTGAAAGGCCGCGAGGCGTTGGTCACGACCTTCTGGAATTCATTCGAAGACCATGAACAATCCCATCGCAGCTCAACTTTTCAACCGCTGTTTCAACGCGTACTGGAGATTTGCGAAAACGGCAACGAAGAGATCGCCTACGAAATGCTCTGGTCCGGTAAGGCGTACGATGCGGAACAAGCGCAGGCCGCAAAAGAAGCGAAGAAACAATTTCA